>JAAEPW010000034.1 GCA_024232355.1 Chloroflexota bacterium | reverse complement strand
TCGGACCCTGGCGGCCCAAATGAGAGCGGCACTCAAGACGCCACCCCCTCTCCCGATACAACCACCGATGGGAGCGGGAACGATGGCGGCTCGACCGCGTCGGACCCTGGCGGTCCAAACGAAAGCGGCACTCAAGACGCCACCCCCTCTCCCGATACGACCACTGATGGGAGCGGGAACGATGGCGGCTCGACCGCGTCGGACCCTGGCGGTCCAAACGAAAGCGGCACTCAAGACGCCACCCCCTCTTCCAGCACAACGAGCGACGAGAACACATCGATGGACGACGCCACTACCGGCAATGGTGAGGGTGCAAGTAACGTTCTCCAACCTCGCGACCGTGCGCACAGCTATCCTCACCCACGCGACGATGATGAGGGAGAAAATGAGGCTATCGCCCCTGATGAGGGCGAGGAAGAAGATGAGGTTATTACCCCTGAAGAGAGTAAAGGGCAAGATGACATCAGTGTCGAGGCCACAGCGACTCCCTTTGGTAACGAGGACGAAACCATGTTCTCTGACAACAAAGACGAAACTGGATCCCCTGACAACAAAGACGAAACTGGATCCCCTGACAATGGAGGCCGCACTGCCCCCCCTGATAATGAGGATGGATCCACACCCCCTAATGATGACGCCGGACCTCGTAGAGATGAGGAAGGGAACTCGGATTCTGATGAATCAAACGAACAAAACGACAACAATGGTAATTCCGACGGAGGCGGTGAGTCAAGTCCAAGGCAGCAACAGCCAGAAAGGGAGCAAGACCCTTCATCCGATAGGGAAGATGAGCGACAACCATCACCGAGAGTTGCACCGGAACCGCCGACTCTTGGTCAGTGCATTGAAGTGGAGATTCCACCTATGATGTTACAATCGACGCGCAGAGGCACTGAACCACCGACTCGCCCGCCAGAACCACCTGGGGGAACTGTCTCCGATGGCGACGGCGATCCAGACAACGCACCTATCGCTACAGATTTGAGCCCCTCTCTCTCGCCTATTCAGTACATTCACAATTGGATCATCGCCCTACTTGGCGATGGGTTGGGGTGGTAACTATGACCTATGACAGTTTATCTCTAGAGGAACGGAAATCCAGTAGAGTCTTTGTCGATGCTATAGTGGATGGCGTCAAAAAACACATGTATGGGATGGACGACGTCATTCGTCTGTGCCTGATCTCTGTGTACTCTGACGGGCACGTTCTGTTGGAGGGCAACCCCGGACTAGGCAAAACTCAACTGGTCAAAACGTTGAGCTATACGTTAAACCTTGATTTTGGTCGCATCCAGTTCACTCCTGATCTTATGCCCACCGACATTATCGGCACAGAGATGCCAAGCGGCACGGGGGGGGGGTATGTTTCGACGTTTACCTTCCAGCCAGGCCCGGTATTTCGCAACTTGCTGCTCGCGGATGAGATCAACCGGGCCACGCCCAAAACGCAGTCTGCATTGCTCGAAGCAATGGCAGAGCGCCAAGTCACAGTTGGCGGCAAGTGCTATCACGTCCCATCGGGAGAATTCAAAGAGACCAAAGACGACAAAACAGACGAGATGATGCCGTTCATGGTGCTGGCTACCCAAAACCCCATCGATCACGCAGGTACATATCAGTTGCCAGAAGCGCAGTCGGATCGTTTCATGTTCAAAATCCTCATGCCCGTGCCCGGTGGCGATGTGCTCGATTTGATCATGGCAAAGGATACTGGCGTAATCGATCCAACCGCTCCCAAAGCTGAAACAGAAGAAAAGTCTGTCCGGGCAGCTTGTGAGTTCAAAGTATCGCTTCAATGGTACCAAAATCTGCGCAAATATATTCGGTGTATGGAACCGGATCCGATTGTGCGTGAACACATCAAGAACCTGTTTCTGGTTACCAACAACCGCTCAAACGAGAGTGATAGCCTGGACAAAAAATCCCGCGAGACGCGCCAAGAACTTGTCAATATGCTCGAATACGGTTTGGGGCCACGTGCTGCTACCGCTATGATGCGAGGAACCAAAGCATGGTGCCTGTTCTTTGAAACGACCACCTGGGCAGACAACATTGCCCTCGCCAAAATCATCATTCCTACGTTACGCCACCGCGTCAAGCTGCGGTACGATGGGCACGAAGAATATCGGGGTAAATATCCTGGTATACCTGACACCCGGCTGTTGGACTATTACTTGCGCGATTTGTGCAATGCTTGTACACCTGTGCAGGATAGACACGCCCGCGAGCAATCGAGATTGTTCAAGATAACACTGAGCGAAATTGTCGAGAGTATAATATACTGAATCATGGAGTTCTCCAACCTACCCGTGTCTATGTCTTTTCTGGAACAGTACCGGCTCAGAGCGCGACGTCACGTCCGTCCCCATTTGGTCGGTGGTCATATCACCCGCAGAATGGGACAGAGCCTCGAGTTTCAAGAGTACGCCCGGTACACAATCGGTGATGACGTTCGCCACATCGACTGGCGCGCGTCTGTGCGTACGATGGCCAAGGGCAGTGCGAATTACTGGGAAGACTTGCTAGTTCGCAAGTTCATGGCCGAGGAACATTTGAAACTGGTAGTCTCAATTGATACGCGTGAGACGATGACTTGGCCCCGTCCTCTCCAGAGCAATTCACGCTCTGCTGTAAATATCTCCAAACTTCAGGTCGCTCGTTGGCTGGCAGAAGCACTGTCGATTGTTGCTCTGCGTGCCGGGGATCGAGTTGTCTTGCATCCGCTGTTTGGGACTCGGCTGCGGCTGCACGAGTTCAGAGGGACAAACGACCCGCTCCGCATCCGTCCAGAAATAGATCGTGTCGCAGGCAAAATTACCTTTAATGAGCAGTTCAATGCTTCAGAATTGGATCGATGTCTTCCACCTGCCTCCGTTTGGATCATTCTCACCGATTTTTACTTTGGTCATCAAGAGCAAGGTGAGGCTCGGCGTCTGTTGCATCGTATCAAAATGGCAAAAGACAAAATGCGCTGGGTGATTCTCGTGGACCTCGATAGTTGGCGCTATGAGCAATTCACTCTAGGGCGCGGTGCCCGAGCCATTTTTGGCCCAGGCACAAGCGAAAAGAGGCTCGTTGTCACCGATGATATGATCGCTTCTGTTGGTACAATGGTTAACAAGCACAAACACGCATTTTTGAGCGTTGCCGATCATACCATCTGGTCGTGGGATGCACGCAGCGATTTGCACGAGCATATTGCCGAGTTTTTCAAGGCCCGGTTCGTAGAGGACCGTTTGTTGCAACGCCTATTTATGAGAGACGTATGATTATCGCTATCGCCACTGGGGTAATCGGGACAACGATTGCAGCATTGATCGTTCTCTACTTGACTAGCCCACACTACACACAATTCCCCATATCGTCTGCTGTATTCTTTCAAGTAGAAGAAAGAGCACCGGACATCCAGGTTCCTCGCTGGCGCACTCTGCGTTTGACTTGGATATTTGTGTTGCAGTGCATGACTCTCGTGATGCTTCTGATAGCCGCAATCTGCGCAAAGATTGCTATCGACATCAAACCCCAACAGGAGCACGTTGGGGTCTGGATCACACTCGACACGTCGGCGAGTATGAGCACGCTGGAAGGCAGTCAAACTCGCATCGACCTCGCTTGTCGCCAGGTGGAAAGGTTGGTCACACACCTGAACAAACTAGACAGTGACGTGTGTATCGACTTTTATACTTTTGATCTGGGTGAAAAAAATATCCAACCCAATGTCTCGCCGGATGCAGTTCTGGACGCAGTGAGCGGTATCCAACATCGCCCGCTGGGAACCGACGTAGGCTTGGTTCGTGGTTTGATCGAACGTTCTATCAAACGTTCTACCGAATCGAATAGTGACAGCAGTTGCCCAGCCACACACGTGCTCGTCGTCACCGATATGCCAGCGCCAGTGTGGATCAACGAAGAAAGCCTGTCCAGCGGAGACGTCCAAACGACTACTCAAACGATTTGGCTAGACGTTGCTACCCAGGTGGATAACGTCGGTATCGTGAACGTCCAGAGAACAGGCACCGTGTTCAACACAACCGGCGAGATTAAAGTCGAATTGGCTGCTTATGGCAGCATCCCATTAGAAACCACTCTGACAGTCACAGACGAACGCAATGATGAGATGAAACTAGAGAACGTCAACTGGGACCGGCTCGGACGTTCTTCCCTGCTAGTTTCTCTGCCAAGAGTTGGGCATTACACACTCGCATTATCCAAAGGCGGCGCGTATTCTTTGGACGACCAAGTGACCATTGCCTACGACCTTGTCGAGCAGATCCGCGCCGACTGGCAGTTGGAAGACAAAACCCTCCTGGACACACTCGGCTGGCAACCTGATGCGAGTGATCCGCACATACGAATCATCTCGTACCCAGGAGAACTAGAGAGCGACGACGTACCAGTGCTGCTGGTGGGCAGTGGTTACGGGCAGGGTTCTATCGAGGCAGGCAAAGAAATCCGGTTCTTTTTCGAAAACCCTCTATTAGACGGCATCAACTTTGACGTTGCCGAAAGGCTTGATATTCAGGGTATCAGCTTGCCCGAGGACGATCCTTTGCGATCAGTTCTATATGATAACGGTGGTTTGACATGGTTTGCTGCGAGCAATGTGTTACCAGCAGCCTACGTGCCGGGATTGCCGGTCTCTGATTCAGACGAAAACCTGGAAGCCTTTTCCAACACAGCTTTTTTTAATGCCTTGCGTTGGTTGTTGGGAGAATATACGCCAGCGCCGTTGTATACCTTGACGTCTTCTCAACATCCAACTAGAGAAGGCAATCGCAGCGCGCTGCACCCTGGCGAGGGATATACCTATCCCCCAAGGTCAGATGGCCGTATCGAGGACATCCAGCCGCTTCGCGCCGCCGCAGATACATTTCCACTTTGGTTGATACTGATTACGCTCGCCACACTGTTCTTGACGATTGAGCGTATCCTGACATTATCCAGATGGACTTTATGATGCAAGCTATCAACTTTGAACCGTTTGATGCCTGGCCTCTGCACTGGGTGATTACCCTAATGGCTGCGATCGTGATCATCGTTGCAGGTGTGCGGTTGTTGTACGGACTCGTCCGAAACCGCAAGGCGCCAATCAGGCGGGTTTCGGTGACTGTGCTGACCATCCTGGCGGCAATTTGCCTCGCGTTGGCTGCGTGGAACCCCATCAGGTCCATACCCGCCGATCCCGAAGAAGAGCATTTGTGCGTCGTCCTGGACGTTTCGGACAGCGTGCTTCGTGTGGATGGTGGGTTGGAGGACTATATCCGCAACGAGTTGACACCCGTGATAGAGAATATCGTTGATAGCGCCCCGGAACAATACACGGCGAGTATTGTCACTTTTCGTGGCGGCGTCTCGCACGACGATGATTTTACACTGGCCTCATTGTTAACGCACCTGAATAGCCTGGACCCAGATGTAAATTTTGCCGCCGGAGATGGCAGCGACATCGGGGCAGGGTTGACTCGTGCCGGAGAACTCATTGCCAGGGCGGGAGGCCGTGGACAAGTGCTCTTGGTCAGCGACGGGAATGATACCGTGGGAAACGCATACGTGGCTGCCCAACAGCTTGCTCGCCAAGGCATACCGATTCACATTCTCCCCATTGAGAGCCTGGTTCCAGAGTTAGCAATCACAGCCGCCAATCTGCCCAATCCGGTAAACGCGCGCTCCACCACACATTTCCGTGGCGTCGTTTATAACGTTGGGTCTCGGCCGGTAAACGTCGAGTTGAGAATATCGAGAAATTTGGGTATACAAGACGACATCGTCGAGCACGTAGGACGGGAAGGGAATTCCGTCGTCTCGTACTCTCTTCCGTCATCCATGTATCACTCTCCTCGTGTCGCAATCGGGTTCGAGGGCATAGGCATTCAGTTCGTGGACCTGGTGCTGGTTGACACTGATTCTGACACGCCCACGCATCACCGCCGTCTTTTTACGCACATCAACCGTCCTATCCACCTGCTGGCGGTCGGCGGCGACTATTTGTGGACGGAGGCAATCCCTCGTGACTTTGCGGCTATAGACACATTCTCTCCCGATGAGTTGCTCCCGGACGTGAACCTGAGCCAGTATGACAGCGTCGTCATCAGCGAGGTATCCGCTGGCGCATTTAGTTCCGACACGCTCGAGGCGCTAGCAATGGCGGTCGAGAAAGATGGCCTCGGGCTGATCCTGATAAATGGAGACCACGAGGGCGCTAGCGAAGAGGACAACACCATTCTGAGTACTTATGACAACACGGTCATCGCTCCGCTCTTGCCCGTCTTTACCGATCCACGCTCCTACTCGATAGCGCCTCCGCCGCGCCACGTCGTGATCCTGATTGATGCTTCCGACTCAATGAATGAAATGGGGGGCTGGAAAATTGCCAAGGCTATCGAGATCGCACAATACATCGTAGATAGTCAACTTGAGCCCGATGATCGTCTGGACGTGATTGCATTTAACAGCCGTGCAATCCCCATTGTGACCGATACGGTGGTAAGCGCAGAGATTAAACGATACGCACTTGAACAAATCGGCAACATTACTGCCGGTGGCAGTACCGATCCCAAGGAAGCATTGGAAATGATCATCGACCGCCAGATGACAAACTGCGGTTTGATCTTTATATCGGATAACGAATTCAACCGCGACACTGCCCAGTGTCGCCCCGACTGCCGGACGACGGTGTTCGATGTGGGTGGAAATCGCGCGTCCGACAACTTGACGTTGAACGACCTGGCCGATCCTTTCACGGTTGATCGATCCTTTGACCCACGGCGGATTCAAATACCATTCTTTGAGCCTGAAACACGTCAAAAGTCCTTTGAGAAAGGAGCCTTCATCCCACTGTCAATGGCGCGTGTTCGCGGTGGGCCAAACCTCACCATCCCCGCGCTGAATATAAACGGCGCGGCCATCACGTATGCCAAAGATGACGCAGAACTCGTGGCCGTAAGGCCCAAATTCATTGACCCGGTACTCGTGTACGGACAGGGTGGACAAGGTCGGGTTGGTGTGTTTACGGGCAGCTTTGACAGGGAATGGATCGATCACCCAGGGGGAAACAAGGCCATTCGAGAGTGGATCGAGCAAACCGTGCCCTATGCTGCGCGTGACCGCTACACATTTGATGTTTCAGATGATGGCAGTAGACTCACCCTGAACATCGAGGTCAAGAGCAAAACGAACGGGATTCCAAGAGTCGACAAACTAGACGTCCAGATCGAGATTCCGGCCGGTACTATTGGCTTTGATATGATACCCGTGCAGGGTTCCCCTGCCACTTTTGAGGGAACAGAGCGAGTGCCCCGTACCGAAAACACACAGAGGGCAACGTTGGTCGTAGAAGAAGCAGGACCCGACGCGCTGGCCCGCGCTCAGCGCATCCCAATCTTGATTCCTCTGGAGAGCGATATTGACGACCGAGCGACTACAGAGGCATCGAGTTGGGGCCTTAATGCAGACCTGCTCGAAGAAATCGCCCAGATGGGCGGTGGACAATTCAAACCTGGCGAGGATTTGGTGTTCTCTCGCCAATTAGAAAGCGCCCTAGAGCGCCAGCCGCTTTGGCCGTGTCTGATTTCTTTGGCCGCAGTCTTTTACTTGCTCGCCATTGCAAATCAAAAAGTACACATACCTTGGAGCAAATGGTTGAACAGACGAGAACATCAAATGTAAATTATCCAACCGCGATGCACTTTGACGCAGGTACCACCGACCGACTCGTCGTATGGTTGCAGACGATGGCTTTGAACGTGTTGCAAAAGGCTCTCGACGGCAAACGTCCATCTTGGGGCAATCTGTTTGCCGAGCACTGGCGCAGACTGACCGGCGAGCAACGTACCAGGCGGGGTTCGTCGCCTGACGCTCATCGCTCTTACGACAGTGTGGTCAAGGGAGCCGTGAATGATCGCGTGCTGGACGTCGTTGCGTGGCGGGGGCGTGTTGTGTTCGAGATGCGGCGCTTGTTGAACCTCAATCCGTTCAATGGTCTTTCTGAGGACGTGTGGACACTCGTCGAGATGCGTGCGTGGCGAGATGTACATTTTTTGCACGATATAGCGCAGCGCATCGAGGCTGCGCTACGCCAAAGAGTTCTGTTTGCCGCTGGGGAATACGTCACCTTTCAACTTGATCCACGGACATTCTGGATCCTAATTGCGCTAGCCTGCTATGACGTATGGGACCCGTCTGTCCAGCGTCTACCGCAGAGAGCGAAGCAGAAACCTTGGCAGTGGCTACAGTTTTGGCGGTGGCCGAGGCTCTACCGGAGACTCATTATCCAACTAGGCCGCGCGCGAGGCCTGATATTTCGGTGGTTGCGATATCTAAGGGTGCTGGGCCAAGATCACGGTCTGGACAGTGGCTGGGCAACTGTTTGGGATCAATGGGTTCTGTTGGAGGCATATAGACACTGGGACACGACTAGAATCCCAGATGCACTCAAGCAGGCGCTTGAGGATTTGCCCCTCTGGCAATATGGCCGAGTCGAACCCGCCAGTGATCAATCTATGCTGCCGGACACCCTGCCCAAAGACAAGGTGTGGCTCGCTCGTCTCGATTGGCAAGACAATATCCCAAGTTGGTTTGGAACCTGGCGCAGACAGTTATCATTGCATTCAAGGCCCGAGTATTCTCTGAAATCGGTAGAAGAATCAGCATAACCGCCCCCCGGCGTTTGTTTTTGGGGTGAGTTTGTGGCAAAGACGTCGTTCGCAGGGCGCGTGGCAGGGCAACGTTTTCAAGAGCAAAGAGTATTTCGAAAGGATTGATTTGATATGACTTTTTATACAGTGTTTGATCCCCAGAACCTCCTCATACTGGCCAAAGTGCATCAAGATGCCTTTACAACCTTGGGGAGTATTGAAAAGGATCTCAATACCCGCTTTGCCGAAATGCAAGACCCGATTCTGGCGATTATCTTGGCGGTCGCCAGTGGCGAGTCTCTGTTATTCAATGGCCCCCCAGGCACGGCGAAATCATGGTTGGTGCGGGCTTTTTGTCACTATATCGGGATAGATCCGGACAAATCAGGAGAGACTGATTCTGACAACTCTGAAACAGACTACTTTGAGTATCTACTGACTCCATTTACTGAACCAGGTGAGTTGTTTGGCTATTTTGACATCGCCGAGGCATCCAAATCTGATGGAAAGTTGGTGCGTGATGATAGCGGAATGATACAGAATGCCAAGGTCGTCTATCTCGACGAAGTGTTCAAGGGTTCCAGTGCAATCCTCAACTCGTTGCTCGCGTTTATGAACGAACGCGTCTTCCACGACCGTGGCAAACGGATTCCGGTCAAAGTTCACTGCTTGTTTGGCGCTACCAACCAAGTCCCTTACACAAGTGAGTTGCGCGCGATTTATGATCGCTTTATACTGCGCTGCGATATTCGCAACCTCGAGGCACGCCCGAAAGATATGCGAGACCTGCTCAACAAGGGGTGGATGGAAACCTATCGTTCCCCTAAACCCACATCTTTCCCCAACCTGCTGGATCAATTGCAAGATTTCCGTGGCAAGGCCAATGATTTGCTCACCGGGGCCAATCCGATCACCGGGGGGAGCGATGACTTTTTGGGAAAACTGACCATGTACGTCAGCAATATTCGCAGGCGAGGCTTGTCGGAAATGTCAAATCGCCGCATAATCAAATTCCTGAGCATCATGATGGTCCACAGCATCTACCGATCCGCCAATGTGCTGGAACGCGCGCAGGAGATACGGAAAAAGAAGGGCAAACCCACAGACAATGAGAACGAAATATTAAAGTACGCAGAAACACTTGTAAAGCACGGGATCAGGTTCACAGACCAGGAACTTTTGCTTTACCGCTTTATGGTTGATCGCCGCGACGAATTCGATGAAGAGCATTTAATGCTGGAACAATCATAACAAAGGCAGGTGCATTCTTGAATGTTGTGACAAGCGGGCAACTGCGTCTAGTTGCTCCACAAGTCTGGAAAGCAGAGATCGAGGATACGTTCAGAGACTTGAACCCCAAGGAACGTGATCTGGCGTGCTCGATCATCTCTGCATTGCACAGCCGTCACGTCGGGATCACACCGGGTTTGGCCGCCGATGCTGCCCGGATACTGCTGCCCGGCGGTACTTGGTCACGGGCGCATAGTCATAGCCTGTCCAGGTCCAAAATTGGGGGGGAATCGAATCCCTGGCAAATAGCCATTGATACTATGCGGTACGCCGCGAGCCACCCATCATCGCACACCGACGATCCCTCCCTCAGATCCAGGCAAAAGCAAATTGAGCGTCTGGCTGACAGCTTGCGCACTCGCCCCAATCGTCAGGGGGAACTGTCGCCGCACGCTTCGTTCCGACACGTCGTATTTCGGATCATCGCGCCACTCATCATACAGGCATGCGCCAGTAAAGACATAAATCAGACACTATTGTTCTGTGAAGATACCAAAGGGTGTCACGTCGACTCGCCCAAAGTGTATAAAGCTTATGTCAAAAGATTGCGGGAACAGATCCAAGAACTATCGAACGATGAGACCAATAGCAGCGTCCCGTACTTGTTCTGGCAGGATCGGGTATTTGCCCTCCAAGACCTCACCCAGCGCAGACAACATAGCCCAACTCTCATTATGCACAGAACCAGGCTCCCCGAAAGCCGCGTCATTTTCGATCTAAACCCTCAGGTTAGCGTCCGTTCCCAGGCACAGGAAAGCATTGACCTGTCGAAATACCACGAATTGTCCAATCCGCGACTGACCGAGCCGGGTGCGGACGGCGCTACATTGACCCGCCGTCTGGAAGACTTTTCCCGGATTCTCAAGAGCGAGTTCATCTATCCGCCTCTTATCCGCCTCGACCGCATCATCAACACGGGCTTTTGGGCGATCAGGCAGCCCCCCAGGCCGGCACAGGTCCGCGACGTGTTGGTGATCGGTATGTGTCCTGGGGCCGTCGCTGCATCTGCGGCTGGCATCCTACTCAAGAGTTGCTGGATCGAGTTTAGTATGCACCTCTGCCGGTTATTGCAGAGCAACGGCCTATGGCAGAGCGAGATTCGGTGGATCGAGGGTGATGACCTGGGACGTGTACGGAGCAACTCGGCAATTGTCGGGGATCTCCCCGAGGCTCCAAACCTCAATAACGACCAGGATAGAGATAACTACCACTCCCGCTTCTTGAGCAAATCTGGCTGGTTTCCGTCCCTTCTCGACACCGGCAACCACTATACACATCCACTCGCAAAGCACACTGATAGTGATCGCGTTGTCGCCCAACCCGGTCAACAACAACCGGAAGAATGGCTCAAGCTAGCGTTGCATTCGCAGCGCGAGTTCGTTGGCTGGAAACAGCGGCGCGACGAGGCTCATAATGCGTCGCTATCGTTCGCTTCTTTGCCACCTGCGTTTGGACAGGACAAGCTCCAGATCGAACGGTTCCGGTTTGTCCACTTTATATTGCTCTTGCCTGATGATCGGATCGGAAACAAAGATCACAACATTGTCGCCGAGAAAGCACAGAGAGAGCATTTGCGCTTTGCCTCACTGTTCCGCGCGGCGCACAGTACGATCTCCACCTGGGTCCCCGACAAAGTGAACGGATCGGGTTGGTATATTTCCAAGCGTCGGCACTCGTACTCTCTCGAACCAGATAGTCAAAAGTTTTCCTCCCGTTCTCTGGCCGGAAAGTTGATCGATCACTGGCTCGAAGATTTCATCTGGGAGATTCAACATGTCTGAGCGTATCTTTGAATTCACTGAATTGACGGCCACGAGCACCTTGCAGCTTCTGGCCGAGTACCTGGATGCCGACGGTGCGCTACCTGAACTGATCGAGGAGATGCAGATCCGAGTCATCCCTCCCCCCCAAGTTCTGGAAGCAAAGTCATCGTTTGACGTGCTCCTTTCAGACCCCTACAAGAACGCGAGTCAAAAGCACGCGGCAGTCGACGCCCTGATCGACATTTACCGAGGTATCACGGGCAAAGATGGTCCCGTGTTTGGATTGGAATCCGATCGTTCCACCAAACCACAACCACTGCTATCTACCCTGCATGAACTGCTCAAGAGCGACAAATTGAAACGAGACGTAATGTCCGGGCGTGCCTCAGACCTACCAGGGCACTTGATCCAGGATGAAAATATTCTGCTGGCTTGCAACATTACAACTAGTCGCGGCGCAGAGATCTTTGGGCAACTGTACCTGGCCACACAGGTTCAAGTAGCAAGCGCCCAGGTTAGTATCCCAAATGGAGTCGATCAGTACATCCTGTACCATATCAAGAATGACAAGATCCGCGGGTCGGATTTTGTGAGCGGGTGGAGAGCAGAACTGTTCAAAGAATGTGTTTCCTTGTGCTGCTATCAAGATAAACAAACCAAGTACATCGTGGGCATGCCCGAGTCGATTGTGCCACGCCATGACAACCTGGCTTACTTTTGTCGCATTTTGCTCAAAGCTCCGGCATTGTTCGGCGGCATTCCCCTCCAAGACAACGCCGAGACGCCGTCCAAGATATTGGCCGTGATCTCGCCGCCAAACGTCTGTTCGCACGGTACACTCACGCGTATTCTCCATACCGGTGGGTTGCACTTTGTTGAGGAATGGCGAATGGCCCCCACCACCGCCAGTCTGACTCGTTGCGAACTGTTGCCACTCGAAAACAGCGCCGACGGGTTGGAAAAACTCCGCCGCCGTATCGACGAGGCCGTCCCGCGCAGCGGATACCAACTTGAGCTGCGTCACTGCCGCTGTCAACATCCAAACGAGGACGAATACGCGCAACTCTGGCGACGACAAGACCAGATCAACGATCGCATGATCGAACTGGAGAGTTTGCGTCGAAACCGCCCTCGTCCCAGGCTGTATCGCTTTACACAGGAGCAATTGCCTATCTTGGCAGATGTGCTCCGCAGTTATTGCCCAGACAAGCTCAACAAGTTGCGATACGGCTTTTACGCTTCTCGCGGTTACTATCCCGAGGGTCTGCATTTCATCTATGCCAACTTTGACGTCACAATGTCCGAGATGGACCCCCTGGTATGGTGGGGAGACAGCGAGACACAGCCAATCGAGTTCTGGCTGGACCCGCACTGGGCCTATTACTATCGATCGGATAGTTATTCCCAAGTATTCGTCCCACGGGGAACCCGGTTATATCCCTCTATGCACAGTTGGGACGTGAGAACAATGGACGAATACTTGAAAATCATATTGAGTGAGCATTACCACGGTCAGGGTGGCGTAATGGCTCTGGATCAAGTCGAATTACCACTCTATGTATTTGACGGCGCTCTTGGTTACGACCAAAAACTCTACGTCATAATCCTTGATCTGGAACAGTTCGTGCCCATCTCCTCACCCGAGTGTTTGGGATGGCTGAACGAGAACCTGTATCTATTGGATCAGTGGGATGATACTAAAAACCTCATTCACAGTATATCTGATACTCTTACCGATGAGCGCATCCGGTCGGCTGTCTTCTCGACTGCTGAATCTACGGAACGTGAATTCGATAAACTTGGGCATACATTTCGCAAAACCCTCCAAGACAAAACGTCCATACTGTTCAAAGCGATCAACCAAGAACTTGAGACTATCATAAAGGATACCGAAAAATTTGTCGTCGATGCCAACGATCTTTGTGGCCGCGCGAAAAAACTCTGGTTGCAATACGAGTCGATGGACGAACAAACGGAAAAAACTGAACAGTTGGTCGAACTCACCGATAAGGAGCGTCAGGCGCTTGCATCGCATATCACAAATCTAGAAGAATCTGTGAACGAAAAGGTCCAGCAGGCTGAGAATAAACGCATAGATTTGGAGCAGAGCGTTGATCGCCAAGTAGCAGAATTAGAGAATACGCGCGAAAAATTGCAGACCAAGATACACGAGCTTTCAACTCGGCTGAAAAACATTTCGTACGATGAGATTGTTGGCGGCCACAAATGAACACTCGAGAAAAGCTCGCGACACTTGAGAAACCAGGCACAGAGACCAAGAACCTGATAGATCAAGCCACTGCCGTCATAGAGCGCGCGGAAAACGCTGTGGAAAGATGGTCCCATATCAAAGGCGCCTTGCACGCAATCGACACTGCATCACGGCAGCAGATTGGCAAAATACGCCGCCAACGATGGCGGTTGGTAAACCTATACATTCTAAATCGCCAGATTCGTTATCTGCAAATAACTCGGGTGCGTAACAAAGTCCATTTGCTAGTTTTACGTGTGCGATTGTATGTCTCTTTGGGATGGCGCATTACTATACTGCAATTCAAACTCATCACCTGGTCTATTGTGCAGATTGTGCAACGCGCTGTCATCCGTGTCTGGCGTCCTATGCGCGCGCTGTTCATCAGAGTTTGGCAGTACATACTGGGAAAGGATTTGGACGATCAATGAACACCCCCAAACTCGATCTTCGATCTCCCATACTCAAAAAGATGCCCGACCCGTCCATTGATCTTGGGGAACGTTTGAGGCGCGTTGCGCCGTGCCTTGCCGCTGCTGCTGTCGTGAGTATTCTAGAGATTGCCCTGATGCTCTCAATATACTTGCAGATGTGGGATGAGGACGCTCCGGGTCGAATCCTGTACATGTTGCACGACCGGGTACTGCTTTTACTAAAGGGAAACATCTATATACGCTGTTTTCCCTACAGTCTGGCACTGTGGGGGAGCGGTTTGTTTCTCACGACATTGATCATCTTTGCGTGGTTATTCCGTCTACCCTTGAGCCGTTGGGCCTACACTCCATTCATTCACCTGGCGATTGCCCGGCGCTGCTTTACCGGGATATATTTCGTCTTGCTCGGCATTCATCCTGACCTGGTTTGCGCTGTCGTCTGTAACGAGTTCGAAAAGGTATTGATCGCACTTGGTCAGCAGCAGCTTGCTAAGGCACCCAAAGCACTTTGCCAACGCGTGTGTTTTCTGGCCCGTTTTACACTCGAATTACAGAAGCGTTTTCGAAACGGGCCTATCTCTTTCCCACGCGCTGTCGA
The DNA here is from genome assembly GCA_024232355.1 of Chloroflexota bacterium. The sequence goes on along the minus strand of JAAEPW010000034.1, from coordinate 9,380 downwards.
GTTGTGGTATCACAGCTATCTGATGCTGTACGCATACGGTGATCGAAATACCGAGTGGTTCCAAGAGTATTTGCGGGGTATGCACACTACCTTTGGCGAACTGGCGCGAACAGATACAGCAAAGGACGAGTTCTCTCACCTGGAACACTTTTATCTGGATCAACTTTTGGGCGAAATGGGCGAAATCATCGCTGGCGTCGAATCACGCAATGAGCATGTGAGCCGAATAACGGATGCCGTCGACACACGGCGGGAGAGTTTGGATCAGATATACGCTCAACTCCAGAATGAGTTGAGCACGAGAGCGCCTCTGAAAATTCGAGGGCTTGACAAGGACAATCTATCCCACGATCTCGTTGAGGAAATCGCATCTACGGGTCGTATCGCGCAGGACATCGCACTACATCTGGCACTCATTCGATCGATCCCCACTATTGCCCAGGCATATCTGGATGCTTGTGACAGTGTGCAACTCTTGACTGAGGCATTTCGCGCCGACTCGGACGTCTCCACGTACCGCGACCCGGTGTACCAGTTCTACGCACACCTCAGTGGGAACGCCTCTAGCCCGGTCACCGACCCCTACCCGCTACTCCACGCCACGAACGTTCTGCGCATTGTGGTTTGTCTTGCAGGTAAAGATCTATCTCACACAAAAGATACATGGCAATTCGAATTCGATCAAGATACAAGTTTTTTGCAGAACGGCGATTTTAATTTTGAGCAACAGCAGATCAATGCCCTGGCACAACTGGACGAGACCGCCCTGGCGCCGCCAATAGAAACAGTGCCCACAGAGCGAAACACACCGTTTTGGCAGAGAATATCCCAATGGATTTGGAAAACCATATCCAAGTTCAGAGAATTACGAGCGTGACGACCACTCCGTTGAGCCTTCGACCGAGGAGCTACTGGCCCAGGTCAGCGTCACAGTGCGTGGAACTGAACAAGAGGCCGATGAAAGAACTGGTCGTCAGTAGGTTTGATCATAAATAGATGTAGGTTGAGATGAGCACACACAATCGTTCCATCAACAAACGCAGCCGCGACGCATTTAGACAGGTTATACGGGAACTTGCGTTCGATAAACGTCGAGACACAGCACTCGTGCTGGGTTTACTGGCAACATTACTGTTGCTGCTGTGTGGCGGCGGCGGAGTTGTTATACGGATTGTCCGGAACTTTGGCGGTCTCACTCTCCCTCTAGTCCAACCTCTGGCCGACGAACGCATATTAGAGAACGTGCGCGACGATCTTGAAACACATCAATTATTGACTGCTGCCTTTGACCCAACAAAAGACCGTCTTTTGATCTCTCAAGAAGGGGGCATAATTCACAGTTACGATCCGGTGACTCATCTCTGGACCACCCAGCGCCCCTTTTCCGCCACCGCCCCGATCTCTGCCGATTTCGTGCTACTGCGCTCCGGGTGTGGGGATGCAGTGGGATCGCTGATGTTCGACGATTGCCCCGATAAACGCGCGCTCTGGGCACTTGGTGCAGATGGCAGTCTGGCACGCTATGACGACGAGTGGCGTATCATCGTCAATAACAGCCGGTTCACCCACCGTGACGGCAGGCCCGTCGCAGACGATAAACTGGTCGCAGCCGCCGTTAGTGACTCTGGTCGCTGGCTCTTGCTTGGCACAAACGACACCGACCTCGGCCTCTACGATACCATACAGCACAAATGGCTGCCCTCAAGCGCGCTCACAGGCCAATTCCCAAACGAACAGATCACTCACATCGTGTGGTGGCGTGACTACTTTTGGGTGGGCACGCTCGACGGCTTGTTCCAGGTGGAAATCGATGCAAGCTCAATGCAAGCTATAGGTAAGCAACAACTCGATGGACGAATTATTGATCTTGACACAGACATGGGGGTTGTCACAGATACTGAAGGCAATCTCTGGGTTCTGGCACACCGTGACTGCAAGGATACTACTAACGTGAGTGGTTGCATCTGGCTGGGGACATTTTCCGACCCTGATAGTACACCAGCGGACATTGTAAATCAACAAAACCTCTATACAAACCTGAATCTGAGTAATCTAACGTTTGCCCAGCACACTGGTCACATACTGACCTTGAGCGGCCAAGAGGGCATTTATAACTATAATACCCACCTACATTCCTGGGAACAGGTCACCGAGCAACCAGTAATCACCACATTGCCGTTCAAAGATGGCGCGGGCTTTTATTTTGCCCAGCGGTCTGGCGTTGGTGTGGTGCGTGGTGGGCATCTAGATGGCTGGTGGGAATGGCCGGACTCCGGTGTTACAACCGTGACGTTGCGGTACGGGAAAGATGAGGAGCTTTTGGCGCTGACCTCGCCGGGCAATCTTTACTCGATATCAACCCAGTCTGGCGAGTTCTCTACCCTTTATGAGCAAGGCAAGACGGCCATCGATCCCTCAACCTTTGTGGCCGCCGCAGCAGCAGGAGATACAGTGATCTTTGCCAGCGCAGACGGCATCGTCTTGCACGACACCCACTATCGCCAGTATGCCGACATCGATAAAGACGATACCCCCAACTGGTTGCTGGACTCTGACGTCCAACTCGTCGGCAGTGGCAAAGACATCTATGCATTGACTCCTGGTCCTAGACCAATGACAAATATTTATGCCATTCACGATCCCCCGGTCGTCACGTCAACCTTGGTGAGCAGGTTGTGGGATATCGAACCCTACTATGTGTCAGGACCACCACAGAGCACGTGGGCTTGGGGGCAGTCGGGGATCGGCGTGTTCGACGCTGACGGCAGTGTGTATCACATCACCCCACAAAACGCCCAACGCGTCGCCGGTGCAGCCCTTTTGGCAGGAGATTGGAACACCCTGCGAGACGTGGCTGGGAATGACGACACCCTGGCAATCATCGGCGGTGGTATGGCTCTATACGATCTTGACGCACGTACCTGGAGCAGTTCCAGCGTTTCCCTTATGTCTGGGGAAGACCTGGAGGAAGTAATCTCGGTCGATGGACGCTGGCTGCTTCGTACCAGCCGAGGACGTCTCATCGACAACCGAGGCAATGCCCTGATCGGTGACCAAGATGACTTTGATATGACCGATGAGGAACTGAGTGATGTTATGCAACGCGATCAGCACTTGTTCCTGGCAGGTCATGGTCATATCAATCAATACGACTTGGCAACACGTCAGATTGCCAGAACCTGGGAAATCGCCAATTACGGTGATGTCCATCTTCGGGGGATCGTCGACGACAAACCGCTGGCGCTGGTGAACGGCAAGGCTGCGTGGGGTGACACTATTCTCTCTTCCACGTCAGGCCAAGTTAGCAATCTGTCCCCTAGTTCGAGTTTTATCTGGACTGTGCGCAGGCGTGGAGAGAACCTCTACTTGATGGGACATGACCAAAATGACGCTACTGATTTGGATCGCGCACAATGCTTTTTTCGCAACCCCACTGCGGGTAGTGATGTTGGACAGATTTATGATGCTCGTGCTCTGCCCAACGACCTGGTAGCTGTGCTGACCAACGCGGGACTGAAATTCTATGACCATGCCGCCCGCACGTGGCGCGATGCACCGGCTAGCGTTCCGCAATCTCACAGGGTTTACTACTTTGACTATCCTGACAGTCAATCGTATCTGCTCCTTGTCACCAATCTCATTACCACCAGTCAGGTCAGTGGTAAAGCTCAGCTAACGTTTATTGGTGTAGATAGCATCACCACACCATACTCTTGTTCTAATTCCAGGATTGATCTTGACATCGACTCGATCAAGACGGTTAGAGCGGTTTCTGTCAACGAGTCTACAGGGCGTGTTGCCTGGATCACGTCGAATGGTCAGATAATCGAATGGCGGGCAGGAATAGAGAAGCAAATTATTGCATCTGAACCTTTGGCCCCGTTCTCTACTGAACTGAGACGCACATTCGACCGTCAGTTAGCCGGACACCTTTTGTTTAGCACCGATGCCACTATCTGGCGTTATGATTTGGAGTTGCACACCTGGGACTCGGTTGCGCTTTATTTTAACAGGGATAGACAACCTTCAATTGCAGATATCACCATTGAACCCTATCGAGACGAAAATATCATCACAGTCCGAACCACCGACGATCAGTTCTACTATGCAATACTAACTGCGACCAATCAGAGCGCTGATTTGCAATTGATCGGCAGTGCTGAGGTCGTCGAACCGCCAGCAGTCAGTGCTGATACATTACTCGACATCCAGGCGCGTGTCGAAAACACTGCCACATGGACAATCGTTTCCAACAACCGCATCCTCTACTTTGACCCGGTAACGCGGAATTGGGAACGGTCAGAACCATTCCCACCCGACAACACCCTGACATACCAACGTGTACTCGGTCGTGGCTTGATTGTCGGGGATAATCAAACCAGTTGGAGAATTGCCCAAGAGCTTGGGCCGCACCCTCGGGATTTTGTCGAGTACCGTCTTGCCCCTTCTGATCAGCAGACGGCGATTACTTCAGATGGGGACATCTGGCGGCTGAGTGAAACAGGAGAGCTACTCCAGTGTACCGTCGTCACTGACGAAGCAGAGAGCAAATATACGTGCAGGGTGATGCTAGCGCCTTTCAGTCTCTATCCGGACGACGTTGCACACGCCTTTGAGTGGAAAAACCTCGTGTTGTTTGACACTGTGAGCGGTCTTCGCGCTCTCGATAAGAACAGTGGACAGGAAGAAATTTTGGACACTGCCGTCGCCAACTGTAATCGTATCACGGCCAGTGCTACACCTGCGCAAGACCAACTTATTCTCTACAGCGATGAACTGAACTGCCTCACGGTTTTGAACCAGGATGGACTCGACACGTTTGATTCGGCTCAATATCTGCTCCAGGACGATCAAGATAGCTGGTGGGCGTACTTTGCAGGCGACGACTGGTGGCACTATGATGGTCGTGTCTTCCAAAGCCCACGAACAGTGAGTGGGGAAACCACACACCAAGCCTCCATTCGCCTTTTTGTTACCTGGAATTCTAATGTCACCGGTGTTGCGTCCGACGGCACACCGTACTATTGGAACGGATCTAATCTTATACCAGCCGACAGGTTGCTTGATCGAGTTATCCCTTCAACCAACGTGGACTGGCTGGTCCACAATCCACAGAACGCCTGGTGGGTACTGTCCAATAATAAATGGCTCCACATCCTCCCCGCACAGTGTGTTAGCGATGCGATCACTCAATCTTCTGCTACCCCAACTGCAGAAGCACGATGGTTCCATGAACCTTGGCTGACGCCAACGCCATCCCTCACCCCGTGTTACTATTTGGCTGGCAAAGCCACTGTGTCCTATAAAGGCATCGCAGAGGTTCACGCACTGGAAAACGGCGTAGAACTGATTGACCGAAGCGACCAAGGAATTCATGTTATCCAAGTTGGTCAAGGGCAGTATGACGTCAGGACGCATACAGTTGTTATCACTGAGCCTCTTTACTATTTGGATGATCAATGGAGCAACCTACAGAATGATTTGCATTATTTGCCTGATGACGGGCGAGCAAGCTATGATCCCATCATCCGGCTCAGGGTTCGAGACAACGGCGTACTCGTCGCGCAGCGGGTCAGCGGCCGTGCATACAGATTGGCCGGGATGGGAGCCCTACCTGCTGATTTCAAACTGCCTCCCGCACTGAACGTGGGTTGGCTGCGTTGGAATCGCCAGGGTGGAACGTTTGCGGTGAATACTGGTGAGGGCGAGCGCACGTTTCAGAAACGAGACTTTATCGACGAGGGTCAGTTTCTGTTTGAGCGCATCGATTCTGTCTTGGTCAAGGGGGAAAGCGAGTTTCACGTTGCCAATCCATACGGTTTATGGGTATACACTCAACCTGACCTGAACCTCAATGACGATCACATTATCTTTTATCCCACCTCACTCAACCTACCCATCACTGCTGCGCATGGGTGCTTTCTCTCTGGTGGTAATACAGTATGCTTGACTCTTGGGCGAGTTGCACAAAGCCCGACCCAGGATTTCACGTTTGCAGTCGGCGATATGCACTTTAGGGAACGAATCGCATCGTCCACGGTCGAGGTGACAATCACCGTGAGCGGCATAGATTTGCCAGGTCTTGCCAGCAGAGGTTTTACCTGGGACACAAACTGGCGGGCATTGGCCTATTCGGGCATAGATTTCTTGATCCAGAGTGATGCAGGCATTCACAACGCAGTCGGTCTGCCCACCAGCTTTGACGCTGGTCCACAATATTTGGCCCTGACTGGCGGCATCCTCCAATCCGATGGCAACGGTACTGCTTATTTTGTGGACCTGGGTCGAGATGCCTGGTATCAACACGATGGCATCACTTGGCACCCGAATGTCCCCAATCCACACGCAAATCGCACTCTGATCCAAGATGCCATCTGGGAATGGATGCTTCGCGATAATCGCTTGGACATCGACCTCGGTGGTGCGTCTCACAATTTCGCTCTCACCACTCAGGGTGGCTTTGGATTTAACAGCGATCGTCTCTTGGCGGCTACAGTCTACCGAGATGCACTGTACGTGGCTACAAAAGCCTTTTTAGAGATTGCCCAACCTGCTCAACAAATCGCCAGCCTCCAGGCCAGGCGCGCTTTCCCTGTGGACACCAACCGCCTGGAGGCATTCCACTTTGTGGATGGTAGCACACAGCTCTATAGTTATGCCAGGAGTACTGTTTTGCGCTGGGATGTGGCTTTGGACAAGTTTGTGCCCAATACACCTGACCCTGATCCTGATCAGCGCCGGTATCTGGTTGCAACAGACCGCCTCCGTTTCACCCTGGATTCTGCCCAAGTACTCAAGGAGATTTTGGTTGACAACCTGGTCGGTAACAGTTTTTGGGAGCCATACCGTTTTGTTGATCAACGTTTCCCTTTTGACCATGTGACAGCCATCGGCTATTTCGACGGACAATTGAACGTTGGCTCCGATATTGGACTCCAAGTCTACTCGAACGCCACATCTAGTTCATTCAACAACCTCGTCGGACTGTACGACATGCGTAATTTACCTGCTGGCGACCTGGTCCCAGTCATTGATGTGGGCATTCCAGCCAGCGAGCCGGATTTGTTGATGGCCCGGTCTGCATTGTTGTGCATAGAACGGCGCGCTGGTCAACCCTTTGCCCAATGTACTAACCCTGGGCAATTGGATACCAGCCTGCAATTGTCAACCCCCCTTTGGCACTGGGTGACCATCGCTGAACACGGACTTGTTGGGCAATATTATGATGCCGACGGCAAGCTAGATTTGGAACCTATCAATATGGATAAAGGCCGCTTGCCACACGATCGTCTCGACGATGTGATCGTCTGCGAGGACCGAGCCTTCACTATGTGGGATCGGCGTTGGGTAACTGTCCACCAAACGGGAACGCTGGCCCTGAACCCCGCGCCCAAGAGCAACCCGCTGGACAATCTGTCGCCAGATCGTTTTATCTGTGTCGACAAAGATACATGGTGGAATGACGCCACCCTACCCGAGGCGACCTATTTCGAGACCACCGACCACCAGCTTTGGTTCTACGATATAGACTCCTGGAAGCCTGTCACCGACACTCACCTGGTCGAACGAGTGTTGGACTATGACGCGAATCCTCCACTGTTCGAACACGGTCGTCTGCGCCTACGACAATCCCCGGAGAACGACTTTCCTTTCGAGTTTGAGCATCGTGGATTAGACGACCAATGGGAAAAGCTTTCCTGGTGGCTTGACAACATTCACATGACCTGGAACGTGGGCATCGACAAGTGGAACGAGATTATAGTCGTCGATGACCAGGTGTGGGTTGCCACCCCCCTTGGTCTCGTCACCGTCGATCACCTCAACAGTGGAGAGGCATATATCGACGCGAACAACGTGATGATCGTCCGAGAGCCAAAAGCGAGAGATACAATATGTCCCAGCATCGAGTTAAAGTTGAAGGACGGTATCGTACTGGCCCGTTGCTTTGCCGATAGTGACTGGGTGTACCAGGGCGATCTTTCCAATCCAAGACCGACAGGTGTCTTTTCACCTTTTGACGGAACTGATCCATTCAGCGAACAGTTGCTGGTTGCTCCAGAGGATACCGGATATTTGGAGGTGCGGCTAACCGGCAGGGATGGCAGATCGCTTGGCACCCTGGATGTTTTCCTACGAGGCGAAATGGTGAGCCTGGTAGGTGGTCAGTTTAACTTTGACACACTCAACTCTGTAGCACTTTTCTTTGATGACACGATCGAGTTGGCGACAGACAGATTCGGGTGGTTTCAAGCATCACGCCAGTCCATCCACGTCGCGGATCTTGAACGCCCTACGATTCTTGATAACGCTGCCAACTATGAAGCAGTGGGCGTTACTCACGATGGAGATGAATCATTCCTATGCCTGGCTGCCGGCACAGATAACTATGTGCGCATCGATGCCGACCTGACCGTTCAACAAACCGCTGGCTGTCCCGAATACGTGGGCACAGACGAATTTTGGCTGTATCTCCAAGACGACAGTGGACTAGGCATCACCGCACTTGACAGCATTGGCGGACGGGCAGAGCGCCGTTTCACCGAGGGACGCTTTTTCGATGATATCGTCGTCGGGTTACCCATTGCAATCTTGCGCGATAATAGTCCCACCTACTGGCTACCGACCCGCGCTGGCGTGATCGAAATGGACGAGCACTGGCGCTCGGTTCATCTGCACGCTGGACCGTTTGATGGTCTGTTGGAAAATGAGGCGCCTACCGTTCTGTATGCACACGAAAGTCAAACGCCTGCCTATCTGGGCTATACTGATGGCGTCAAGCTTTACCAGCTTGACCAGATGCGCGGCCTTCTTGCTTCAGGCTTCTGGCGTCCTCCGGCTCCAGTTGTGGTGCGCACCATTAACAATGGACCCAATGGCCTGCTACGTATCCACTGGCGCAGTGCAACAGGCAACGGATGGTCTGACGTCGATTTCTCTGGTATGGGACAGATCGACAACACTTTCATAATTCACACCGGCGACTCGGAGACATTTCCTCGCTTGGTACGCACGTCAGCAGGTATTGGATCCGAGATGGTCGGCGTGTTCACACCGGGCCGCGCCACCTTTGCACTTGCTCCCTTGGCTCCGTACACTGTGGACTTGCCGTTCGATGGTGAACTGCTCGATGCGTTCGTCTTTGACGATCGAATACTGATTATTGGCAATCGTGAGTTGCTTGACCTGAATCTGAACACGATTTTTGGTGAGATTGTAGAGCAGGACAACCTTGACCATTGATGGGGTTTCGAAGCAGGTCGGCAGCGTAGAAGAGCAAAAAGAGCAAAAAGTGGGGTTGATGGTAGCTGAGGGTCTGGAGAGAGAGTAACAAACGAAGCGAAAGAGGTAAGAAGTCTGCCAAAAATGTTCGGTAGGCGTAG
>JAAEPW010000033.1 GCA_024232355.1 Chloroflexota bacterium | reverse complement strand
TGCTCTGCTCGGGTCTGTATTTGACCAAAACTAGGGCACGAAGCTCTACTTAGACTCACAAATAGGCCACAAATGGAACGTAAAATTTCACTCCGACAGACTGCTAGCTCGGCCAGTTGCCGCCGCATCGGGCCGAGGGCGGCCTCGACTACCGCGTCGCCCAGGACAGCGCGTTGGGATTCTAGGGCCTGAATAGCTTGTTCCAGCTGTTCTTGTTCGTTCATTCGGATTTCCTCCGTTTTACTGTCACCACCGCCCGATCTACCACAGACCGGAGCGGCATCCTGACCAAGTCCGCAAACCCCAGCTTGCCCCGCGCCCGTGCCAACCGGGCATAGGATTCGAGAATGTTCTTGGGCACGTGAGGCTGCTCGACATCTGGCTTGCGCACCAGCGTGAGAGCACCCGTGGGGCACGTGCTGACGCACAACCCGCAGCCGATGCAGCGGTCCATGTCCAGGGAGATTGTGCCATCCACCAGCGATAGGGCATCCATCTGGCAACGATCCTCACAGATGCCGCAGTCTATGCATGTGTCAGCATCGACGGCGGCGACAAAGGGGCTGGAGATGAGACTGGCCGGTTTGGGATGGAGCTTGAGGTTCCTGAGCACTCCGCAGCAACAGCCACAGCAGGTACACATGATCGAGGGATTCTTCGAGTTGGCAGGCTGCAACACCTGCCCAGCCTCATCGGCCCTTTTGAGGATGTCCAGGGCCTCTTGTTGGTCGATTACCCGGCCGAGGCCGTTACGCTCGTAAAGCCCCCTTGCATTCCCAAAGACGAGACAACTCTCCTCGAGCTTGTCACAGCCCTCACCCACCAAACGACGCTCCCGCCGACAGATGCAGGGGGCCACCAGGATCCTTTCGTGACCCTGCACCAGTTCTTTTGCCTTTTCGTACGGCAGCACCATCAGGTCAGCGTCGATGCTGCGCCCCACCGGAATGGTGCGCAACTGGGGGACCTTCCAGGTCTCGTCCAGCAGGGCCGGCATATACTCTTCCATATCTCGGATCAGTTCCGGGTCCAGGTCGTTCAGTTGAAACTCCCAGATTCCAATGACGTACTGGAGCGCCATATACTTGAGCGGACGGTCCTGGGACTCGATGCTGTATATGAGACCCTTTCCGGCCATCTCATCCAGGCGCTGGGCAGCCTCTTGGGGAGCGATCCCGGCCCGGTGCGCGATCACTTGCGATTCCTCGGGGATCAGGAGCAAATGCAGGGCCAGTTCCGCTTCTTCGGTTGTGAACAGTCGACGCAGGATGCGCAGTTCCACCCCGCTTTCGGTGGGTGGAAATCCACCGGGCAAATCGTCCAGATGCCGAGCTAGTTTTTGGTAAACGTCCATTGCACGAGCCTCTCATTCTTTATCTTTTTGCAACTGCCGCAAGCGCGATCGCGATTCCAACCCTTAGTTTGTGATTCAAATGTACCATTTCTTTACTCTCCTTCAATCGTTACTCTATGAGCAGAAAAGTTGTGACCGAATATCTCTTTACCAGACTCGTCTGTGGCAGTCATATATCCACTCCGAAACTGAATGCTCAAATCTGAAAATTTAACAATGAAATCCAAGTTTTCCGGTTCAGCGTGACAATGCACTTTGTATATGTATGGAGAAAAGATACCCATATCTTCATTGATTTCCACCCCGTCATCACATGTGATTGGCATCGCAGCCATCGGTGTAGGTAGCGCAGCAATGATAAACGCGTGAGCCAAATCGTCGCGCGTCTGCACAGTGAGTTCGTGACCCGCATCAAACATCAATTGATTGAACTGCTGGGGCATTATATAGTCCGTATCCTTGTACGAAACCATTGTCTCATAAGACGAAAAGCCCGGCAGAGTACGAACTACCCTCTTTACTGCATACATACTCGCACGGGGAAACGTGCGTTTGAATAAGGGATTCTTGATTTCGAACTCGACCGAGTGGTCTGGGTCGCCGTATAGGGTCTGAGCACGTTGATCTAACTCTTGTTGTTTTCTCTCACTCAAAAATGGTAAAGGCAACGGCGTCACCGCATAAGTGAAGGGTTTGGGAGTGGGCGAAGGGCCGGGAGTAGGCGATAGAAAAACCGAAGGAATCCAATCCTTGGTGTCGTGCCCAAGCATCTCTGCGCTAAGTATCAACCCAATCATACACAAGACGAATAGCAATATAACTGCAAGCAATCGCTTTCCTTTGTTCATTGTACCACCGCCATCTCTTGTGTTGGTTTCGGATCTGCACACCACATCCAAAGGGTAGTATCAAGTGGCTTTGCCCAGGTATTTATCCATTGTCGTTGCAAAGTGAAAGAGTTTCATTTTGACGTGATCACGTTCATCAATCTTGCCAGCATATCGGCGCTCGTTTCATTTGCCGCATTTCTGTCCCAGTTCGAACTGACCCATTGATCAGCCTCAAAACGGTCCGAAATGTAACCAAACATGATCGCGTCCACTCCTCGGAGCTTGGCTGTTGTGATAAAGGGCGCGATGTCCAAGTTCATTACGTCGACGTCGAGCTCTTTCAAGTGGTTTATGATTTTCGGGGTTTCATGGTATATGGCATCGACGGAAGCAGCTCTAGCTGATTTTAGTTCAATGCCCAAATCACGGGCGATGGACAAAATCTCCTCGTGACAAAACGACGTCGAGATGATCTCGTTGCACTCGTAATAAGTGGTACTGACGCCGTCCAGACATATTACCTCATCCACGTAAAAGAATTCTCCAAGCCCAAACTCGGGGGAGACACCTGCCGCGATCATCACACCAATGATTGCGTTGACACCAAGATATTTCATCTCTTCAACATAGATCGCGGCTTGAGGGCCTCCAAAAGCGGCTCCCGTGATTATGACGATGTTTTTGCCGTTGACTTGCATTTCGTATGCCGCCGGTATCACATTTTCAGATCTGGTACAATAGAATATATTGTCTTGTATCTTGTTTGCGCCCAGCGTTTCTACGATCAATGTTGACGAATGATGTCCCCGAAAGCAGATAACCCCATAGTCGTATCGACCGCAATATTTACTGTCTATCAAGTGACCTGGGGTTATGTATGGTATCTGGTTCATAATTACCTCCTCACTGCCCACACCCGCACCGGCTCCACCTTGTCCTGAATCCGTATCTCTCCCAAATCCACAAACTCAAACTCTTGCCGACGGCTGCCCAGCGCGTCGTATGTCTGCCCACTGATGAGAATGTCGTGGTCGGGATACTGTTTGTTCAATGCCTCAATGCGTGAGGCCAGGTTGACAGTGTTGCCGATGACGGTGTATTCCTGCCGTTCCTCCGGTCCCACCGCCCCCGCCAGCACCAGCCCGGTGTTGATTCCCACCCCGATGCGAATTGGCGACTCGCCGCGCTCGGTCAGCTTGATGTTTAATACCCGTAGACTGGCCCGTATCTCTAATGCCGTCAGCACTGCTTGGTAGGCGCTCTCACGCAACTGCCGGGGCGCGCCATAGACCACCAACGTGCTATCGCCGCCAAACTTGTTGACCGTGCCCTCGTGGCGCTGTGCCGCGTCGACGACCACCGGCAGGTACTCGTTCAACAGGGCCACCATCTCTTCTGGCGTACACCGTTCCGACCGGGCCGTAAAGCCCCGAATGTCACAGAACAGAATGCTGACCACGCGATTCTCACCATCTAGCCGCACTTGCCCGGTACGGATCGCCTCGGCCACCTCGCGGCTGACGAAACGCCCAAACATGTCGCGCAGCCACTCCCGCTCTTGCAGGCCGAGCACCATCTGGTTGTAAGCGGTCGCCAATATCACCAGTTCGTCTTGCGCACTGGTATCCAATTGCATCAAAAGATCACCTTCCTCGATGCGGCGCGCGTCCGTAACCAACTGGCGCGACGGTGCCGCTACCGCTCCACCGATGGCCTGCGCCAGCAGCACACCCGCCAGCATCGCGATCAGCCCCGTCAGCCGGAAGAGGTTGCGGCTCTCGTCGAGGAATGTTTCGAGCCCGACGCGCCGCACGCCCATCCGCAGTGCGCCTATCTGCTCGCCCCCTCGCCCGCGCCGTAGCGGGGTCGTGGTGACCCAAATCTCTTCGTCGCGCCAAGTCGCCTCCTCGATCTGGGTGTCGGACGGCACAGCAACCTCTTCTCCGATGAGGGCGAACTGGTCGGAGAGAATGATCATCCCTGCATCGTCCACCAGAGCGACGTACGCCGCATCGTCGCTCTTGATCTGGTCGGTCAGCTCTTGCAGCCGGGCCAGATCGAGCGTCTCGGTCATGCTGAGCATTTCCTCAAACGGCAGAGTCTCGCCGGGTGAGAGGTCGGATAGTTCGAGGTCAAAACTCTTGGAGGCAGCCTGCCCGATCCACTCAGTGGCGGCGACCAAACCTTGTTTGAGCGTATCTTCGATGTGGTGGCGCTCGATGGGCACGGCGACCAGTTCGAGCGCGCCCACCATCAAGATCAGGATGATGACCATCGCAACCGTCAACTGGGTCCGTAAGGAGAATCTCGACTGCAGGCCCCATTGTTTTAGGCGGTCAAACAGTGATGCCAACGGTATGCTCATCCCCCAACTGATTGCCAGCACAATCAAAATGATGACCGAGCCGACGGCTGCCAGCGTATTGCGCAGATCGCTCATAAAGCCCTGTATCTCGCGCGCGTCAACCGTCAGGCGGATCGAGCCGACCATCAGATCATCGGCGTAGATAGGTGCAGTGGCATACATCAGCCACTCGCCGCTCTCGCGCTCCGAGTAGGTGAGGGCCTCGTCGCCCGTCTCCAGTTCGGGCGCGAGGGTGCCGATCTCGCGTATGTCGAGGCTGATGAGGATCACGTCGTCCCGGTCGGCGATGGTGAAATCGACCAGGCCGTTGTCCGTCATGCCGTCCACCAGCGACTCGAATTGCAACAACATATCGGAATCAAAATCGAACGCTTGCCCCATCTGGATCGCGTTCAAGTCGAGGGTCTCGGCATCTTCCGGCAGGCTCAACTCGATCATCCCCGCGTTCCAGGTGACCAGCGTGCGCAACGCGTCGTGCATCTGCTCCTCAATGCGAATGCGGGCGTGCGTCGTCACCACCCCGATCAGTCCCGCCAGCACCACGATCATCAAGGCCACCGTGCCGAGTACAAAGCGCGTGCGCACGGAACCCCGTCCCAGGAAACCGGCGACCGCGCGGCGCGGAGAGATGACCTGTTGTCGCCCCGGCTCCATCGTCTCAATGGCCGATCCGCGCAGGATGGTGCGGATGGCCGGATACGCGGCCCCAGCGGCGAGCAGGGGCGCGACCACAAAGCCCAGCCAACCAGTCCGCAGCGCTGGGAGCACTGTCTCTCCCGCTGCTTCCCACAGGGGCAAATCTACCAGGCCAAAGCTGATGCCGCCGTAGGACAGCGCAAAGATGGCGCCTAGTCCCACCCCGGCGACCACACCCAGTCCCGCCCCGATAAAGCCCATCAGCGCGGCCTCGCTCAATATCACCGCCGTCACCTGCCGCCGTGTGGCTCCAACAGCGCGCAGTAACCCCAACTCGCGCCGCCGCTCAGCGATGCTCATCACGGTGGTGTTGACCATGCCCAATGCCGCCGCGATTTCGGCCAGCAAGAGCAAGCCGTTGAGCATGCCCTGCAACTGGTCGCTGGTATCCGTCACGGCACTGATTTCGTCCTCTGGTTTGGAAATCCAGACTTTGTCGCCGTAACGGTCCGATAGCGCGTACAAGTCAGCTTCCAGGGCTTGTACATCTACACCGGGCAGCGGGTGGATGTTTAACGTAGCGGGAGACTGGTCTGGAGGGAGGAATGATTGTTTTGCGGCTATGCCAATGATGGAAAGAGGCAAAAACTCACCAATGCCAATACCCGCCACCTGGCATTCCACCGGGCCATCGCGGCCTTGGATAATCAGCGTGTCGCCGATTCCGGCTTTGTGTCGCGCTGTCACGCCGGGCGGAACCAGTACCCCACAACCCGATTCCATCATCGGGAGAGCGGTTTCCCAGTCCCCTTTGATAAAACGAAAACCATCCGGGCGAGTGAGATAGTTGAGTGATGCAATGTTGGAGGGAAAACCGGGCGTTACTGAACTAATTTCGGGCACCAACACCAAATAAATTTCGTCAACGTCGGCGCGCCCAGCGGCGATCTGGCGGATATCCTCGACGATGGCCGGTTCCAGGCTCAGCGATTCCGTGTCAAAATTGCCGAGTTGGGCCATTCCTTGGGTGCGATCGAAAGAATACACAAACCATGCCGTCTGTTGCAATACGTGCTCGGCAGTGCGCATCACCAGCACACCGTTGCTAAAGGCCAACAGCCCGCCCACGCCGACGATCATCGTTAGGCCAACGGCAAAGGTCAGGACGGTCAGGGCCACGCGCCGGGGTGCGCGTTCCAGGTTGTCGGCGATCAAGCGTCCGATGGTGCCCCCAAAGCGATTCAAGGGTGCGCGCAAGAGCCGCGTCAGCCCGACCACCAGCGTTGGCAGCACAAACAGTCCCCCCAAGAGCCACACACTCCACAGGAACAACCACATGATCCATTCCCAGGGCGGCGCACCCCCGCTCCATTCCCCCGGCGGCGCAATGATGAGGTAAACGGCCATCCCACCGAGCATTGCCAATCCCACCCGCGCGCGGGTTCGTCTGGACGCTGCCTCGCCAGCCTGCTGCCCCGTGGGTTCGTGCTCGCGTATCGCAGTCAGTGGGGAAACGCGCGTCGCCCGCCGGGCAGGGATCAATGCCGACAGCAGGGTGACTCCCAATCCCATCACTGTCGCCAGCAGCACGCTCATAGGAGAAACACTGCCACTGCCCACGTCGAGGTCCATCTGTTTCATCCACATCAGGATTCCCCGGCCAAACATCGGCCCTGCGGCCAAACCGACCAGCGTACCCAGAGTCCCGGTCACCAATGCTTCGACCAGAACCTGCCGCATCACTTGGCGGCGCGTCATACCCAGGGAGCGCAGCGCGCCAATCTGCCGCCGCTGTTGGGTGACGGCCATCGCAAAAGCGTTAAAGATCAAAAAGCCCGCCGCGGCCAGGATGATCACGCCCACGCTGGTGAACATGACGTCGATCATATCGGCGACCCACGACATTGCGCTCTCGCCGCCAGCCCAGGCATTGCGCACACCCGAGTTCATCACGCTGGATGCCACGATCATCGCCGCGCCCAACGCCACCGCCAGCGCGCTCAGGATCGCGCGCGTCCGTCCCTGTTCTAGGTTGCGCCACGCCAAAAAGTTGATCGAGCGCATCGAAATCTGCGTCGTGGGACGGCGACCTTCTGGCTGGCGCTCTGCTTCCATCGTTTCGATCGGCGCGCCGCGCAAAATCGAGCGGGAGGGCAACAGCGCGGCCCAAGCACAGATGAGTGGCGCAATGAGAAAACCAAACAGTCCATTCAGTATTGCTGGCTGCGCAGACGCCCAAGCCGAAGGCCAGAGTGCTAAATCACGTACTCCCCATCCGCTCCCCCCACCAACCACGACCACGATGATCACCAGGCCAACGCCAGCCACCGAGCCCAAACCACCACCGACGATACCCATCAGCGCTGCTTCGCCAGTCACTATTGCTATCACCTGTCGGCGTGTCGCTCCCACCGCACGCAGCAAGCCCAACTCGTAGCGCCGTTCGGTCACGCTCATCACGGTAGTGTTGATCACGCCCAGTGCGGCAGCCAGGATCGCCAACAGCAGCGGGCCATTTAGCATGGCCTGGAAGAACGCCAGGAGCGCATCAATGTCATTCATAGCCACGCTGGGGTCAACGAGAGAGATGCCTGGATGCCTGGCAACCACCACGTCGAGATCGACCTCAAACTGGGCCAGGGCAGTGGGATCGGCATAGACCTCAGGAGTGGCCTGGATCAGCAACCCAAAGGGTTTATCGTAATTTGCGCCAAAATCCTCGCCGGCAGCAAAGCTGATGATGGATGTGCCAAAGAAAGCGTTCGTCCCTAGTCCAGCTACCGTGCACTCGACCGGTCCGTCATGCCCTTGCAGTGTGATGTGATCTCCCAACCAGGCACCGTTGCTTCGCGCCACGCGAGGCGTGAGCAAAAGACCGCAGCCCGACTCCATAGTCGGCACAGCCGTCTGCCAATCACCTTCGTAAAAGGTGAACCACCCCAGGCGTCGCAATTCTCGTACATCCATAACATAAGACGGGTAGCCGGACACAACGCTGATTTCGGGCACGGCGACGGCCGCTATGCCTGCAATATTGGCACGCTGGTCCAGTGTCTTCCGTATATCAGAAGCAGCCTGGGGCGATAGAATCGTCTCACCCAAATCCCACTCGCTGATAGCGCCCCAGTTGATTGCATTCATATCGAGCGGCATAACAATCCGTGTGTACAAATTCTCTTGGCCCGCAAAGACCTCGGCAAAGGTTGTTTTGAACATGAACGTGAGGATGCCGCTCAAACTGACAATCGCCATCAAGCCTACGGCCAGCGTGAGGATAGTCAGCGTGACGCGCCTCCGGTTGCGGCCCAGATTATCGGCCATCAAGCGCCCCGTTGCAGCCAGTCTGGGCAGATGAGCCATCAACCGATGCACAAAACGCCCCAGCCCACCGATCAACGCTGGCAAAATCAGAGCCAGGCAGCCAAACCAGATCAGTGCAAACAGCCCGATCAGGATGCCGTCTACAGGGGGCAATACCCACTCACCGGGCGGAGCCACGATCAGGTAAGCCGCCATTACAGCCAGACCAGCGAATCCTCCTAATGCAGGTCTGGCCGCCGCCCACTCATCTCCAGACACCATCTGCGGGCGCAGTGCAGCCAATGGCGAAATCCGTGTGGCGCGCCAGGCCGGGAACAGGCTGGCGAAGAGCGTGATGCTCGTGCCCGCTCCCGCTGCCAACAGCGCTCCACCCAGAGAGGGCATGCTCTCCCCATAAGCGACGTCGGCCATCCTCCCCAGCAGAGTGACCAATCCACGTCCCAGCAACGGTCCAATCACCAAACCTGTTATCGTGCCCATGCCACCGGTGATGAGCGCCTCAGCCAGGAACTGTTGCATTACTTGACGGCGAGTCATCCCCAGCGCCCGCAGCGCCCCGACCTGGCGCTGGCGTTGAGTAACGGCCATAGCAAAAGCGTTGACGACCAGGAAACTAGCCGCAGCCAGGATCACCAACCCGACTATCGTCAGTCCCATGTCGAGCATGTCGCCCATAAATGTTGCGCCGCCACCGCTCTCAACTGCCGTGCCAGCACTCCGAATAGCCCGACCCATTACGTTAGCCACGATGATCATCATTACGCCCAGCGCCACCGCCAGGACGCTCAGAATCGTACGCACCCGCGCTCCCACCAAATTGCGCCAAGCCATCGCCCAAGTGAACGCACGCATCCTGGTTTTTTTCTTGGGACGCCGACCCTCCGGCTGCTGCTCCGCTTCCATCGTCCTAATCGCGGCTATCATTCTGATAGCTGGGCCGCGCAAAATCGAGCGGGCGGGCAGACGCGCGGCCCAAGCACTGATAAAGGGAGCGGCGATCAAGCCGAACAGCCCGACGGATAGGGCGGATCGGGCAGCCTCCCAAGCCGCGTCCCACACATTCAGGTCGGGCACGCCCCAGGCGTTGCCGCCGTAGGTCGTCGCAAAGATGACGGTGATCCCCACCCCGGCCACAAGCCCCACCACCCCGCCAATAAAGCCCATCAGGGCTACCTCGCCGGTCACGACGGCGCTGACCTGCCGCCGCGTCGCGCCGACGGCCCGCAGCAGGCCCAACTCGCGCTGCCGTTCATGGACGTTCATCATCGTCGTGTTGACTACGCCCAGCGTCGCCGCCAGGATCGCCAGGAGCAGCATGCTGTTCATCACGGACGTCAAGCTGTCGCTAGCCCCTCCCGCCGATTCCATCAATGGGGCCACGCGGTTCGGCCAGACGTTGGGAATGGTGTCCAGCAGCACGTCTAGTTCGGCGTCGAGCTGTTCGCGGTCTACACCGGGGTATGGGGCGACGATCACCGTGGTCGGGTTCCGGTCCTCGGGGACGAACGAGTCCCGCACTGCCAAACTGATAAAGGACGCATTGCCAGAGACTGGATGCGACCCCAAACCAGCCACCATACACTCAATCGACCCATCCCTGCCCTGCACGGTGAACGTGTCACCCAGCCAGACGTCGTTATTGCGGGCAACCAACGGCGTCATCAGGATGCTGCAGCCCGATTCCATAATCGGCAGGGCGGTCTCCCAATCGCCTTCGGTGAACGTAAAGCCATAAGCGCCCAAATCCGGCAGTTCTTTTGCGTCGCCGATGTACGAGTTCCAGCCCGGCAGGAAGGAGAGTTCGGGGACCACCACCATAGTCCATTCGCCGACGGCTGCCCGGTCGCCCACGACCTCGCGCGCTTTTTCGGCCAGGTCGGGCGGGACGTCCATAGCCTCTAGGTCCATTTCGCCAAAGGCCGCCGTCATATCCGCCGTGACGTCCAGCGGCGCCATAAGCCACCCATCCTGCTGCACGGTGCTTTCGATCATCCGGCCCAGCAGGGTGCTAAAGATAAACGAGATGAGGCCCGTCATACTGACGATCATCGTCAGGCCGACCACCAGTGTGAGGATGGTCAGTATCACCCGGCGACGATTGCGCCGCAGGTTGTCAGCGACGAGGCGGCCCGTTGCCCCCCACCGGCGGCTGAGAGATTTGCGCGCCAGGCCCGCCACGGCGCTCACCAGCGCGGGCAACATCAACCCCAGACAGGCCAACCACAGCAGCGTAAACAGGCCCGACAGGATTGCGTCCCAGGGGGGATAGACCCATTCACCAGGTGGGGCGATGACTAGGTAGATAGTTAATGCGACCATACCTGTCAACCCCACCAGCATCCGACCAATAGGCGTTCGCTCGATTCCAGACTCCGCTTCCTGGCGCAGCGCGACCAACGGCGAGATACGCGTTGCCTGCCGGGCCGGGATCAACACCGAGAGCGACGTGATACCCACGCCTAACGCCGTTGCGATGACAAAGCTAGACAGGGAGACGCTCGGCTCCCCAAACACGGCGAGGGTTGTATCGAGCAACTCTCCCGCCCACTCTAGTAGAGCGATCAGTCCACTGCCCAACAACGGCCCTGCCGCCAACCCCAACAGCGTCCCGATGCCGCCGGTGAGCAGTGCCTCGACCAACACCAATTGCATCACCTGGCTGCGCGTCATACCCAACGAGCGCAATGCGCCGATCTGCCGCTTGCGTTGTGTGATCGCCATCGCAAAGGCATTGAAAACCAAAAAGCCCGCCGCCACCAGGATCGCCACGCCGACGATGCCCAGGCCAAAGTCAAACATCTCGGCAAAGAACTCGACGTTCTGGCCCGCCCCCGATTTTTGGTGGGCGCTAAAGATGGCGCTGGCAATCCAGTCCCCCGCGACGATCATCGCCGCGCCCAAAGCGACCGCCAGCACACTGAGAATGGTGCGCGTGCGGTGCTGTATCAGGTTGCGCCAGGCAAGAAAGTTTAGCATTGTCTTTTCCATTCAGCCCCGAATGAATTCGCGGCCTGGTACAGGAAACACGTTGACGGCCAATGCGATTTATCTTGTTCTGCGTATCTGTGTATCAGCCGGGTAATTCATTGCCCGGCTCGTCCAGAACTCGTCGGACTGCTTGGGCCAGTACATCTAGATCGAAAGGCTTGTGGACAATGTCCAGAAAGCCATCCTCAAGCAACCCTTTCAGGTCTTGTCGCATCGCATAACCGGTGACAGCCAACGCCTTGATATCTGGGACAATTTTCTTCAGTTCTAGTAACAGTTCTCTGCCCCCCATATCGGGCATCACTAGGTCGGTAACAACTAAATCTATGCGATCACTAGTCTGGAACACTTGCAAGGCTTGGCGGCCATTTATCGCCGTTTCCACCTGATAGCCCAACGATTCTAGCATCTCTTGCCCCGCCGCCAACAGGTCATCATTGTCCTCTACCATCAGAATAGTTTCTCCCTCCTGTGCGGGAATCACTGAGATTGCCTGCAAGATCGAAACGGGTTCCTCACTGGCATGATGGGCCGGAAGGTAGATTTGAAAGACCGTCCCCTGGCCTAGCTCTGTGTTCACATTGATGTGCCCATCGTGCTGCTTGATGATGCCATACACTTGGGCCAATCCCAGCCCGGTCCCTTTCCCCGGCCCTTTGGTGGTGAAAAAGGGTTCGTAAATGTGAGGTAATGCATCTGGCGAGATGCCGGTGCCTGTGTCAGAGACGGATAGACAAACCCACGTCCCAGGTCTCATCTCTGCCAACAGAGGTTCTTTATCAAGACTCACATTGACCCTGGATAATCCAAAGCGCAGCATACCGCCTGAAGGCATTGCGTCTCGCGCGTTGAACGCCAGGTTCATTAATACCTGTTGAATTCGGGTGGGATCAGCATTCACTATGTATTCGCCCGACTCTATTTTTAGTGAAAGCGAGATATCTTCTGGGATCGTGCGCTGTAGCACACCTACGACCTCCTCTACAAAGGGAGCGAGGTCCAGAGGTTTGGTCTCGATCGGAGAACGACGGCTAAAGTCTAGGATTTGCTGCACCAACCTCGTCGCCCGGCGGGACTGGTCTAGAATCGTCTCTAGCGCCCTCTTTATCTTTTGAGGCAAGTCGCTCTGCCTTAACGGCATCTGGGCATAGAGGATGATGGTGGTCAAGAGGTTATTAAAGTCATGGGCGATGCCGCCGGCCAATTGCCCCACCGCTGCCAGACGCTCCTGCTGTCGAACCTGCCGTTCTACCTGGCGCTCTTGCGTCACATCCCGGATGACCAGCACCCATCCTCCATCGGCCGTAACGGCTTTGGCAATGACCTCAAAATATCGGGATGTCGGGCTTTCTAATGTCACCACGTGCCAGAATCCCTTGGGCGGGCGGTCCAACAACTCGTCCAGCGAACGGTCTCCCAGACGTGTGAGAGTGTCTCCGATCCTGGTTCCAGACAATACCAGCAAATCGCTCTCTGCCACCGGATTGGTCAGCACAACCCGCCCATCTCCATCCAGCAAGATCACTCCCTCTGGCACGGTGTCTATGATCTGTTGCACTTGTTGGGCTTGTCTCTGAATTCGCGTCAAAAGATGCACGCGTTCATCTTCTATTCGCTTACGTTCGGTGATATCTTCTATCGACCCCTCATATTGCAACACATTCCCCGCGTCATCTCGTACGATGCGGGCACTTTCTTGCACCCAGATCACATCCCCATTATGCCGCTGCGACCGGGTCTCTAAACCTCGCACCGTGCCTTCGAGTTCCATCAGGGATTTCCATCGCTCGCGCTGTCCAGGATCAGCGTAAAAGTCGACCACGTCTTCCGCCAACAAGGTTTGTTTATTTGGGTATCCCAATATCTCAACAAACGCATGATTGACATCCAAATAGCGCCCATCAGGTGTGGTTCGATACAGTCCCACAGGCACGTTATCAAACAGCGTGCGATATCGCGCCTCGCTCTCTCTCAATGCAGCTTCTGCTTGCCCGAGTGCAAGCACACGTTGTTCCAGGCTGCTGATCAGCTCTCGCAACCGGGCTGTCATATCGTTAAAGGCCTGGGCCAGCAAACCGATCTCATTATCGCTGGTCACTTGGGCCTGCTGAGACAAGTCGCCGTCCCTAATCGCCCGGACAACGGATGCCAGGGCTTCAATCGGTTGGATGATTTGGCGCACGCCCACAAATCCCAGGAGGACGGCACCCCCCAGAGCGAGCCCAAATAGGACCACGATGGTGATCATCATACGCATGATCAGGGCCAAGGCCTCGGATACCGGCCTCTCGACGACGACGGTGAGCGCCTGATCGCCTAACTGGATATCCGCACTGGACAAAATAGTCCTCGTGCCATCCAGACCCAAGTGGATGCCATCTTGTTCAGGTACCGTAAAGGACGTTCCCCCCAATACGATAGAAGGATCGAGGTGCGCAACGACATGGCTGTGCTGATCCACGATATAGACACTGTCTGCCTCGCTCACCCGTATGCGAGTGACAATGTCCCAAATCTCCTTGAGACGCGTATCCGCGATGACCACGCCGGTGACCTGTCCGCTACGGGCGTCAACCACAGGTACAGCGATCGTCATAAACGGTTGGTTGATTGTATCATCAAACCACACATCGCCGTAATAGACCTCACCGGTGTTGGTCGGAATCATAAACTCGTCGGTGTTGGAGCGATCTATGAGATCGTCTGTCGTGACCAAGTGGCTGGCAGAGATTCGTCCCTGTTCTTGTCCCTGAACATCCAGTACGGCAAGTTCTACTATGGCATCGTTGTTCGAAAGCACCTTGGAGAGAACGGTGTTCAAGGAATCGGGTGTCATTTCATCCAAATCGTGGACGGTGATCAACATGCGCAACTCGTTTCCCGGTCTTGAAATGGAAACCGCGCTCTGCGCCGAGGCCAACTGTGCCACGGTGTGTTGCGTTGCCAGCACTTGGGCGTACTGGACACTATAGCTCTGCCAAGCCAAGACTGTGCCCATCACCAGCAATGGGCCAATGGCCAAGACAACCAAAGCGATCGTCAGGCGAGTTCGAATTCTATGCATATTTTGTACTCCAGATCACTACATCCACCGCCCAACTTTTGTAAATCTAGCGAATAATGTTGTCCGCCTGTTCCAAAATGCTGTCCGGGATGTGAATCCCGATTGCGTTTGCTGTTTGCAGGTTGATTGATAGAAAAAAATCGGCTGTCTCTACCGGCAGATTGGCCGGTTCCACGCCCTGCATAATCTTGTCCGCCATCCGGCTGGCTTGCCTTCCAAACGCCGCATTGTCTCCCGCATAGCTCATCAATGCGCCTCTCTCAATCCAATTGCCTGCAGCTCGAAGTGGCAATTTCTGTTCGAGAGAAACCAGTATAAACTGATCCACGTGTGGCGACCAAAAACTGGAAGGTAATTCCCAGATGGCATCCACGTTGGCGGGAATAGTATTCAGGACAGCGTTTGCCTCGTCCGCAGTGCGAGCCTCGGCGATCACAATCTCAATGTCAACCCTGGCAGCGGCCTCTTGTAGATTCGCCAAATGTCGAGCCTGACTTTTGTCGTCGGGTTTGATGGGCACATAGATCCGTTCCAGGCCTGGAACGATCTTTAGCAACCACTCCAGTCCTTTGGAGGTGCCGCCGGGAGGCAACATGATGCCGGTGAGATTGCCGCCAGGTTCCCTCAGGCTGTTCACCAGCCCGAATCCCACTGGATCGGCCACGGGAACAAAGATCACGGGGATATTGGTTCCCTCGGCCGCTTGTTTGACCTTGACCGTCGTCGCCGTGAGTAAGGACAAGATCAGGTCCACATCCGCTGCTATCACATCCTGAATGGCGGCATCGAGTTTTTCGTCCGTATCAGCCGGACCTTGGTAGATGTACGTCACGTTCTCACCCTCAATGTACCCAAACTCGGCCATACCGGCCTTGAAAGCCTCGACTGTGTCATTCAAGGTAAACGTCGGGTTGACGATCCCAATGGTATAGTGTGGGGGCTGCAACGTCGTGCAGGATATCAATAAAACCAGTATGCCCAGTAGAAAAAGATTTCGCAAAGTTTTCACTGTTAGCTACCTCCATCCACACGTCTGCTACGCCTGCACTATGAGCCATCACTTGCAGGCGCGAACAAGCCCGAACTGACTGCCTCAGGACGCAAAAATCAACTCGATTGCAAGCACGGAACACGCATCACAATTCCAACTCGGCCATCACGTCCATAATCTCTTGCGTGCTGAGGCCATCGTCGCTGGGGAGCAACTCGCGCACAAAGCGTCCATCCTGTAAAAAGACCACGCGGTCGGCGTACGACGCGGCGCGCGGGTCGTGGGTCACCATCACCACCGTCGCGTTCAAATCCTTGCACGTCTGGCGCAGCATTTCGAGCACGGTGGCGCCGGATTTGGAATCGAGGTTGCCGGTTGGCTCATCGGCCAGCACGATCTTGGGCTCGGTGACAAAGGCGCGGGCGATGGCCACTCGCTGCTGCTGCCCGCCAGACAACTGATCGGGCCGGTGATGTTTGCGGTCGGCCAAACCCACCATTTCCAGCAGGTCGTCCACGCGCGTCTCGTAATCCTCAATGCGTTTGCCGTCAATGAGCAGGGGCAGGGCGACGTTCTCGGCAGCGCTCAAGGTGGGCAGCAGGTTAAAGAACTGAAAGATAAAACCCACCTGGCGACGGCGGACGATGGTGATCTCGTCGTCGCTAAGGTGGGCCAGACGTTTGCCGCCGAGTACAATGTCGCCATCGCTGGGAGTGTCTAGCCCGCCCATCAGGTGGAGCAGCGTGGACTTGCCGGAACCCGAAGGCCCCATCACGGCCACAAACTCTCCCTGCTGGACACCAAAATCAACGCCCCGCAGCGCGTCGACCGTCACCTCGCCCATCTGATATTGCTTGGAAAGACCACTGGTCTGCAATGCTTCCGTCATTTGATTCACCTCCATTAGCGAATTGTGATTTGGTTCGTAGTAGGCGCTTTAGCGCCGTAAAGGCGCGTTAAAGCGTGCACCATGAATCTTGTTCCAACTTGATTGAAACATACCCATGTGATAAGGATACTACAGACTGCCAATGTTGCCAAAACGAACAAAACCGCTCATTCTCGAAGAATGAGCGGCAAGTAGACGTACAGTGGATCCACCAGCACCAGAGCGGCAGCCGGAGATGTGGTCATCAGACTACCGGTCTGTGTGAGGAATGCCTGATTCCAAAGAGCAGATCGAGACGGGGCTGTGACAGTGACGACGTAGGTCAGTGTGACCTGCGCCCCCAGTCCGGGGGTGCCGTTCCAGGTGATGCGGTGGGGAGTGTAGGTCAGATCAGGACTGAGACGGAGAGGGGAACTGACGCCAGCGGGCAAGTCATCGCTCAAGGTGAGGGGTTGGTCGCTTCCCACAAGGGTCAGGGTATAAGTGATGGCTTGCTCGGGGCTTGTGACGACGGTAGAGACGGTCTTGTCCAACGTGCCCGCAGAGAAGCCCCAATGTACTCGCAGGGTGGGACGCCCCTCTTCGTTCCAATTCCAGGTTGTGGGTGGGTTGCCCAAACCCGTCTCCGATGATGTCATGTACTTGCTGCTGTGCTGGTCAGAATCAGAGCCATAGATTGCAAGGCTGACCGGCTGCCCTGCGGCATAGGCCTCGGCCACAGCTTGGGTCGCATCCCAGGTGTAAGGATCGCCGGGCCATTGGATATCGCCGGGGCGACTGTACGGATCGACCCAAGTAGCCGATACATTCTCCTGGGCCAGAGGCGCATTGTTCCAGTGGATGGTCATTTCTTCCCACGGATCGCTGATGGTGAACAAGTGAACCCACGAAGGGTAGGCAAGATCAGATGTTTCACCAGCGTGTCCCCACACATGCAAGGTCAAGCTGGCCGAGATGATCACCTTGTCCGACGGGATAGCGTCGAGCGAAAAACGTAGGTAGGATTTGTTATAGCAAGGAAAGTGAGTGGGGGCGGTTTCGGTGCCGACGAATAGACCGGTGCTGTCGCCGTGGTTGATCTCGGTGCCTCCCTCATGACCGCTACTGCAATTACCCCCACCGCCCATCCAACTATCTTCGACCGTGTTGTCTACCGGCGTGGCGGCACGAATCATCGTCGTGCCTTCTAAAACGGCGCTGGGGGGCTGGTAATCAGCATAGCCAAAGTGGAGTTCGCCCCAGGTTGTCGGGCTGTTTTCATCAAAGGTCTCCGGCCAGTACTCTGGCGCAACATATCCTTCATCAGGTTCAGATGGCGTATCGTCCCGGTCGTAGAGCTGCACACCCAAACCCCACAGTGTCTCTTCAAGCGGCGGCCCTGCAACTCCCACTGTCCCCCACGGAATGGTGAAAATGGTTGTCCAGCCAAAGTCAATGCCACATTCGTTGCTGTTGGGGCCGGGGTTGCACCACCATTGCAACGCTTCATGGTCGGTCCAGTCATCATTGGTCCACGTGGTATCCCAGCCAGCGCCGGTACCGCGCGCCTGACGGTGATATTGGGTCGCGTTATCATTGGGCCAGTGATGAGCGCCGACCAGGAACATATAGTCGTCGGTTTGGGGCGACGTCGCCCGGTCAAAGCCTGTGTCCAGGTAGATGGCGACCGCGTCATAAACCCTCAGATCAGCAGAAGAGGGTGGGTTGTCTTGGTACCAGAGATAATAGTCCACGATAGTGGCGCGGACGTGGAGCGCCTCGTCGGTATAGGTGACGCGCACATCGGTATAGTTTTCACTGGGCACGCCCTGTTTGTTCTCGCCGAACCAAAAGATGGCGGTCTCAGCCCAAGTCACGTCGGTGGGCGAGTGAGGAACGTTCACGCGACGAGGTGGCGTGGGATCTTGGGCGTTGACTGGCAACACCCAATGACCAATGGTTAATAGTGCCAGCGTGCAGATGAACAATCGTTTCATTTTATAACCTCCGGCAAAAATGTTTGATAACCATAGATCAGTATTTTGACCTCGTGGGTCAGCACTTGGGTACTGGAAAAGACGGCGGTGTTAATGGCTGTGCCAGGCATGACGGTCTGACCAGGCGTGATGACGGTCGTGGCCTGGATAGTCAGTGTGACAGATTGCCCGGATGTCACAGGCACGTCCCAAGTGATTTCCTGGCCCGTTACTTGCACTGTTCCTGGTCCCGTCGCCGTGATGACGGGAGTGAGCGTGGGCACAGTGTCGGCAACAACCAGGGAGGTATCGGCGCCACTGTGCTCGTAGGCCAAGGTGTAGGTCAGAGTGCCGCCAGGGGCGACGACGCGCGGGCTGGCCGATTTGCTCGCCGCAGGGCCAGCCAGAGCCAAAGCGATGGCGGATCGGATCGCGTCCAGATCGGTGGGGACGTGGCTAAAGCTAGTGCGTGATTGGACGAGTTGGGCCACGTAGGCATCGGCAGCATTGGTAACGTCAATGGCTGGCGCTCTAGGATTGCCACCGGCGAGTAGCCACAGATACTCGTAATCCTCCATCCCATCGCGCAGATTCTCCCAGCGGATCGAGGGAACCAGCCGGTGTCCATTTTCACCACAGACGGACAGGTTACCGCCATCCTTACGGGGCGGGTAGAAAAAGAAACCGTCGCCATTGTCTTTGTCGGTGACGTTGGGCGTGGACCATGGGTTGGGGCTCCAATCGGTGGCGCTATAGTGCAATAGTCCGTCTACCCGCTCGGCCCAGGCCAGCCAGGGGGTGATGCGGGCCTCGATGCCGGGATGACTCATCAAGATGGGGTTGGGCAACGGCGGGTCATCGCCGTAGAGATAGTACCACCAAACCTCTTCGCCGTGGTTCTGTTGCCGGTCGTGGCTCTTGACCGGTTCATAATTGGTGATGGTGGGCATCCAGATATCAATTTTGGCACCGGGATAATTATAGATGCTCGGCTCGACCTGCTCGCTGAGCAGTTGGCGCAGGTGGGGCGCAGCGGCCTCGGTCAGGGCCGAAATCTGGCCGACGATGGTATAGTCTTCAAAGGTTTGGGGCTCGTTGACGATGTGGTAATAGGCCGCGTCGTCGTAGCCATCCGAGACGATATAATCGTCCACAGCGGATAGGTACTGGGTCCACTTGGCCTGATAAGCGGCCGAACCAAGCGTCCCGCTGCGCGACACATCACAGAAAGAGTAGGGTAAGCTGTCGGGAGGCCAGTTGCTGGTCGGGCCGTGGGAGAGAAAGGTCGGGAAACCATAGCCGTCATTAAAGCCGTCCTCACCGTGGATGTACTTGCCGCCGATGGTGGCAAAATCCCAATCGCCCCAGGCGTCGGGGTCCAGGTTGCCGTCGCAGTCGTAATCGACGCCGCCGGGATAGTTCAACCCGGCGGGCCAGGCGACGCCCTTGGGAATCAGCCGGTGGTTGTAAAAGTCCTGCTTGAACGCCTCGACCATCTCCCAATAGCAATCCCAATCACCGGCGGTGCCCTGGTAGACGCTTTGGACGATGCTGCTCCAGCCGAACCCCCATTCCGAGTCGAGATGAATCTCGCGGGGCAGGCTGAAATTCCACACCTCCAGTTCCACGGGGATGCTGCTCCCCCCCACAGTAACGGTGCCCTGGTAGATGCCAGGCGAGGCATCCCACGACACGCGGATGGTGAACCAGAGGGGTTGGTTTTCGCTTGCCGAAAAGCTGACGGTGTCGCCGTCGTCCAGCGGCCAGAGGGGATCGGGCCACCAGCCCAAGCGATCAAAGTGGTCACCGGCGGTGGTGACGTTGACGTAATCCACGCGATGAATGGTCACGCCCGAGATCACGTCGCCACCCTTGCTGAAATCACTCACGCTCACGTTCAAGCTCTGTGTCGTGGACGATTGAATCACGATCTGGAACGGCTCAAACTCACCCCGCGCCGCCGAGATGCGCAGCGGGCGGCTGTCGACGGGCGCGACCATCGTCTTGACGATCTTTTCCACCGTGGGCGCGGCCCATACGTCCAGGCCGCCAGTGCTGGCGCCCGCGATCTGGTGGTAGTAACCGCCCGCCTCCGGGCTGCCGGCGCTGCCGGTGAGGGTCGCCGCGCCCAGGCCCTCGTCCAGCGTGGGCTGCGGGTGACCCTCGTGGGTCAGCACGTCAAAGTAGACATAGTATTTGGTGATGCCAGACTCGGTCTGCCAGCGAAGCGTGCCGTTGTCTTGGTCTACCAGACGCATATTGTCGAACCAGAGAGTCAACACATCGCCGGTATCCCACAGGCCGCCGTTACCGTTCACGGTCTCATTATCGCGGGTGTGGAATTCCATCCGAGTGATGTCGGACAGGTTCAGGCCGTCGTTGGGCCAACAATCGTCCAACGGGTTGAGAGAGACGCTGGTATAGTTCCACCGGTCGAGGGCCAGGGGCGGGCCACCCTGGGTGACAGGACTGCCGCCACAGGCATTGTACAGTTTGAACCAGTAGAGGTCGGGAGCCTGGTCGAGGGCGCTGGCGTTGACCTCGGGCCAGACGTCATAGATAAAGGTCTCGTAATTGCTCCATTCGGTTTTGGGATCACCACTGGCAATACGCAATTCGACTCCCGGATAGCCATAACCGCCATCCCAGTTCTCAACCGTCGCCTTGAGAGAAGCGCTGCCTTGAGAAAAGCGCGTGGCGTCAGCCTGGGCGTCACCATCGTTGACGCTCCAATAGACGCCAGACCCACTCCAACCGATCTGGGGGTTGTCGGCATCCTCCAACATGGTGCTATAGGTCTCAAAGTAGGGAACCGGCGTGCCAGGCGTGTTTCCCGTGTACGGCACGACGCGGATAGAGCGCAGATCGAGCAGCGCGTGGTCGAGGCCCAGGGTGCTAAAGGCGGCTGTAAAATCAATTTCGGCCTCTACAATCCCATCCCCACTGCTAGTCACCGGAACGCGATAGGGCCAGCCTTTGTCCCACCAGGCGTCGGCAGCGTCGGTGGAGGTTGTTGGATGCAGGGGCAGCGACGGAACGACAGCCGCTTTTGCTTCCACGCCTACGAGGGTCACGATCAGGGCCAAGCTCAAGCCAATAGCGTAAAGAGGTACTTTTTTATTCATCACCCGCCTCCTTCTAACGCTCAACCCGTCTCTATATTGGACGGGTTGAGCATGGGAACAGTTTTGTTTCCAGAATCAATCGCGTAGTACTAGCGGCAGATAGATACTCTGATAATTGGTCCGCACCGTGGCCGTGCGATCAATAGTTTCATAGCCAGGAGCAGTGATGGTGGCCGTGTTGACGATGGTTCCAGGGAGAATGGCAGTACTGCCAGGAACGACGTATGTCACCACGGCAGCATAGGTGATGGTGATAGCGGGCGTGGGGGTCAGGGGTCCGGACCAGGTCAGTGCGGGTGCGTAGGTATCGTCGGCGATCCCCCTCGTGGCCGTCATGGTACCGGGTACATAGACCACACCGGGCGGAACAACATCATCGAGCAAAACCGTCAGGGACAACGGATCGGTGTCGCTGCGAATGCCAATGGTATAGGTCACGCGCTCGCCGTGTCCGGCAAGTTCGGGGGAAACGGCCTTGTAGGAAGGCGAGAGATCGGGATAGTCTGCAGGCCGTACCACCGTCACAGCGGCCGTGCGAGTGATGGACGAGTAGCCCGGCGCGGCGATGACGGCGCTGTTGGTAATGATCTGGGGCGTGATAACGTTCACCGTGACGGCGTAGGTGACGGTGACAGCCGGGGTAGGCGTCAATGTGCCGGACCAGTGCAAGGAAGGAGCCCCGCTCTCATCAACGGTACCCGACGTGGAGGTGAGGCTGCCAGAGAGATAAGAAAGGCCCGTGGGCAGGTCATCGGTCAGGTAGACGGTGGCGGTGAGGGGTACACCGGTATCCTTAATGACGACGGTATAGGTAATGGGCTGGCCGTGAAAGGTTGTTTCCGTCGAGGCGGTCTTTTGCGATCCGGCCCCCTCCCAACCGGCGATGCGAGCCCACAGCCACCAGGATGCGTACGCTTTCTGATTGCAGTTCAGTGCCTGGCTGTGTGCACAGCCGACGCTGTACCAATCTACATCCTCAGTATGCGAGTTTTGCCAATCGATTGCCCAATTGGTCGTATCGTCCCAGGGATTACCGTTGCCATTGCCATCATATTGACAAGTGTCGAGCACATACTTGTCGCCGTAATAGATGCCATCCGGGTCATATAGCTCAATGTCATAGAAATCGAACATGACTTTGTTATTCTCGATGCAGTATTCCCGAATCTGTTGGTTGTTTATGTGCAAATCCCCTTCCTCACCGCCTCCGTCGGCGTGGCCCGTCATGTACACAAACGTGACACCCGGATATTCCGATTCTAACTGCGTCATGGGCAGCAAATATGTATCCAGCATAGATTGTTCATCGCGGCCAGAAGCCTGCCCACACCATGACCAGATAATCACATTTACGTCTGGTTGATCAATGCCCCGTCCAGTGACCGGATCAGGAGTTCCCAAGTAGTTTATCGTGTTAGTGACCCATGTCGGATAATAACCCACATCCCCGCCCATGGCATAGTCGTGAAGGTCAAGCGCACCACCTGTCCCGCCGTTGTTCCAATCAAAGATATCGGTAGGCAAAGCAAGTCCCAACCCACCGTCATTCGCAAAGTCCACCAACCCAGACATACCAGAGGTCAGTTGGCTGCCGTGAGAAGTGTGTCCATATGCAATGTGCAGGGTGCGTTTAGCCTCTTCGATCCAATGCTGCGGGACGGCGTGGATGTTTACAGAGTTATGATCAACAATGACCGCTTGTCCGACTGTGTTATTTCGTGCCGGTGCTTGCTCGTCTGGCTCCGGATAGGCGGCAGAGACGGAAGCGATCGCTATCCCGCTCAATGCTGCCAGTAGGCCCAAGATGAGCATCTGTCTGAAAAGTCTTTTCGTATTCATTTGTTCTCCTTTTTTTTCTAGTGTCCAAAAACGAAATTCAACCTTACCCCATACAATACCAGAAAACAGAAAGAAAAGCAACACGGTTGACCAGACAAGCGAGCAAAGGTATAATCTCTTTGAACCTCACCCAAACAATCTATACGTCTCTCCTTAACCAGCAGGCATATCCGCCTCAACATCATACATCAACGGAGGTGTACTGTGCAAATCTCAAACGTTCAAGTGATCCCAGTCGAATTGAGCTTGCGCCTGCCGTACCGGACGGCTTACCAGCCCGAGCAAGAAATTGACCGCGTAAACGTCGTGTTCGTGCGCGTTGAGACGCGCCAGGGGCAAACCGCTTGGGGCTGCGCGGCCTTCGACCCCAGTCTCACCGGGGAAACGCTGGCAGACGTCGTCCAGGCCTGCCAGGCGTGCGCCGATCTTGCCCGCGATCTGAACCCGCTCAATACCGAGCACGCCCTAGAAGCGCTGGCCCCACTGACCGAGAATGTCCCATCGGCCCTGTGCGCGTTCGACCTCGCCTTTCACGACCTTTTAGGCCTGGCCACCGGGTTGCCCCTTTACCGGCTGTTGGGCGGCTATAAAAGCCGCATCCAGACGTCGATCACCATCGGCATCGCGCCGGTCAAAGAGACGGTCGAGTTGGCCCGCGACCGTGCCCGGCAAGGGTTTCGCATCCTCAAGATCAAGGGTGGCCTCGATGCCGACGAGGACGTGCGCCGAGTGCACGCAGTTCACAAGGCTCTGCCCAACTTTGCCCTGCGTCTGGACGCCGACCAGGGCTATACCGTCCAGCAAGCGCTAGACGTGTCCCGCGCGCTGGAAGGGAAACTGGAAATGCTGGAACAGCCCACCCCCGCCGCCGACCTGGACGGATTGCGCAAAGTCACAAAATATAGCTCGGTGCCCATCCTGGCCGACGAGAGCGTGAGGGGACCCGCCTCGGCACTGGAAATCGCCGCCAGCCGCTCCGCCGACGGATTGAGCGTCAAGCTGGCGACGTGCGGGGGCTTGCGCTGCGCCCGCCACGTGGACACCATCGCCCGCGCGGCCCAGATGGCGACGATGGTCAGTTGCGTCAACGAGCCCGCGCTGCTCACCGCCGCCGGATTGAGCTTTGCCCTCAGCAGCCCCAACGTCCACTACGGCGACCTCGACGGCTATTTCGATCTGGTGGGCGACCCCACCGTGCCGGGCTTTCGGTTGGAGGACGGGTGTCTCATTGCCACTGACGTGCCGGGGTTGGGATGTACTGTTGAACTGTGATGTTAGAGTAGCAATCTCTAGACTGTGCAAAAGATAGAATATAGCTCTGGGAAGATAAAAAAGGCAGGTTTTTGTCGCTCCACTTGCTGGAAAACCTGATTTCTGTTCCGAGATGGACAGGATAGACCGGCTGGTGTATACTCTGCTCACTCAATTCTAAATAGTGAGCAAAGCAATGAACAATCTTAAAGCCTGTTACATCCACATCACCGGCGTCGTGCAAGGGGTGGGATTTCGCCCCTTTGTGTACAACCTGGCCGCCGAATTAAGCCTCTCCGGTTGGGTGCTCAATAGCTCCGCCGGTGTCGAGATCGAAGCCATTGCCCCCGCCGCGGTGCTGGACGAATTCGCCGAACGGCTGCGCTCCGATGCCCCCCCGCTCTCCCGCATCGAGCAGGTCACGGTCAAAGAGATCGCGCTGCCAAAGCCGATACCGGATGAGTTTGTCATCCGTCATTCTGAGGCCCGCGAAGGCGAGTTCCAGCCCATCTCGCCCGACGTCGCCATCTGCGCCGATTGCCTGCACGAACTATTTGATTCAAACGACCGCCGCCATCGCTACCCATTCATCAACTGCACCAACTGCGGCCCGCGCTTTACGATCATCCAGGACATCCCCTACGACCGGCCCAAGACGACGATGGCCCCCTTCAAGTTGTGCCCCGATTGCCAGGCCGAGTACGTCGATCCGAGCAACCGTCGCTTTCACGCGCAGCCGAATGCGTGCCCGGTGTGTGGGCCCAAGGTCTGGTTTCAAATGGGCAAGTCTGCAAGTGGACAAGTGGGCGAGGCAGCGATTCGGGAGACACGGAAAGCGCTGGTTGAGGGAAAAGTGGTTGCCATCAAGGGGTTGGGTGGTTTTCACCTAGCCTGCGATGCGACGAACAACGAGGCGGTGGACAAACTGCGAGAGCGAAAAGGCCGGGTGGACAAGCCCTTTGCCCTGATGTCCTTTGACCTGGAGATAGTAAAGCAATACTGCCAGGTGAACAAAGAGGAACGAGCGCTGCTCACCTCTCACGAGCGGCCCATCATCTTGCTGCGTCAACGTTCCAATGATCTCATCTCTTCTCGCGTCGCCCCCGGCAATCAATATCTGGGCGTGATGCTTCCGTACACGCCCCTCCACTATTTGCTGCTGGAACCTGTGGATGATTTTCCCATCGCGCTGGTGATGACCTCGGGCAACTATTCCGAGGAGCCCATCGCTACCGGCAACAATGAGGCACTGGATCGGCTGGCGAGCCTGGCGGACGCGTTCCTCCTGCACGACCGCGACATCCACGCCCGCTGCGACGACAGCGTCACCCGCATATTTGGCGGGGTAGAACTGCCGGTGCGTCGCTCGCGGGGGTACGCGCCTTATCCGGTGCATCTTCCCTTCTCCGTGCCACAGGTGATGGCGGTGGGAGGGGAACTCAAGAACACTTTTTGCCTCACCCGCGAGCGGTACGCCTTTCTCAGTCAGCACATTGGCGATATGGAGAATTACGAGACGCTGCGCTTTTTCGAGCAGATGGTGGAGCAACTGGAGCGCACGTTTCGTATTGAGCCAGAAATCATCGTCCACGATATGCACCCGACGTATCTCTCGACCCGGTATGCGAAGGAGCAAGTGACAATTGGCAAACAAGTGGCAGTTCAGCACCATCACGCGCATATCGCAGCTTGTATGGCGGAGAATGGGTTGAGCGGGGAGCAACCCGTCATCGGAGTGGCTTTCGACGGCACCGGCTATGGCACCGATGGAGCGATTTGGGGTGGAGAGTTTCTGATTGCTGATTACGGTTCCTTCCGTCGAGCAGCTCATCTCAAGTACGTGCCGCTCCCTGGTGGAGACGCTGCAATTCGCCGTCCGTACCGCACCGCGATGGCCCACCTGTGGTCGGCGGGGATTCCCTGGGAGGACGACTTGCCTCCGGTGGCAGCATCCCCCGCCGCCGAGCGGACGATTCTGGTCCAGCAGTTGGAGCGGGAACTGAACGCCGTATCCACGTCCAGCATCGGACGGCTCTTTGACGCCGTCTCTGCCCTGGCGGGCGTGTGCCAAGAGATCAACTATGAGGCCCAGGCAGCCATTGAACTGGAAGGATTGGTGAAAAAGGGAGTAGAGGACGCATACCCCTTTGACCTGGGCGAGCAAATTGATCCTGCCCCGTGCATCCGCGCCATCGTCGCCGATGTGCGGGCGAGAGTGCCGGTCGGCGTCATTGCTGTCAAATTCCACAACGGACTGGCGGCGATGGTGCGCGACGTCTGCCTGCAGCTGCGGGACGAGACTGGTTTAGATCAAGTGGCCCTCTCTGGCGGCGTCTTTCAGAACATCACGCTGCTAGAAAGAACGGTGGCGCTCTTACAGGTGGCTGGCTTTACGGTCTACACCCATCAACTGGTGCCGCCCAACGACGGTGGAATCTCGTTGGGGCAAGCAGTGATAGCGGGCGCGATGTCAGCGTGAGCGTTTGAACACCTCGGTGGTTTTATAGCCGGTCCTGCCGTCCTCCCGGGTATAGGGCTTGTCAAAGGTGAGCATGTCGGCCTCGATGAGGAATTTGTACCATTCGTCGTGTCCCACGCGGATCACCCCGGGCACACCCTCGGCGTTTTCTTGGTACTCGAACCCTGCTGGCAGCGGGTAATAGCGTGCCAGATCCGCAAAGGTCTTGATATCGGGG
The DNA here is from genome assembly GCA_024232355.1 of Chloroflexota bacterium. The sequence goes on along the minus strand of JAAEPW010000033.1, from coordinate 49,627 downwards.
TCGTCTATGATGTTGTCTCCAAGGGGAAAATCGGGTTTGCTGCGAACTCGGGGCTTGGGTTCTTTACGTGGTTCTTGGCGCTGTTCTTTCTGCTTTTTCTTGCCGCCGCCAAACAAACGATTTAGAAAACTCATCTTGACCTCCTGTTTTGTCACAAAACCACCAGTACGCCGGCTTTCCCCTTTATTCCGATTCAACAGAGAGTCTACCGGGGAGCTACGCGAGTCCACTGCAATCTCTTGTTACATTTCAATTTTGTTCTTTTTGATATATTTATCCAGTTGTTCAAAAATGGAATGTCCCAACTCGATACCTGTATACCCAACGAAATCATCCCACGCTGTTGTTGGTGCAAACCAAAGCCGTAAATCTTTGACACAGCTATCATCACCGGCTTTGAACTTTCCTATTGCTTCCTGCAGTGCAACGGCAAACTCTTTAGCATCAAGGAATTCGCCTGAATAACCACCTTCGTAACGTGAGACGATTGCTAACGCTTGTTCTAATTCAATTATTAGTTTGTTTCTGTTCATTGTCGACGCGACTCCTCTTATCTAGCAACTGAACCTAGCATAAATAATCATTCTATTCTGATCTCCGTCGAATTAAAGTGTTTGCCGACATTTTCAAGGCCCCAACAACACTCGATTCTATGCGATCTGCTTTCTCTGTTGGCGTGCTTAACGCAGTATACACCGAAACTGATTGGAACAGAAGCACGATAACACCTGAATAGTAGCTGATTTGTGCTATAATAGAACTTGGTCCACATGTCAGAAATAGATGATTTGAGAGGACGACGGTGAACAAAATACTGAACATCGCCTGGAAAGACCTAACTGTCACATTCCGCGACCCGACGGCACTGGCCGTGATGCTGGTCACGCCTTTTGCCCTGACGCTGGCGATAGCCTTCGCCTTTGGCGGCCTCACCGGGGGTGGAGGCAGCAGCGGGCTATCCAATATTCCGGTCGTGATCGTCAACCACGATACTGGCGAGTTTGGCACTTTTCTGGTCGAGACATTCAAGTCGGAAGAGCTGGCCAACCTGGTAGAGCCAACTTTTATGAGCGACGATGCAGCGGCCCGCGCCACAGTAGACGCCGATGAAACAGCGGCCGCCATCATCGTCCCGGCAAACTTTTCCGAGAGCATCGTCCCGGCGGGATTGATGCCGGACGACTCGCCCACAACGTTGGAGCGCCAGGAGAGCGCGATCGAGATCTATGCCAACCCGACCCAGCCCATCAGTGCCGGTGTGATCCAGGGCATCGTGGACGAATTCATCAGCCGGGTGATGACTGGGCTAGCCGGTGGACAGGTATCTATTGTCCAACTCATCGCCAGTGGATTGATCCCGCCGCTGCAGGCCGAATCGCTGGGGCGCGAGATCGGTGGGCGGACGGGGGAACATGCCGCCGGGGGAGGGCTGATCGCGATCAAGGGTGAGATGGGAACCGAGAGGGAGAGCCAAGATTTTGACTGGCTGACCTATATGGGCCCCAGTATGGCCGTCATGTTCCTAATGTTCACCGCAACGGCTGGCGGGAGAAAGATCCTGGCCGAACAAAGCGCGGGCACGCTCCCTCGGCTATTGACCACGCCGACGCTGGCAGCCCAAGTGCTCGGCGGCAAGATGTTTGGCATCTATTTGACCGGACTGGCCCAGTTGACCATTCTCATTGGGGCCAGCGGGTTGCTGTTCGGCGCGCGGTGGGGATCGCCGGGGCCATTGGTGTTGGTGGTGATGGCGTTGGTGGCGGCGGCTACCGGTTGGGGGATATTGATGGCCGCTGTCGCGCGCACGCCCGGCCAGGCCAACGCGATTGGCACGGCGTTGAGCCTCACCTTTGGCGCGTTGGCCGGTAATTTTATACCCAGGCAGACATTGCCTCAATGGATGCAGACCATCAGCTATGTGACGCCCAACGCCTGGGCGCTGGAGGCATTCAACACGCTGACTGCTGGGGGAGATTTGGCCGACGTAACAGGATTTATCGTCGCGTTGCTGGTGATGGCTGGCGTGCTGTTTGGGGTAGCGGTACTGGCCTTTCGTCGGCGATCTACTTGAATTCAGCCAGCCAAAAGGTACAGAACAATGTTCAATTATGACAAAGCCAGAAACTTGATGATTCAAAGACTTTCCCAAGCAGCAGACTGTCACAAGGCAGGAGCCTACGAAAAATTAGAGGATGGATTTGATGAAATGGACGATGGTCTACCGCGGAGAGCAGGACTAGAGTTCTTGAAACTTCACACATCGTTCAACTTTTGGGATGGCTGGATAGACGCCAGTAATCATCAATGGAAATATTATCAAGGCATTAAGGCTGAGGACTGGCCTATCTTGGCACAACACATTGTGGCTGATTTGCAAGCCGATCGAGATATCACAAATTCTCTAGTTCTCGAATGGTTTAGCCCGCGAAAACCGAGGAACTTGCGCGAAAAGGTTGGCTCTCTTTGTCGTAAATTGGTAAACTTGATAGATCGTGGGAGCCTAGATCGAGAAGAAGCAATGACCGTTTTGATTCAGCACCTGGTTCCCTATAAACAATGGTCTTATGATGAGTTGCGAACCTTGGTCGACAGTGAGAACGTGGTGAAAGTGGCAGGATCTTCAGGTACCAAATACTATTTTGAAGTTTATGTTGCCCCTGTGAATGAGAACCACGATGAGTTGCTGGTTGAAGGCCTTGTTAGCAAAGTAGCAGGACGACGATGGCTGCCAGATGTCGAGCAAGCTGAGTTTGGCATGCGTCCAGATAACACCATCTATTATCAATCAAACAACCTTTCGGTAGAATTCACGGATCGGGAAAGCTATGCGCAAGATATTTGACATTGCCTGGAACGACGTAAAAATCGAATTTTCATCTACCTGGACGCTGGTGTTCTTTTTGATTCTGCCTCTGGTATTTACGGCCGTCATCGGTGCCAGTATGAGCAGTATGTACGACGAGGATGACCCGGACGCCGACCATCGTTTTCCGGTGTTGGTGGTGGACGAGGACAGCAGCGATTTGTCGGCAGAGCTGGGCGCGGCGCTGGAAGCGTCCGACGTGATCCGCCCGGTGTTCGAGTCGCGCGAACAAGCCGAGCGGTTGTTCGAGGAGGAAGACGCACTGGCGATCTTGACCATCCCGGCTGATTTTGGGGATGCACTGCTGGATGGTCAACCGACAGAATTAAGCTTGCGCAAGTCACCCAATGACAATCGCGTGCTAGCTGTGGAACAGACCATCCACGCCGCCGCGGGGCAAGTGGACAGCGCAGTGACTGCAGCCCGCGCCAGCGTCGCCGAGGCAGAGCGTATCCGGCCCTTTGAGAGTGATGCCGCTCGCCAGGCGTACTTTGCACAGGGTTTGGTTATGGCGCGGCAGGTATTGGATGATCCGCCGGTCAGTGTCACAGTCACCCGGCCGCCCGAGGTGGACGAACGAATCGCCAGCGGGTTCGAGCAATCGTCAGCAGGGCAGCTCGTCACCTGGACGCTCACGACTCTGATCGGCGCGTCCTACGTCTTTGTCGACGAACGGCTGCGGGGCACACTGCGCCGCCTGCTAATCACGCCGACCGGCAAGGCCACCATCCTCTGCGGCAAGGTCCTGGGCCACCTGGGAATGGGCATCGTGCAGATGGCACTGCTGATCGTCGTCGGCGCGGCGGTTTTCGGCGTGAACTGGGGACAGTCGCCCCCGGCCCTGGCACTGATGGTGCTGTCCTTTGGTCTGACGGGTGTGGCGTTTGGCGTCCTGCTGAGCACCTTTCTCAAAACGCAACGGCAATCCAGCGGACTGACCACCCTATTCTCCATGCTGATGGCGGCCCTGGGCGGTGCGTGGTGGCCGTTGGAGGTCACACCCCAGATTTACCAGACCGTCGTCAAAGCGTTACCGTCTACCTGGGCGATGATCGGGTTCAACGACATCATCGTGCGCGGGCAGGGCGTAAACGGCGTGCTGCCAGAGGTGGGGGTTCTGCTGAGCTTTGCCCTGGTTTTTTTCGTCGTTGGCGTATGGCGTCTTCGGTACGAATAGGAAGCAACGTTGGAGGACAAGATAATGAACGCTCACAAAAAGATCATTGAAAAGTACTGGCAAGCAGCAAACGCTCGAGATTGGGATACATTTGATTCTCTCTTGCACCAAGACATTGTGTACGATCTTCCGCAAACAAAAGAACGAATTCGCGGGCGCACTGCATTTAGAGATTTTAACGCAAGCTATCCGGGCGATTGGACCCTCGAAATCGTGCGCCTCGTCGTTGACCAACATCAAGCTGTATCGCAAATCGCTTTTCGAGTCAACGATGAGGAGCAATCGAGCATCTCGTTTTTCGAGATCAAGGATGGACTGATCCATCGAATCGTAGAATTTTGGCCAGACCCTTATGATCCCCCAGTTCGTCAATTTGACACTATCGAACGATATTAAACGGGTTTTCACTACCGGACACTTTTGATGAGTGGCCAATAGACACTGAATTTTTTGCCACGAATTACACGAATTTACACTAATTTTTGATTTACATTCGTGGTAATTCGTGAAATTCGTGGCAAGAGAAAAACATCCGGTACTGAATACGGAGATACCTTTATCATCATGAACGAACTATTTGAGCAACACCCAAGGACAAGTGTTGCCAGTTTTGACGAGATCCGTTTTGTCGATCTGCAGCATCAAGACCATACTTCGTTCGATATCAGGCCTTTGTCATCCCGCGCTTACCCCATAACCTCGTTCGAGTCCCCTCACAGGCACAACTTTCAGGAGTTGATTTGGATAAAGTCCGGTTCCGGCGGTCACGCCGTTGATAATCATGTACTAGAAATTCAACCACACACCTTTTACCTGATCGCCAAAGGACAGGTGCATCAGTTTCTTGAAAGACACGATATTGAAGGGTATTTGATTCGTTTTACGGATGATTTCTTGCTCGATACCGCATCCACACGGACGTGGAATTACCAGATTACCCTGTTCAACAATATGACCATCAACCACACGTTGCCAATCAACCAAGAGGACGTGGCTGGTTTTGAATGGCTTTTACAGCAAATTGCCCAAGAGTATAGCCGTCGAGAAGAATTCGGAAAATATAAAGTCTTGAGACATTTGATGAGCGTGCTACTCGTCCGATTGGAACGCGCCAGGAGAACGTCGTTTCAGGAAAAGCACCAGGTCACCGATCACCGAGACGATATTTTTCAAAACTTTGTCGCCCTTTTGGAAGAACGCTACTGGACGTCCCACCGTGCGGATCAATTATGCCTCCGCATTACATATCACCCCACGCCAACTGTCCGAGGTGCTAAAGCACTTTGTGGGCAAAACAACCAAAAACATCATCCAAGAACGTCTGGTGTTGGAGGCAAAACGGTATCTCAAATACACCAACCTCTCTATCAAAGAAATTGCCCACGTTCTTGGTTACAAAGACCCTTCCTATTTCAGCAGAGTGTTCAAACAATGTGCCGGGGTTGCGCCCCAGGCATACAAATAACGAAAAAGTACCCGAAATTTGCACTTTTTTCCATTCCCATAACGCTCATTCGCCCATATACTATAGGATAGAAACAATCATCCACAAGGAGGCTACAACTGAAAAAAGATAAACAATTCTATAAATTCTGCCTATACGGCTTTTTAAAGAACCTGCGGTTCTTTGATCCGTTCATCATCCTCATCTTTAGAGAGGGCGGCCTCTCCTTTCTCCAGATCGGCCTGCTCTACTCGATTCGCGATCTGGCGACGAATATTCTCGAAATTCCCACCGGGGTCTATGCCGACGCTTTTGGACGCAGAAGGTCAATGGTGATGGCCTTTTTGTCATACATTGGCTCGTTTGTCATTTTCTACTTTTGGCAGAATTTCTACGCGTACACAGCCGCGATGGTGCTATTTGCGTGCGGCGAAGCGTTCCGGTCGGGGACACACAAGGCCCTAATTCTCGAGTACTTGGAAATCAACCACATGAAGGATTACAAAGTGGCCTACTATGGACGCACCCGAGGCGCTTCGCAGTTTGGATCGGCGGTGAACTCGCTGATCGCAGCGGCGTTGGTGTTCTATACCGGCAGCTACCGCTACATGTTTATCGCCTCGACAATACCCTATGTATTGGACCTTTTCAACCTGATGAGCTACCCCAAAGAACTCGACGGCGAATTGATACAATTCCGCAAAGGTCACATTTCGGAGCAGATGAAGGCAACCCTGAAATCCTTTTTTGCCATATTCAAAGATCGATGTGCCATGCGGGCCATATTGAACAGTGCCAGTTTTACGGCTCTTTTCAAAACGACCAAGGATTACGTGCAGCCCATTCTCAAAGCGTTCGCCATCTCTCTGCCGATTTTGATGGCGTTGGACGATACCCGGCGCGCCGCCGTGATCGTCGGCCTCGTCTATTTCGTAATCTACCTCCTGACGAGTTACGCCTCGCGCAGTGCCGATCGATTCAGCAAGCAGTTTGAAGACCTGACCAAGGCCGTCAACCTCACTTTTCTCGCTGGGGCTGTCTTTTTGACCATCGCTGGCGTAGCCTCCTGGTCCAACTTGGCTATTCTGTCGATCCTCGTTTTCTTGGGATTGTACATTGTGCAGAACTTGAGAAAGCCGATGAATGTGGCCTTTATCAGCGATCAAATTTCTTGCCGGGTGATGGCATCGGGTCTCTCGGTGGAATCGCAATTCACGACCATTTTGATGGCAGTTTTCTCGCCGATACTGGGCCTGCTGGCGGATCATTTCAGCGTGGGCACCGCTTTGGCGACCTTTGGGATAGGAATGATGTTACTCGCGCCGTTTGTGAACATAAAAAACCAAGGTGACGAATAGACTGGAAAACAAAGGAGGACAAAATGAAACACAAAAACCGTGAGATCGTGCGTACCACCACCTGGTCCGCCGGGCCGGGTTGCCACGGCGGCTGTGGGGTGTTGGCGCACATCGAGGATGGCAAGCTGGTCAAGATCGAGGGCGATCCAGATCATCCCTGGAACCAAGGGCGTCTCTGCGCCCGGTGTCTGGCGATGACGCAGTACACTTACCATCCCGACCGATTGACCAGTCCGCTCAAGAGAGTGGGAGAGCGTGGTGAAGGCAAATGGCAAGAGATTTCCTGGGACGAGGCATTCGATCTCGTCGAGGAAAAAATGGGCAAAATCCGAGACAAGTTCGGCCCAGAGAGCATGATCTTTTCCATGGGAACCGGCAGGGATATCGGGGCCTGGATATGTATGCTCGCCTACGCGTACGGCAGCCCCAACGTCATGTTCGCGCTGAGCGGGGTCGCCTGTTACAGCCCCAGAATCTCGGCTGTCGAGACCGTCCAGGGAGACTATTGCATCCTGGACGCGGCGCAATGGTTCCCGGAGCGGTATGATGCTCCTCAGTACAAAATCCCCGAGCGTATCATCATTTGGGGCTATAACATCCCGGCCACGTGCCCGGACAACGTCTTTGGGCACTGGATCATAGACCTGATGAAAAAGGGCACAGAGATCATCTGCATCGATCCGAGATTGTCCTGGTTTGCCTCGCGCGCAGAGAAATGGCTCCAACTCAGGCCGGGGACCGATGGCGCGCTGGCGATGGGCTTTCTCAATGTGATCATCAACGAGGATTTGTACGACCACGAGTTTGTCGAAAAATGGACAAACTCGCCATTTTTGATCAGGAGCGACACGGGCAAGCTGCTGCGCGCCAGCGATCTGACGAAAGACGGATCACAGGACAACTTTGTCGTCTGGGACGCCGCACGAAAAACGCCCGCGATCTGGGAATCCGCCGACGTGACGTACAGTGCAGCGGACGTGGAACCGGCGCTGACAGGGACCTATCAAATCACGCTCTCCGATGGCGAGCCGGTTGCGTGCAAAACGGTCTGGGACGTCTTTTGCGAGCGGGTGAACGAATATCCCGTGGACCGGGTGGCCGAAATCACCTGGGTTCCGGCAGAGGACATCGCCGAGGCAGCCCGTCTGTACGCCGAGAGCAAACCGGCGGCCATCCATTGGGGCGTGCCCATCGACATGACGCCCGCGATCACGCCAACCACCCAGGCTATCACGGCCCTGTGGTGCCTCACCGGCAACCTGGACGTGCCCGGCGGGAACGTGATCTCGCGCTACGCCTTCGACGCGGTCGCGTACGCGCTGCCGGGGGCCGAGGGAGTGATCAAGCTCGAGTCTGCCGAAATGGACAAAAAGAGGATCGGGCGTGACCAATACGGGCCGCTCCGGCAATTCATCTGGCGCGCCCAGACGGATGTAGCGCTGGATCAGATTTTCAGCGAGGATCCTTATCCGATCAAAGGTATGTGGATCCAGACCTGCAACCCCTTGGCCGGCATCGGACTGGACCCCAAGCGATGGCTCGAGGCCCTGAAAAAGCTCGATTTTGTCGCCGTGGTTGATCTGTTTATGACTCCTACCGCCCAATTTGCAGATATCGTGCTACCGGCAGCCACATTCTTAGAGAAAGAAAGCGTCCGGTCGTGGTGGGTGCCTCTCCAGACCATCAACAAGGCTATGACGGTGGATGGATGCAAGCCCGATATCGACATCAATTTCGAGTTGGCGAAAAGATTCGACCCGGATTTCCGCTGGGAAACCACCCACGAACTGTTCGACGAAATCCTCAAGCCGTCGGGGATGACTTTTGAGCAGTTGCAGGAAAAAGGCTGGGCTTTCCCGCCAGAGGGCCACTCTAGCGCCCCGTATCACAGGTACGAAAAGGGATTGCTGCGAAAGGACAAGAAACCTGGCTTTCACACGCCCTCGGGCAAGGTAGAGTTGTACGCGACGCTCCGTGAGGATTGGGGGCTGGAGCCTGTGGCCGATTACGAAGAACCGCCCTTTACGCCTGTCAGCCAACCCGAATTGATCAAGGAATATCCGTTGATCTTGTCCACGGGACGGCGCTCGGCGGTCTATTTCCACGCGGAACATCGAAATATCCCCTGGCTGCGCGCGCTCGAACCCGATCCGTTGATCGAGATCCACCCAGACACGGCCAAGGAGCTCGGTATCGGCGCGGGGGAGTGGGTCTGGGTCGAGAACTGGATGGGCCGGTGCAAGTTCAAGGCAGACGTCACGCTCGTGGTTCCGCCGTGGATGGTGATGGCGACGCACGGCTGGTGGTTCCCCGAGGAACCGGGACCTGAGCCGTCTCTGTACGGCGTCTGGAAATCGAACATAAATCAGCTTATCCCAATGGGCGCCCAGGGCAAAGACGGCCTGGGCGCGCCCATCAAGCACATGCTTTGCAAAGTCTACAAGGTCGGTGGAGGGGGTGAGGAAAATGGCTAAGAAAAAATCCGAGTACGGTCTGTTGATCGATTACGAATACTGCACCGGGTGCCACACTTGCGAGCTTGCCTGCTCGCAAGAATACGGGTGGCCCGCAGGGATGGCGGGGATCAAAGTGATCGAGGTTGTTCAAAAACTGCCCAAGGGGAAGGCATATCTTGCTTTTCTGCCGTTTCCCACCGAGCTTTGCATCCTTTGCGCAGGCCGCACCAAAAAGGGCCTCGAACCGGCGTGCGTTCAACATTGTATGGCTGCGTGCATAACGCACGGGCGAATCGAGGAACTGGCAGAGAAAATGGGCGAAAAGGCGCGAATGGTGCTTTGGTCGCCGCGTTAGGAATCCGATTGATTGGGGATGTCGCACATCAAGCGCGACATCCCCTCACGATTTTAATACAGGCGTTTGTTGACTTTTGAAACGATTATACGGAGTTTTGCTGGTCATTGTCTCATCCATCGCTTTCGGCACGATGGCGGTGCTGGCCCCTGTAGCATACGACGCAGGGACCAACCCGATCACCCTGCTGTTCCTGCGCTTTACGATCGCGGGCCTAGCGATGACGGTCACAATGATCGTCCGACGAGTCAAGTTCCCGAAAGGACGGCTCCTGCTGGGGCTGGTGCTTATGGGAGGCGTGTGGTACGTCGTGCAGTCGTTGGCGTACTTTACGGCGCTGACGATGGTCTCGGCGAGCCTGGTGGTTCTGCTGCTCTATCTGTACCCGGCACTCGTAACCCTGATCTCGGCCATTGCACTGAAGGAACGAATCACAACGACCAAGCTGTTGGCTCTTGGCCTGGCACTGGTGGGCACGATCCTCACCATCGGGCCGAGTGGAGAAGGAGAATCGTTGGGGATTCTGCTTGCTCTGAGCGCCGCTCTGCTCTATGCCACGTACATTGTGGTTGGGGACAGATTGATGAAGCAAGTCAAGGCACTTCCGGCCACGACGGTGATCATGTTAGCGGCAGGGGTGTCGTATGGTGGGATGGTGGCCGTCCAGGGGTTTCAGCCGCCGACTGCGACAGCAGGCTGGGCCGCCATCCTCGCGACAGCCGTATGCTCCATCATAGCCCTTGGGACCTTTTTTTCCGGTCTTGAACGAGTGGGATCATCAAACGCCGCCATTCTATCGACGATGGAACCGTTCGTGGCGGTTGGGCTGGCGGCCCTGTTGTTGGGCGAGCGGATAGAGCCAGTTCAGTTGGTGGGAGGATTCTGTATCCTGGTCGCAGTGGTGTTTCTTGCGCGAGCAGAGTTTGACAAGTTTTAAGAATTTACCTCTTGACAAAAAGTTCTTTTTTTGGTAAAATACTTTATAGTACAAAGTACTTTAAGGAAGGTGAAGATGAATGATAAACAAGTTGTGGACGACCTGAAAGCAATCCGCCAAGTCATAGACCGCACCCGTCAGGCGGCCGCGGGAGAAAGTGGGTGGTTCAGCGTGGTGGGGGGGATGATATGGCTGTTTGGGTTTCTGGGCCAACAATTCTTGCCGGAACCCCTCGCTGGCTGGGCGTGGGTGGTGGTGAACACCGTTGGGCTGTCGATTATCGCCTGGCTGATGATACGCACGGCGCGGGAGTCTAGCGCGAATCCGCCCATGTTACGCTCCATGATGCTTTCCTGGTTGGCCCTGGGTATTTTTGATGTGTTGTTCCTCTGGCTATTTGAGATGGAAACTGCCTACCACTTTCCGCTGTTGATTCTGATCACGATGGCACTGGGCTATGTGCAAGTGGGGCTGTTGTCCGCCTACGCGCCTCTGATCGTCGTTGGCATTGCCATCGCGACGTTTGTCGTCGGTGCATTCCTGCTGGTACAGCCCTACTTTTTCTTGAGTGTAGCGCTCTTGGGAGGTGGATCATTGATCGGAACTGGGTTGTGGATGGTGCGTACTGGCAAGCGTAAAGGAGCAAGTTAATGGACCCTAATCAGGCACTTGATGATCTAAAAACCATTCGGCAGATCATGGACCGCACGCAGAAAGCGGCAGGCGGAGACGGGGGATGGTTTATGGTGATCGCCGGGGTGATGTGGCTCGTCGGGTTCACGGGAAACCAGTTCCTGTCGGATGAATATGCTGGGTGGTTATGGGCGGCGGCGAACGTTGTTGCACTGCTGGCGATGATTTGGGTCGGGATGCGTCTGGCAAGAACCAGCGGCATAAGCACGCCAATGTGGCAACCTATCCTTGTATTTTGGATAGTTCTGGGAGTTTTCAGTGTATTGCTGGGCTGGTTGTTCCACATCAACGATGGCAACCGTATCGGGCTGTTAATCCTGCTCGTCGTCGCGATGGGATACTCGCAGATAGGCGCTCTCTTTCATCACTGGCTTATCGGCACGACCGGCATCTTGATCGCGGTGCTGACTATCGGTGCATTCTTTCTAGTCCCAGCCTACTTTGCCCTGGTTATGGCAATTCTCGGAGGCGGGCTGTTGATTGGGAGTGGACTATGGATGGTCCATTCTGGCAGGTGAGATATGAGTAAATTGAACCCATTGATCCACCAACCGACCCGACTGCGCATTATGGCCGCGTTGGCCAGTCTGGAAAAGAGTGAAAAGGCGGATTTCGTCTTTTTGCGCAATCTGCTGAAACTGACTGACGGCAATCTCAGCGTACATCTTCAGAAACTTGAGGAAGCGGAATACGTAAGGATAGACAAGGCTTTTGTCGAGCGCCGACCAAAGACGTGGATCTGGGTCACGACGGAGGGGCGCGACGCCTTTGCCGCCCACGTGGATGCGCTGGAAGCGATTGTCGCGCAAGCGCGCTCCTAAAAAAAATATCAATGAATACTGAATTGAAAGAACACTCGAACAAGAACAAATCCATAGTTGGTTTCATCGGCAGATTTGCCGTCGTGCATACTATAGTCTATTTCATCGCCGGAATGATTTTCGCGGCCTTGATGAACTATCAAGAACAGTTTGCGACTATTTCCTTTATGCGGCCTTTTGAACATCCCTTGGTCATCCTCGGCCCTTCTTTGCAGCTTTTTCGGGGCGCTCTTTTGGCCCTGGCGTTTCTGCCATTTCGCCAAGTCATTATGGAGAACAAACGGGGCTGGATATATCTCTTTGTCACACTCTTGATCCTCCATGCACGTAGGAGCGGACGCAGCCGATCCGGGAAAGATCGAGGGGTTCATCTATACCAACTATACGGCTGCAATTCATCTTTTCACCTGGCCCGAATCGATATTTTCGAGCCTGGTCTTTTCATGGTTGTTCCACGCTTGGGAGAGAAACCCCAAGGATAAGCGATTGACTGTCCCGTTGATTGGCACAGTCATCGTCATTATCGCCTTTGCCGTTCTCGGACTCGTGTTTATGCCCTCGATGTAAGAGACGCAGCAACGGGATAGAATTAAATAATGAGGTTAGAATGAATAACGATAACAAAGCAATAAGCGTACAAGATTTACACAAAAACTTTGGCGACATTTACGCCGTGCAGGGCATCAGCTTTGACGTGCAAGCGGGCGAGGTTTTCAGCCTGCTTGGCCCCAACGGTGCGGGCAAGAGCACGACCATCTCGATGATCTCGTGCCTGCTGGCACCGACCCAGGGCGACGTGAAGGTGTTCGGGCACTCTATCAAGGGCAATCAGATGAACGTCAAGGCCGCCATCGGCGTCGTGCCGCAAGAGATCGCCCTCTACGAGGACCTTTCGGCCCGCGAGAACCTCAGCTTTTGGGGCAAGATGTACGGCCTGCGCGGCGCGACGCTCAAGCAGCGAGTGGACGAGGTTCTTGATATCATCGGCCTGATCGACCGGCAAAAGGGGCGCGCGGGCAAATTCTCTGGCGGGATGAAGCGGCGGTTGAACATTGGCATCGCACTGCTGCACCGGCCCCAGGTGCTCATCCTGGACGAGCCGACGGTGGGCATCGACCCTCAATCGCGGCGCAACATCCTGGATAGTGTGATGGTGTTCAAGGAGCAAGGAATGACGGTGCTCTACACCACGCATTATATGGAAGAGGCCCAGGAACTCTCCGACCACATCGCCATCATGGACAATGGCAAGCTCGTCGCCTGCGGCACACACGATGAGCTGGTGCAACTGGTCGGAGAGCAGACGCGCATCGACCTGACCCTGAACGTGGAAGCGAGCCGCGTGCTGGACGCCTGGCAAGCTGTCGAGGGCGTCTTGCACGTCTCGGCCGAGAATGGCCAAGTCACGGCATTGGTGGACGATAGCAACCTAGTCCTGCCACGCTTGTTCGAGACCGCCACGAGCCGCTCGGCGCGCATCACGTCGGTGGACATCCAGGAGCCAAACCTGGAAGCGGTGTTCCTGCACCTGACCGGAAAGGCGCTGAGAGACTAGACGATGAAAGTATTCGACATTGCGATCAAAGACATGCTGCGCTCCTTTCGCAGCGCGTTCGCCCTGGTGTTCATGTTTGGCATCCCATTGCTGATGACGGGAATGTTCTACTTGATGTTTGGCAACATTGCCGAGGGCGGCGAGTTTAGCCTGCCCAGAACGACAGTCACCATCGCCAATCTCGACGAGGGCGGCCCTCGGTTTCAGGTTAGCACAAGGAATATCCCTGGCGGCGTGAGCGCGCGTACGATGGGCGATCTGATCGTCACCATCCTGCAAAGCGAAGAGATGGCGGAACTGGTCGAGGTTTCGCTGGTCCCCAGCGCACAAGCCGCCCGCTCGGCGGTGGACGGGCAGGCGGCCCAGGTCGCCATCATCATCCCAACCGATTTCTCCCGCCAGTTCGCCGACCCTGACGAACAAGCTGTCATCGAGTTCTACCAGGATCCCACCCTGACCATCGGGCCGGGCATCATTCGCGCGATCATCAACCGCTTTATGGACGGAATGGCGGGTGTCAACATTGCCGTGGACGTTTTCTTGGACGAAGCGCCTCTTGCCGAGCTGACCTTAGCAGGGCAAGTTGTCTGGCATTACATGGACATTTCCCTGGTGCAGACCGAGGACCTGGCGGACGCCCTGCTCAAAGTCAAGTTGGGTGAGTCTACCGTTGCGCCAGATTCGGAAGCGGATGACACCATGTTGCAGCGCATCGTCGGCTCGATCATGAGCGGGATGATGATCTTTTACGCCTTTTTCACCGGCGCGACCACGGCCCAGAGCATCCTCAAGGAAGAGGAAGAACTCACCCTGCCGCGCCTGTTCACCACGCCCACGCCGCAGGTCGTCATCCTGAGCGGCAAGTTTCTGGCCGTTTTTCTGACCGTGCTGGTGCAGGTCGTGGTGCTGATACTCGTCTCGTGGTTGATTTTTAACATTCAATGGGGCCAACCTGGGTTGGTGGCGCTGGCGGCGGTGGGCATCGTGTTCATCGCATCAACCTTTGGTATCTGCATCAACTCGTTTCTCAAAACGACCAAGCAAGGCGGTGTGATTTTCGGCGGCGTGTTGACCGTTACTGGTATGCTCGGCATGATCAGCATCTTTGCGATGAACTCACCTGCCGCCGCCCGCCTGGGCGACACGGTCTCGCTGCTGGTACCCCAGGGCTGGGCCGTGCGCGGTATATCCCAAGTTATGAACGGCGCGTCAGCCAGCACTGTGGGGCTGACCACACTGGCCATGTTGGTATGGAGCGCGGCCTTTTTCGCCATCGGCGTGTGGCGTTTCAATCGCCGGTATGTGTGACATTTATTTCGATAGGAGAATAGCGTGATTCGTGTTTTTGATATTGCCCTAAAAGACCTGCTGCAAATGATGCGCGATGGCAAGACTTTTATGTTCCTACTCATCATGCCGATAGGCTTTACCCTGCTGTTCGGCTACGCCTTTGGCGGTTTTAGCGACGAACAAACGGACTCGCGCCTGCCGGTCGGCTACCTGGACCAGGATCAGAGCTGGATCAGCGAGCGTTTGTACGATCTGCTGGCCGACTCGGACGTCATCCGCCTGTACCACGACCCGGCAGGCACCGCCTCCGACCTGGAACAATCGGTCGTCGACGAGGAACTGGCCGCCGCCATCGTCATCCCAGACGGGTACGGCAAAGCCAGCGGGTCCGGCAAACGCGCCCGGCTCGTTCTGATCGCCGACACTGCCGCCCCGGCCGGGACGACGGTCGAGGCCGAGATTCTGGCAGCCGCCAACCGGCTGGACAGTGCAGTGAGCACGGCGATAGCCATCGAACAGGCCGTCGGCGACCAGGTGCCGTTTGATTATGCTTTCGATCAGGCATTGTCGGCCTGGGAGGATCCCCCCATCGCCGTCGCAGAAACGACCAGTACCGCCATTGAAAGCCAAGGTAGCCAGAGCGCACTGGCGCACTCTGCGCCCGGCATGATGCTCCAATTCGCCATCGCCGGGCTGTTGACCGCCGCGCAGATCATCGTCGCCGAGCGCAAATCGCGCGCCCTACAGCGCTTGCTGACGACCGCCACGCGCCGGGTGCACATCCTGGTGGGGCACTATATGGCGATTTTCACTCTCGTCTTTATCCAGTTTATGGCCCTCATCCTCTTTGGATGGCTAATACTCAAATTGGATTACGTGCGTGAGATCGGTGCAACGCTGTTGGTGGCATTTAGCGCCGTGACGTGCATCGCTGCTATGGGCCTGCTGATCGGCGTCATAGCCAAGAGCGAGGAGCAAGCCATCATGTTTTCACTCATCCCGATGTTCGTCTTGTCTGGGTTGGGCGGCGCGTGGGTGCCGTTGGAAGTGACGGGCCCAATGTTCCAGGCCGTTGGCCACGTCTCGCCGGTCGCCTGGGCGATGGACGGGTTCGAGAATATCCTCATCCGTGGGATGGGCATCGAGTCGGTGTTGCTGCCGGCGGGGATGCTGCTGCTCTACGGGGTGGTGTTCTTTGCCTTGGCGGTGTGGCGTTTCAAGTTCGAGTAGAGGCTTGTCACGGCTCTCACTTTGCGCCCTATACCTGGACCGTCAGCCCCGGTATCACGTTGCCAAAACGGCGTCGATCTCGTTCACTTTCAGGCCCAAGCGTACCAGCGTATCCAGCAGAGAGGTCATCGAAAATCATGTCGACATCAAATCCCAACCACATAGTCACCAAAACATTGACGGCGGTGCCATATTTGGCGGAACTAGACCCGGCCACGCTGGAAACGATCGCCCAGGCAGCCATCCAACGGGACTATAAAACCGGTCAAGCCGTGTTTTGGGCCGGGGAGCCTTGCGCCGGTCTGTGCATCGTTCAAGGGGGTTGGTTCAAAGTGATCAAGCTCTCTACGGATGGGCGCGAGCAAGTACTGCGCTTTGTAGGCGATGGCGAGACCTTTGGCGAGATCGGCGTCTTTGCCAGCAAACCTAATCCGGCCACAGTCGTTGCCCTGGAGCCATCCACTGTTTTGATCGTTCAACGGGATGCCATGTTACGGTTACTGGACCAGCGCCCTGGCATAGCCCGGCACATTCTCCAGAACATGGCCGAGCGGGTGTTGCACCTCGTCGCCTTGGTGGAGGATCTGTCTCTACGCACGGTGGAGGCGCGGCTGGCGCGGCTCTTGCTAGAACAGGCAACCGAGGGGACACTATACCGTCACCGTTGGGCCACGCAGACCGAGATCGCGGCACGACTCGGGACTGTGCTGGTGGTACTCAACCGGGCGTTACACGGCCTGGCTGCGGAAGGACTGATCGAGGTACAACGGCAGCAAATCCAAATCATTGACCGGGAGGGACTAGAGGCAAAGGCTATGCTCAACGAGTAAATTCGTAGCCCAATTCAACAAAAGTAAAAGACAATACGTCGCCCAGATGGTATACTGAACGTGGAAATCTGGGCGATTTTCTGTTTGCGGTGACAATGAGATCAAGTCGAAAGACAACGTGTGAGACAAAAGGAGGCAATAGTGCCCAATCAAATGACCTTGAACCCGTTCGTATTGATAAAGTTTGTCCTATGGATCGTGGTCGTCATTACCACCACATTTCTCTTGCGCCATCGCAAAGTGACGTCAAAAATACGCCTTGCCTTTCTTATCGGCGGCGTGCTACTCTTTGGATTCATTTTCGGCCTTTTCATTCCGGGAGGTATGAACCCCGACCCTGTAACCTCATTGCGCACACTGCTGACCACCGTTCTGGTAAAACGCCAATTTGTGTTGCCCATTGCCGTTATGCTGGTCATCCTACTGCTGACAGTCTGGGTGTCCAACAAGTCTATCTGCGGTTGGGGCTGTCAGTTAGGCTTGCTGCAAGACCTGCTCCACCGCGCACCACTGCCCAAGTGGAGACCTCCATTCTGGCTCTCCAATGCCGTGCGCATTATTGCTTTTGTGACACTGGTCGCCGGATTGATCGTGGCAGGGTTGGACTGGATAGGTATCATTGACCCATTCCAACTCTTTTCGTTCAACTTTACCCTGGCAATTGGCCTATTCTCTGTCGCTGTGCTCGTTGTCAGCCTGTTTGTCTACCGGCCCTGGTGCCAGTTTCTTTGCCCCTTTGGGCTGATCGGTTGGCTGGTGGAACAAGTGAGCTTGTTTCGCCCGCGCATCAATCGGGAGACGTGCAAAGAGTGCCAGTTGTGTGTCAAGGCCTGCCCCGGTCAAGCAATGGCCGACTTTTACGCCGGGAAAAAGATTCACACCGATTGTTTTGCCTGCGGGGCGTGCATTGAGGCCTGCCCACAGGGTGATACGCTGGGTTGGTGGAACAGTTCCCAGGCAAAAGGAAAATAGATACGATAAAATCCATCAAGCATATTATATCTCGTGACTGCTGGCCCGAATCGCCAGCCCAGCGGTCACGCCGCTGAACACATCCGATAGCACGACTTTGTTCGGCCCAAAGATCCGCTCCATCATCTCGATGAAGCAGGGAATTTGGGCCGATCCGCCTGTACGGACGACGGCATCGATCTCGCCCGCTTCCAGGCCGGAGCGCGCCAGCGTATCCAGCAGGCAGGTTTCGATGCGGCGGGCCGGGGCCGCGATGAGGACCTCGAAATGGGAGCGGGTGAGCGGCTGCCACACGTCGATGTCGTCGCCTTGGAGCCGGATGGCAGCAAAAGTGGCGGACGACAGCGCGATCTTTGTCCGCTCTACCTCATCGATCATGTGGATGGCATGGTTGTTGACCAGCAGCGATTCCAGCGCCCGCACCCGGCTCGGGTGGCTGCCCGTGATCTGCGCCAGTTGGAGAAAGTGCAGCGTCTCAGGGCGGTTCAGTTCGGGGATAGTCTGCCAGTTGACCAGGGCATCGGTGTACTGAGGAGGAAAGAGGGCGTCATCCTCACCCCAGGTGGAGCCGCGCCCAAAGTGGTCCAGCAGCACCCCCTCGATGATGCGCTGGTCGAAAGCGTCTCCGGCGATGCCCGCGCCGCCGGTGCTGAAAACCTCTCGCCGCCCCGGATCGCCGATGCGCATCACGGTGATGTCGAGAGTGCCACCGCCAAAGTCAAAGACGACGATATTCTGCGGCTCTCCCGCCATCAGCTCGTAGTGGAGCGCCGCCGCCACCGGCTCCAGCTCAAAGTCGACGTCCCGAAAACCGGCCATCTTGGCAGCCTGGCGCAGACGGTCTTCGGCGCGCTGATTGTCCGCGTCGGCCCCGCCGACAAAGTTTACCGGGCGGCCCAGCACCAGACCGTCCACCGTTTGCCCCGTCTCGGCCTCCACCCGCTCCCGGACCTCCCGCAGGTAGATGGCGAGCAGTTCCTCCAGTTCATAGAAACGGCCGAAAATCATCGTACCCTCATAGCTGCCAGACAACTCGCTTTTGAGGGACCAGAGCAGCCGTCCAGGCGTCAGCTCGTCCACCATTACGTGGAGTTCCTGGAAATATGACATTTCAGAATAAATCATCTCGACCTTGCCCACGCGCTTGCGCACCATCTTGACGGGACGGCCAACATTCTGGCGATAGTAGGCGTCTATCGCCGCCTGGCCGATGGAAACCTGGTGGTCGCGGGTGACATAGAGCGTCGAGCGGATCACCGTCGGGTCGTGGCTGTCAGGATCGAGGGGAAAGACGCGCACACGCTGGCCGTCAAAGACCGCCGCGCCCGAGTTGGTGGTGCCAAAGTCAAGACCGATTCGCATGTTTTCCTCACGCAGTGATTAACCCTTTGTACTGATGTAGAACGGATAGGCAAACGCTATCAATTTAGTTATGTAAAGTTTGACCCAACCAATGAAACCCATCTTGCTCTTGCTTACACCGCACCCTGACTGGCCCGAATCGCCAGCCCGGCGGTCACACTGCTGAACACATCCGCCAGGACGACTTTGTCCGGCCCAAAGATCCGCTCCATCATCTCGACAAAGCACGGCATCTGGGCCGAGCCGCCCGTGCGCACGACGACGTCGATCTCGTCCAGTGCCAGGCCGGAGCGTTCTACAGTATCCAACAGGCAGGTCTCGACGCGGCGGGTCGCCTCGGTGATGAGGCTCTCGAACTGAGAGCGGGTGATCGGCTGCCACACGTCGATGTCGTCGCCGGTGAGGCTGATGACGGCGAAGCGGATGGACGACAGCGCGATCTTTGTCCGTTCCACCTCGTCGATCATGCGGATGGCATAGTTGTTGACCAACAGCGATTCCAGCGCCCGTACCTGACGTGGATGGCTGCTGGTGAGCTGCGCCAGTTCGAGAAAGTGCAGCGTCTCCGGGCGGTGTAGTTCCGGGATGGTCTGCCAGTTGACCAAGGGATCGGTGTACTGGCGCGGGAAAGGCGCGTTGTCCTCGCCCCAGGTGGAGCCACGCCCAAAGTGATCCAGCATCAGCCGCTCGATGATGCGCTGATCAAAGGAATCTCCGGCGATGCCCACACCGCCGGTGCTAAAGACCTGTCGCCGCCCCGGCTCGCCGATGCGCATCACGGTGATGTCGAGGGTGCCGCCGCCAAAGTCAAAGACGACAATGTTCTGCGGCTGGCCCGTCATCAGTTCATAGTACAGCGCCGCCGCCACCGGCTCCAGCTCAAAGGCGACGTCGCGGAAACCGGCCGTCTCGGCGGCGCGGCGCAGCCGGTCCTCGGCGCTTTGGTTGTCGGCCTCACCGCCGCTGCCGACAAAGTGGACCGGGCGGCCCAACACCACGCCGTCCACTGCTTGCCCCGTCTCTGCCTCCACCCGCTCCCGGACCTCCCGCAGGTAAATGGCGAGCAGGTCCTCCAGGGCATAGTAACGGTCAAAAATCGTCGTGCCCTCGTAGCCGGTAGCCAGGCCGCTCTTGAGGGAGCGCAGCAGCCGTCCGGGCGTCAGCTCGTCCACCATCACGTGGACGTCGCGGATAAAGGTCGTTGGCCCCGACGGATACCCCTTGACCGCCCCATAGTCGGCCATGGTGATCTCGATCTCGCCGACACGCTGGCGCACCATCTTGATGGGCCGCCCAATGTTCTGGCGGTAGTAGGTGTCTATCGCCTTCTGCCCGATAGAGACCTGGTGGTCGCGGGTGACGTAGAGGGTCGAGCGGACGACGGTGGGGTCGTGACTGTCGGGGTCGAGGGGAAAGACGCGCACGCGCTGGCCGTCGAAGGCCGCCGCGCCAGAGTTGGTGGTGCCAAAGTCAAGACCGATTTGCATGTTTTCTCATCTCTGCATCCAAGTAGCCATGAATTCCCATTCGTGCTGGGTCTAGTTCACACAAAGACCTTTGAGTTCTCAAAATTACCAGAACTCGCGTTGTACAATCAACCGTGCATAATCGACCGATTTCGGTTTCATTGGGAACAATCCTTGGCGATTTGTATTTGCTCCATCTGAGTAATACATCAAGATATCTGATCCGGATGGACCACAGCGAGCATGGAGATTCTTCCAAACACCTTTGGGAGACATCCTCAAAGGTTCTACCCACTTTAGTTGCGCTGAATCCCAAATTTCCTTAAATTTGGGATTCCAAGCGCTAACATTCTCAAACAGAATAGCACCACTAGTTGGATTAACAAAGGCGTACTTGGATTTGCTTTTAATTGCAGAATGATAAATCCCTAATACAGCAACGACTCTTACATTGTTACTCCTCTGGGAAAGATTAGCTAGTATCTCGTATGCCTTTAGTTGATATTGGTAGAGTTCAGACTCCTTGGTGGTCAGAAGAGCAAATTCATCTTGATTTGTGCCCTTGAATGATAACTCGAATAGATACAACTGCTTACTATGAGATACCAATTCATCTACTGACACACCTCTACGACCTATCTCAATTCCATTGGTCTGGATTAGTACGGGTATCTGGTTGATGGTGTTGTCTTGATCAAACATATCAAGAACACAAGAAACATCACCCCAATATAAGGTTGGCTCCCCTCCAGTAAATCTGATAAATGTCTTTGAGGGATCAGATACTGCATTCAGCGTGTCTTGGAAAATCTGTATTGTCGACTTCTGAACAGATGGCTCTCTTGTCTGTTCTGGTCGCGAAGCTGGACTCCAACAAAATTGACACCCAAGATTACATCCCAATACATCCCAGCGTATCTCGGAATACCCAGACTGATATGAACAATAGCCAGGAGCATAGCGCTTTCGTATTATCATAGCCCCAGGTCCTTTTCCATTCCTGGGAGTGTAAGGAGCCGACAGTCTGCAGAAACACTACTTAATTTTGTTGGAACTTTAGACAAGCTATCTGATCTTTGTGCAGCAAACTCAATATATTTCACAATTTCGGGGAGAACGGTCTCTTGATCTTCAGGCACTACCACGAAGTGACCAACAAAGAAATCATTGTCGCGGATGTATTTGCTGATTCTGAAGCAGCTACGTCCATACTCTTGATGGTCATACAGACCAAAGACGTATCTGCAGCGTTTTGTTTCTATCACATTCTCTTCTGAAATGGGAATCCACTTTCTTTTGCCCATTCTCTTATGATCCTCCTTTCGAACTGTTCATATCAAATGATCAGATCAACGTATTCAGGTTTATCCTTTTGCATATGCGTTGGTGCTAACAGCGTTTATCCACGTCCCGGCTCCGAAGGAACAATCGTCACTGCCACCGCCGGGTCTCGGTCAAAGGTGCGTACCCGCGAGCCTTTCCGGGATTTCGTGTACAACGGAATGTCCGCCACCGGGACGAGGGCTAGCTTACCGGAGTAGGTCAGGTAGAGCAGGTGGGCATCAGGTTCGCGGGGGAAGACGCCCAGCACATCAAAGGCCTGGATCAGCCCCTTGCCCGTGCTGCCGGGCTTGGACCGTGCCTTGAACTGGGTCGTGTCGCGCCATACAGCGAAACCGGACGCCGTCACAACCAGGATCTGTGTATCCGACGGCAGCGGGAGCGCGGCCACGACCTCGTCGTCGGGATCCAGTTCCAGTGCCATTGATCCCTGCCCCTCGATGACACGTTGGGAAAAGCGGACGCCCTTGCCCCAGCGGGTGAGCACCAGCAGATCGCCCTCATCGCCGTTCACGATGGCAACCGGCACATCGTTGCGGATGGGGCTTTCGATCAATCGGTCGCCCTGGGCCAACTGCCGGTCAAAGCGGATGCGAAGGAATTGCCGGACGAATCCCCGCCGGGTGATGATGGTCCAAAAGCGGGGTGGGGTGGTCACGGTCGCGGCGGCCGTCAGCCACTCACCGGACGACAGTTTCGGCCCCTCGGCGGCGGGCCAGTTGCTCCCCTCGACCAGCGGCGACACGTCGGCTAGCGGCACCTTGTAGCCCCGTCCCTGACTGGTGAGCAGCAGCAGTTCGGCATCGAGACGAGCCAACAGCAAGCGACCGAGTCTGCTCGGTGATTTGCCCGGCAGCGGGCGCTCCTCTCGGGCCAGTTGTTGCACCTGCGAGAGCATCATACGGGCCAACTGCAATTGATCGGTGAGCAAAACCACGGACGGCTCGGTGCTCGTTTTGCTATCCAGGATGGTTTGCAGTGTTTCCACCTTGCGTTGTAAAGCGTTCACCTCGACACTATCTGTGATAACGGCCGGAGCACGCCGTTGCAGCCGGATGACCTCGTCGCGCAGTCGCTCGCGCTCGGTGTCCAGTTCAACCAGTCGTTGGGCCAGTTCCTCGATGATGTTTGAGGCCGATTCCGGGTGTTTTTTTGCTTCCAACACCCACCATTTAGCATCGTCTTTGCGGATCATAGGATCACCATCCTGCTTGGTACGTGGAACCTGCTCAGCCCGAGCCCGTTTCTGGACGCAGAGCAGAATCATGGTGTGGGGAAACATTTCTGTCAAAACAAACGTTGGGCATCATAATACGACTGGCCCATTTTGTCAACAGCGATGCCAAATGCGTACTACTGCTCTCGTCAACTTGTCACTTGTTATGTTCCCGGTTATACTTGTTTGTACATATCCCACCAATAATGAGACAGCAAAAATGGAAACAGTCGAGACTCGGACTGAAAACGAGGATTACCCAGAACCAACGGAGCTTGAGCCAGGGATGGAACAACCCAAGCAAGCACCTGGTGCTGGGCGTTTTTTACTGCGGGCCTTGTGGGACATTGTGAGTACGGTCATTCCGGCTATTCTCATTGCATTATTCATCAACATTTTTATGGCTCAAGCGATGGTGATACAAGGCCCAAGTATGCAACCCAACTTGTACCTGGACCATCGGGTGATGGTCGAAAAGATCACCTATCGCTTTTTCCACGGCCCACGTCGCGGCGACGTGGTAATCGTCGAGGTGCCAGGCGAGGAAGAACCGTTGATTAAGCGCGTGATTGCACTGTCTGGAGAAACGGTGGAAGTGCGGGGCGGGCAGGTCTTTATCAACGGTCAACTGCTGGAGGAGACTTGGGAAACTCAACAGGGCGGCCCCAGTTACTCACTGACGATTGTGCCAATGTTACACGTCTTTGTTCTGGGCGACAATCGGGCCAGTTCCCGAGATTCGCGCTCTTTTGGTCCTGTGTCGGTGGACCAGATCATTGGGCGGGCCTGGGTTGTCTACTGGCCGCTAGATCAGATCAAATTGGTAGATTAACAGATGGAAGAATTAGAAAACACTGCCCCTGAGCCAAAGATGGAAAAGCGCGGATTGATCTTTCGCCTCGGACGTTTCCTATTACGGGCATTGTGGGAAGTTATGAGCACCGTCGTTCCGGCTGTGCTGATTGCCCTGTTTATCAACGTCTACGTGGCGCAAGCGACGGTGATAGACGGACCAAGTATGCAGCCCAATTTATACTATGACCAGCAAGTGATGGTCGAAAAGGTCACCTACCGTTTCTTTCACGGTCCACGCCGAGGAGATGTAGTGACTTTTGAGCTACCCAACGAGGACAGCGCGCTGATCAAGCGAGTGGTCGCACTGCCCGGAGAGACGGTGGAAGTGCGGAATGGCCGCGTCCTCATCGACGGGCAATTGCTGGAGGAACCCTGGACGACCCAATTGGGCGGGCCGAATCACTCGCCAACAGTCGTGCCAGCGCTGCATATTTTCGTTCTGGGCGACAACCGGCCCAATTCGCGAGATTCCCGCTATTTTGGTCTCGTGCCAATAGAACAGGTGACCGGACACGCCTGGTTTGTCTGCTGGCCGCTGGAAGAAATCAAGTTGATCCATTAGACTAGATCCAAAATTTAGCATTCTAGGAGTAGACACAATGAGACCTCGTATACAATTCTTACCTCAAAAGACAATTGAACGAATCGTCGCCGAGGCGTATGATCTATTGAGCGATCCTGGTATACGCGTTCACTCGGATCGCGCGATGCGTCTCCTGGCCGAGCGCGGTGCAGAGGTGGATTTTGAGGCCCAGGTGGCCCGCATTCCGGCAGACCTAGCCCGACGGGCAGTCGAGACGGCCCCATCATCATTTTATCTTTATGATGCCAACGGTCAACCGGCCGTACACTATGGCGACGATGACGTGCAGTTCGACCCCGGATCAGCAGCCATCGAGATCATAGACCACGACGCCAAGCACTCGCGTGAGCCGGTCACCGCCGACTTTGTCCGCTTTATCAAGCTGGCTGATGGATTGGACGTGTTGGACGCCGTCGCCACGTCGCTGGTTTGTGCAGACGTCCCGCAGGAAGTATCCGACCTGTACCGGCTCTACCTGGTTTTGCTCCACACCCGCAAGCCGGTCGTTACCGGCGCGTTCGCCATCGAGACATGGAGTGTGATGAAAGACTTGTTGGTGGCAGTGACCGGCAGCGAGGAGGCCCTGGCCAAAAAGCCACGAGCCGTCTTTGACGTCTGCCCCTCTCCGCCGCTGCTCTGGTCCGACATCACCTGCGAGAACCTAATGGACTGTGCCCAGTACGGAGTACCGGCGGAATTGGTCAGCATGCCGCTAACGGGAGCCACTGGTCCAGCGACCCTCATCGGCGCAGTTGTGCAGCACACGGCCGAGTGCCTGAGCGGCGTCACCATTCACCAACTGGTCAACCCCGGCGCGCCCATCGTCTGGGGCGGCTCGCCAGCAGCCTTTGATATGCGCACGGGCACTACCCCGATGGGCGCCATCGAGACGATGATGATCGATTGTTCCTACGCCGAGGTGGGCAAGCACCTGGGGATGCCGACCCACGCCTATATGGGGATGTCCGACGCCAAGATCGTGGATACCCAAAGTGGCTTCGAGTCGGGCATCGGCGCGACGATGGCCGCACTGGCAGGCATCAACATGATCTCTGGCTCTGGCATGCTCGACTTTGAGAGCTGCTTTAGCCTGGAAAAACTAGTGATCGACGCCGAGATCGTGGGGATGGCAAAACGATTGGTCAAGGGGGTGGTCGAGCGGGAGACACCGCTGGCGCTCGATATTATCCGGCAGGTGGGTCACGCGGGCAATTTCCTGACCACCAACCACACACGGCGCTGGTTCCGCGAGGAGTTGTTCATCCCCAGCCCGGTGGTGGACCGTGACTTTCGCCGCGACTGGGAAGCCAAGGGCAGCCTGAACGCCTCCGAGCGCGCCCACCGACGCGTTGAAGAAATCATCACTGCCTACGAACCAAAGGGCCTTTCTGACGAGGTTGAGCAAGAACTGGAAGCCATCACACTGCGGGCCACGCAGGCCGCCGGGATGGATCGCCTTCCAGAACGATAGATTTGTCCATTCATAGATTCATACGATCAGAAGAGGAGTCAAAAAAATGAGCGAAATTCTACAACAATTAAAAGAGATCGTGATCCAGGGTATTCCCGAACAAGCACAAAAGTTGGCAGAGCAGGCACTAGAATCCGATATCGCGCCACTGACCGCCATCGAAGAGGCGCTCAACCCCAGTATGAAGATCGTCGGCGAAAAGTACGAAAGCGGCGACTATTTCATCCCCGATCTGGTAATGGCCGCCGAGGCGATGAAGGCGGCGATGGCGGTGTTTGAACCCGCATTAGTGGAACGGAAGGAAAAGCGCCAGGTGTTGGGCACCGTCGTCATCGGCACCGTCGAGGGAGACATCCACGAGATCGGCAAGAGCTTGGTGGCGACGATGCTTACCGCGACAGGTTTTCAGGTGCACGATCTAGGAGTGGATGTGCCTGCGGACGAGTTTGTCAAAAAGGTGCAAGAGAAAGGAGCGAACGTCGTCGGCCTCTCAGCGCTGTTGACAACAACGATGCGCAACCAGGAGGTCGTCATCGAGGCGTTGAAGGAAGCCGGTTTGCGCGACCAGGTCAAGGTCGTCATCGGTGGCGCGCCCGCCAGCCCCGAATGGGCTGAGACCATCGAGGCGGATGCCTATGCCGAGAACGCAAACGAGGCGGTGACGGTGATAAAGGAATTGTTGAACGTGTAACGGAGGTGCAGCGATGGAAGATATTCTGTCGAGATTAAAGAGCGGCAGCGTCATCGTCGCCGATGGCGCGATGGGCACAATGCTGCAGGCGGCGGGCTTGCCCACCGGAATGGCCCCCGAAGCCTGGCTGTTGAAAAGTCCCGATCCCGTGCGCGGCGTGCACACCGCCTACGTCGAGGCTGGGTCCAACCTGATCCTGTCCTGCACCTTTGGCGGAACGCGGACACGATTGGAACGGCCTGGCCTGGCGAACCGCGTGACTGAGGTCAACCGGCGGGCGGTCGAGATCGCGCGAGAGGCCGCGGACAGTAAAGCGTACGTGGCGGGCGACATTGGCCCGCTAGGAGAATTGTTGGCCCCGATGGGCAAACTCACCTACGAGCAGGCAGTAGAGATATTTGCCGAACAGGCCACCGCGCTGGCAGAGGCCGAGGTGGACGCATTCTACGTCGAGACAATGTCTGACCTGAACGAGGTGCGGGCTGCCGTCGAGGGTGCGTTGCAAGTTGGTTCCGGCATCCCGATATTTACCACCCTTTCCTTTGACCATCACGGACGGACGAATATGGGCGTAAAGCCAGAGCAGGCGGCAGAGACACTGCTGGCGATGGGTGTGACCGCCGTCGGTGCAAACTGCGGCGCAACGCTAGAGATGACCGCAGGGGCGGTGTCCAAGATGCACGCGGTCGCGCCCGACGCCATCCTCATCGCCAAGCCAAACGCGGGCAAGCCGCACATGGTTGGGCGGGAAGAGGTCTACGACGCCACACCAGAGAACATGGCCGAATACGCTCGCAAGTTTGTCGTGATGGGCGTACGGGTGGTGGGTGGATGCTGCGGCTCAACCCCGGCGCACATCCAAGCAATTGCGCAAGCGATGGCAGCCATTGCGTAAGCAATAGCGGAAATACCTTTTCATCTTGCCCCCTCAGGGACAAACAACATCATACGTGTGTCGTCTACACCGTGCCGGGCATGTTGCGCCCGGCACGGTGTTTTTTCACCCCATCCCAAAAAGCTAATCTTGTCCTACCACTTGACCACAAGATGACTCGTTTACGTTCACACGAATGAGTCAACCGGTGTCCCTCCAAACATCTGATAAAACTCATTCGTTGCCCCCATCGCTTCGGATAGTGGTATATGCTCGTCCATAGGGTTTCACGTGAAAACTTTACATAAACAAATCAGTGCACAACTTGACATAAACAAATCCATCTATCACAACACTTGCGTCTCTTTCCATATCCCCTATAATTACCCCGTGATCAAAATCCAAGAACTGACCAAACGCTTCCGAAAACTGACAGCAGTGGATACCGTTTCCTTCACTTGCAACGATGGACAAGTCTTTGGACTGCTGGGACCCAACGGTGCAGGCAAGACCACTTTACTGCGGCTGCTGGCCACTGTCCTAGAACCCACCGCCGGAACTGCCTTGGTAGATGGATGGGACGTGCGCAAGCAAAGTGCCCAAGCACGCGCTCGCATCGGTCTCTTGGTAGAGACGGCCGGTCTCTACGTCCGGTTCACTCCCCGCGAACATCTCCGCTACTATGGCCATCTCCACGGGATAGACGGCTCTCAATTAGAAGAACGGATTGATGGTATCATAGAGATGCTCGAGATGGGTGACTTTGCCGACCGGCGCACCGAAGGCTTTTCCGTCGGCATGCACCGCCGCGTTATCCTGGGAGAGGCGTTGATCCACGATCCGCCCAACATCATCCTCGACGAACCCACTGCCGGGCTGGACGTGATGAGTACCCGCAACGTGCGAGACCTCATCGCCCGCTTTCGCGACGAGGGGCGCTGCGTGCTGATCTCGACCCATCTGATGAGTGAGGCGCAGCGCTTGTGTGACCGCGTCGCCATCATTCACAAGGGACACCTACAAGCAGTGGACACGCCACAAGCTCTCATCGCGCAGACCGGTGTAGACGATTTGGAGGAAGCGTTCGTACGCATCGTGGGCGAGGATCAGTTGCGAGCCGATCTGTGGGAACAAAAAAAGAAGCCCCGCTGGTACCAGTTTTGGCGTCGCTGGCGAAGCAAAGACGGTTAGTTGAACCCACGAATGATTTTCAACCTATACTATTATGAGGAGTAGAATAATGACGAAATCAGCTATAAAAACTCAACGATTGTTTACACCGCTGCAGGAACTGCGAGATGCAATCATACTGATCGATGGCGAACAAATCGAGGCCGTCGGCTTGCAGGAAAATATACCCGTCCCCGATGGATACGAGGTGCGAGACGTTGCCGACCGCATCGTTGCCCCCGGCCTGATAGACATCCACGTTCACGGTGGCAACGGACACTTTGCGCGCGAAGGCGCGAAAGCGGTGCAAGAGGTATCTAAATGGCTGGTGACGACGGGTACGACTAGTTGGCTGGCAACCGTCGGCGACTTGGAGGGCATCAAGGGCGTCGTCAAAGCGATCAAGCAGGGCATCAAGGGAGCGGCTGTCGAGGGCATCCACGGCGAGGGACCGTTCATTTATCCCAAGTACCTGCCCGGCGAGCCTCAAGACCCGCCCCCCCCGGCTGAGATCAGCACGTATCACGAGTTGCTCGAGGCGAGTGAAGGACACATGGTGATGATGGATTGTTCTCCCGATCTCCCCGGCGGACTAGGGTTGATCCGAGAGATCCATCGCAGCGGCGTGGTAGCTTCTTTTGCCCACGGCGAAGCTGGCTACGAATTATTTATGCGCGCGGTAGAAGCGGGCGTCCGCCACGTGACCCACACCTACAACGTGATGGTCGGGATGCACCACCGACGACCTGGCGCGGTGGGCGCTGCCCTGACCTGTGACAGTCTAATGTGCGAACTGAACGCCGACGGATTTCACGTCCACCCGGCAGCGATGGACGTGTTGATCCGCTGCAAGGGCTTGGGCAACGTTTGCCTGATCTCTGATATGCAAGCGGCAGCCGGGCTTCCGGACGGCGAGTACGATTGGTCCGACCGCGTGATAGACGGCGAATTCCAGTGGGTGGGCGTCAAGCTGATCAAGAAGGACGGTATGGTGCGGCTGGCACATCTCGATGGAGAGATCGACGGCACGATTTCAAGCTCGGTGTGGCCGATCAGGTACGGGGTGAGAAATATAGCCCGCGACGTCGGTTTGCCGTTAAAGGACGCTGTGAGATTAGCGAGCCTAAACCCGGCTGTGGCCGCAGGCATAGACAAACACGTCGGCAGCCTGGAACCAGGCAAACGCGCCGACCTGATCGTTATGGACCAGGACGTCAACATATATCTGGCAATGGTTGCCGGGAAAGTAATGTACGAGGCATAATTATGCGCGAGTTTCCTGTACTATCTATCACGTCCGAATGGGTCGAACGCACGCTGGCAAGACTGACGCTCGACCAAAAGATCGGCCAACTATTGCATCCTTGCCTCAAACCATCGGCCACCGAGGACGAACGAACTGAAGCACTTGGGGATGTGGAACCAGGGGGGATGTTTCTATTTTCGGGGTCGCGAGAGGAATTCAAGAACACCACCCAGTGGCTCCAAGAACATTCTCCGGTGCCGTTGATCATCTCTTCAGACCTGGAGAATGGCGCGGGGCGGATGATACTGGACGCCACCACGTTTCCCCACACAATGTCGCTGGGCGCGACCGACGACGAGCACCTGGCTTACGAAACGGGGCGCGCGGCGGCGGTCGAAGGGCGCGCTTTTGGCGTGCACTGGGCCTTTGCCCCGGTGGTGGACGTCAACATCAACCCCTTCAACCCCGGCACCAACACCATCAGCTTTGGCGATGACGTGGACCTGGTGGCGCGTCTTTCCAAGGCCGTCATCCGCGGTATGCAAGAAAATGGCATTTGTGCTACGGCCAAGCACTTTCCCGGCGGCGGACTGGACGACCGCGACCAACACATCTGCAACACCATCAATCCGCTGCGCACAGACCAATGGCTGGCCCTAAGCGGGCGCACGTTTCAGGAAGCAATCGACCTGGGCGTGTGGAGCATTATGACGGGCCACATCTCGTTGCCCGCCTGGGACCCCGGCAACGGCACACACATCCAGAACGCGCCGCCAGCGACTCTATCCCGAAAGATCCTCATCGAGTTGCTGCGCGAGCAGATGGGATTTCAGGGAGTCGTCATCACCGACGCGATGGATATGGGCGGTGTGACCGCGTTTGGACCCCACGAGGAGATCGTGCCCGCCGCCATCGAAGCCGGTTGCGACATGATCCTTTTCTCGTCGGCCAAGCGCGATTTTGACGTGCTCAAACGCGCAGTCAAAGAAGGCCGTCTCAGTGAGGCCCGTATCGAAGAATCGGCGCGGCGCATCCTGGCTCTGAAAAAGGTGCTCGGCCTGCACGAAAACCTCAACCTCCCGACGCTTGCGCCAGCGGATAGCACGCACTTTCGGCAGATCAGTCAGGAAATTGCCGAAAAGGCCATCACCCTGGTGCGAGACCGCAACGAGGCGCTGCCGCTCAAATTGGAGCAAGGCACACGCGTGCTCAGCTACCACTTCCGGGGAGACCCCTCAGACGCTCACGTGGACTCCTTTGACGATCTCTTGCACGACCGGGGAGTCGAAATCGTCCGCCTTGACGAGACGGACGTGGGCAAGCTGCACAAGACCAACGGATTCAGCGAATACGACGCCGTGATCCTGAGTGCCGTCTTTGACACATCCTGGGGCACGAACCGGATCCGTCCGGCAGGTGGATACATGCGCGACGTTTGGGCCCTCATCAACTCGCACCACCCGCGATTGGTGCTCGTGTCCTACGGCTCGCCGTACCTGATCTACGACGCGCCGCATCTGCCCTGCGTGATCAATGCCTATTCGCCCGACCTCAACACACAGAAAGCAGTGCTCCAAGTGCTGACCGGCGAGCTCGACCCCACGGGCAAGAGCCCCGTCAACCTGGAAGCGCCCTATCTCTTTAAATATCTGGAAGGACTGCGGTACGCGCTGTAACTATGCCAATCCTACTTCTTGCTGGCGACGTCGGCGCGACCAAGACCGATCTCGCGATATTCTCATCCGAGGCTGGGCCACGCGCACCGCTGGCTCAATCCACGCTGCCTACCGCGAATTATGCGACCTTTGAATCGCTCGTGGGTGAATTTCTGGCTCAAGCCAGGCAGAGCGTGGACCAGGCAGTCTTCGCCGTGGCTGGCCCGGTGATCGAAGGTCGTGTCACAGCTACGATCAGCCACCTGCCCTGGGAGTTGGACCAAAATAGTATTCAGCAAGCCCTAGACCTCCAGGTCGTTGAATTGATCAACGATCTGGAGGCTACCGCCCAAGCAATCCCCCACCTTCAGCCGAATGATCTGCACACGCTGAATACAGGACGACCCATCGCCAAAGGTCCAATTGCCGTCATTGCGCCGGGCACAGGGTTGGGCGAAGCGTTTCTGATTTGGGACGGAGCACAATATCAAACCTGTGTCTCGGAAGGGGGGCACGCAAACTTTGCGCCGACCAATTCCATCGAGGTCGAGTTGCTGCGTCACGTCCAACAATCGTACGAGCACGTGAGCTACGAGTTGGTCTGCTCCGGTATGGGAATCCCCCACATCTATGCCTTTCTCAAAGAGAGTGGCTATGCTAGCGAACCGGCCTGGTTATCCGAGCAACTGGCAATGGTCCAAGACCCAACGCCCGTGATCGTCAACGCGGCGCTCGCCCCAGAGACGCCGTGCGAGATTTGCACGGCTACCCTCAATCACTTTATCTCGATCCTGGGAGCAAAAGCGGGCAACTTGGCGCTTCAAGTCGTAGCTACCGGGGGCGTATATTTGGGTGGAGGCATTCCGCCTCGCATCCTGCCCGTTCTGGAACGAGAAAAAGAGCGGTTTCTGAATGCCTTTTGGAACAAGGGAATCATGACCGAGATGCTGGTCGACGTTCCCGTTCACGTCATCGTCAACCCACAGACCGCGCTCCTGGGAACAGCTTGTCGAGCGCTTCTCTGAGAAGGAACAATCCCCAATGCTAAAAATCGTGCGACACGTCTTTATCAAAGAAGCGCGTGACCTTTTGCGCGACCGGCGGGCGCTCTTTTTTCTCTTTGCCACGCCGTTGCTGATGCCGATTCTGGGCGCGATCGGCGGGGTATTTGTGTTGTGGCAAATCGTGCGCCAGACCCGTGACGGACTGCCCATCGTCATCGTCAATGGAGAGCAGTTACCCGGATTGGTCGCCGAGCTGGACGACAAAGTCCTGCTTCAATTGGTAGACGCGCCGCCCGATCTGGAGCAAGCATTACAGGGCGGCGAATTGATGGCCGTGCTCGAGATTCCGCCCGACGCCATGGACCAGTTGGAGGCCGAACAAGCCATCACCCTCACCCTGACCAGCAGTCGTAGCGGCTGGCTGCCCGAGTTTGCCGTTACCACTGTCCAACAAGCGCTCAGAAAATACGAGCATGAGGTGCTGACGGATCGCTTGGCCCGTCAAGGATTGGATCCTGCGTGGATAAACCCCATCCGGCTGGCACAAGAGGCCACAGCAACGACAGGCGTCGCTGCTGCCCCCATCGTATCAGGGGAGGGGGCTTCCTCGCTAATCGGCAGCCTGTTCTTGACCATGGCCGTCGCCTCGTGGACGTTCAGCGGCGGGCTGAGCCTGGTGGCCGACATGACCGTCGGTGAGAAAGAGCGCCACACGATGGAACCCCTGCTCATCACGCCTTCTAGCCGCATTGGAATCGTGTTGGGCAAAATTGCCCTCAGTATCATCGTTTCAGCGATCACCATCGGTTTGTGGTCGTTGGACAGCCTGGCGTACGTATCCTTTCTCTCGATCATACCGATGGGCACGAGCAGCAGTCTCGCGATGCCGGGCGTCACGCAGTTGGGAAATTTGGGGCAGGCGCTGGTGTGGCTCATGTTGTTGATGTTGCCCTTGATGACCATGGCGAATGGGATCGTAGCCACGGTGTGCACTTTTGCCAAGAACTATCGCGAGGCAAACCTCTTCTTGGGCCTGCTACAACTGCTACTCCCAGGTGTGGCACTCGTAGCGACCTTTGGCGTCAGCGCTGCGCCTCCGATGTCTGTGTATGCATTGCCGATGGTGGGCGTACTGGTGGCGATGCGTGATCTGTTCGGCGGTGGCGTCGCGCCAGGGGCGTTGGCACTGACGTGGGGAGCCGCCGCCGCGTATGCCGTCGTCTCTATCCTATTGGCGGCCTATGCCTTTTCCCGCGAGTGGGCTTTGATGCGGGGAGTATAAGGACAATTACATAGGATGCAAAAGATAATAAACCAGAGAAGATTTGCTGTTAGTATAGTGGCTGTGGTATCAATAAGCCTTGTGAGATGTTCCAATCTTTCCCCATCGCCTGTGGTCGAAACGTTGTTACCCACAACTGCTGCATCACCACGAACGCTGTCTCCATCTTCTACTCGTACACTCACACCTATCCCAGCAACCCCAACTCGGACACCTCATCCCACCCCTACTCTTTATCCTACGCTTACTGCAGATGAGAAA
This sequence comes from Chloroflexota bacterium, assembly GCA_024232355.1. Next base: position 15,169 of record JAAEPW010000033.1, on the reverse strand, counting down.
CATACTTTGGTGAGAGAATTGCTCGAAACCAATAGTGGTTGTGATCTTCCTTGCTGGTGGGGTGTGGCACCTGGTCAGAGCGAGTGGCAAACTGTCACAAACTTGATTGCAACACTCGGTTTTGGCATTCAGATGCCGCATCCCGATCGTCTTTTTGACTATACAGTCAACCTCGATTTTTCTGAGAAAGACGGGCTAGTCGATTCTATCCAAGTGCATAGCGAGGTGTTCAGGGGGGCTACATCTGAGCGTTTTGCGCAAGATTGGCAGCGTTACTCGCCAGATCAGCTATTGAGCAAGTATGGAGTTCCCTCGCAGGTTTATATCCATATGATGCCCCCGATCGAGCGGGATGCGCCTGTGTATTACACCCTCTGGCTCGTCTACGATCAAGTGGGGTTTTTCATCATATACAGGGGGCCGGCGAGCTACGAGCCGCCGACGATGCAAGCATGTCCCCAGTTCAAGGAGGTTACTTGGATAGTTTTGTACCTCGAGTCGCCTGGCTTGAGTCAGCTTTTCACAGACCCGTCGACAAACCCTCCGGTGACATTAGAAGAAGCCACCGGGATGGACATGGTGATGTTCTACGAAACGTTCAAGAATCCAGACAGCGACACGTGCATCGAGTCGCCGGCAAATATCTGGCCATAAATAGACACTGCACGCCCATTCACTGCATTCAGTTTAGTCGGTGGCTTGTCCGAGATTTTGATGCGTGGAATATACAAGTTGTGTTTTTTGCCCGGTGATGATATAGTCAGCATGTCGGATCCCAGTTTGCCAACCAAAGGAGGTCACGCAATGGAAGAATCAGAGATGGGAAGAATCAGACGTTTTTGGACTGCTTTTCGGGATATTGCCATCCTCTTTTCGTTCGCCGTGAACTTTGTTCTGGTTTCTGTGTTGCTCGTGGTGACCATACCCGCTCTCGATACGATCTTTACCCTCAAGACTGGTCTGGTCGAGCCACTGTTGTACAACCTAGACGCCGCCTTCCTGGGGCTGGGTGAGGCCACCATCGATACCTCGGTGCAGATCGACGAGCCCATTCCCATCCAATTCAATCTGCCGCTCGACGAACCCTTGCCGATATATTTTGATTTGATCATCGAGCAAGACACGACCGTCGTCCTGCAACAAGCCGTGCCGCTGTACGGCATGCCTGCTCAATTCAATCTGCCTGGGGGCGGCGGTGTGATCAATGGGAGCGTGTCTCTATCCCTCCCGGCTGGACTGCAACTTCCCATCTACCTGAGTATGTCCGTGCCCGTCAGCCAGACCATTCCCGTGCGCCTGAATGTACCGGTCCACGAGACCATCCCCATCCAGATGGAGGTGCCGGTCCACATCAGGCTAGGAGAATCGGGATTGGACCCGGTGGTCAACGAGTTGCGCGGCGCGCTTCAACCCATACAAGTACAGATCGAGAGTCTGCCGGACGGAATCGAGTTACCCTAATGGATTGTTCAAAAATAACTTGGGCTTTTCGACTCGTTTCCTACGTAAAAACACTTGTGAGGCACAACGTTGTTTCTGAACAACGCCTAATTTGACAATGTCTCAAACAAACCCACCTATTTGTGATTACGAAGGCTCCACCTACCGCACCGAATTCTGGGGGCAGGGGCGCGAGTACGAAGACGCCGTCGAGCGCGTGGCGATGCACCACATGCTGTCCCCGACCGGCCGCCGCCTGATCGAGATCGGCGCGGGCTTTGGCCGCCTGGCAGACCTCTACCAAGGCTACGACGAGGTCGTGTTTTTCGATTATGCGCTCTCGCAGCTTCACCAGGCCCAAGAGATTTGGGGAGAGGGCGGTTCCGGCGGACACCCCCGCTACGTCTATGTCGCCGGTGACTTTTACAAGCTGCCCTTTGCCCGCGGCCTTTTCGACACGGTGACGACCATCCGCACCATCCACCACGCCGCCGACGCACCGGCAGTGTTGCAGGGTATCGCGCAAATTCTCGCGCCCAAGGGCACGCTCGTGCTAGAGTTTGCCAACAAACAAAACGTCAAGTCGATCCTGCGCTATCTCGTGCGGCGGCAAGACTGGTCGCCTTTTGACCAGGAACCGGTCGAGTTTGTGGAACTGAACTTTAATTTCCACCCAACCTGGATGCGGGAGAAATTGGCCGGGGTAGGGCTAACAGTGCACGAACTGCGCACCGTCTCTCACCTCCGGATGGGTTTGCTCAAGCGAATAGTGCCCACCAAGTTGCTCGTATCGCTGGACCAATTATTCCAACCCACCGGCGCGCTGTGGCAACTAACGCCCAGTGTCTTTGCCCGCTGTGAGGCCAGCGTCGACAAACCCGCCGCACCGTCGGGCGCTTTCTTCCGCTGCACTGTTTGTGGCTCAACCATGTTTGAGGACGAAGGAGATGCACTCTATTGCATCGACTGTGGTGTGCGCTTTGCGGTGCGCGACGGCGTCTATGATTTCAAAACGCCGCTGGAGAAAAAGGGAGGCGCAAAATGAGCAATGTGATGCGACGTCCGTTGTTCGCTGACCTGATATTCAACCAAGATGGCCAACCCGCCAAAGCCGTCTACGTCGGCCAGACCCCTCACTATGCCGTGCCCGATGGCGACTTTTTGCGCCACGTCGAGGCCGAGCACATAGATCGCCAGATCGTGGGGCAGATCAAAGAGCGTATTCTGTCGATGCGCGACGCCGTCACCGAGGGCGTCATCCACATGCTGGGCGAAGAGGACCTGTTCACGCGGGCGTCCATCGAGCACGCCATCGACAATATGGACCGCATCCTAGAGCCGGGCAACGTGGACGTGGACGAATTGCGCACGGCCCTATGGATGACGGGCTTTCGCGCCACGGTGGACGTCCACGGCGACGTGGTACACCTGGAAATGCCCGGTTTAGAGGGTGAAGAGGACGAATAACACCCACTTGTGCGGCTCAGCGAGTTGGTGTATACTGACCCCATTCAAACCAACCATCAAACTTTGAGAAGGGGGCGGATTTATGAAAGTCTCTTGTCTACAAGAAAACCTATCCAAGGGCTTGAGCATCGTTGGGCGAGCAGTCTCTCCCCGCTCCACGCTGCCGGTGCTCGGCAACGTGCTTTTGGCGACCGACGCTGGACGGCTGAAACTCTCCGCCACCAATCTGGAGGTAGGCATCAACTGCTGGATTGGCGCCAAAGTGGAAGAAGAAGGAGCCACCACCGTCCCGGCGCGGACCTTTGTCGATCTAGTCAACGCACTGCCGCCGGAGCAGGTGGATATGGAGTTGGTCGTGCGTACGCAGACGCTCAACTTGCGCGCGGGCCGCAGCGAGGCGAACATCAAGGGCATTGACGCGCAAGAATTCCCCATCGTGCCGGTTCCCGAAGAAAACGTGGGCATCCCTATCGAGCCGGACGTGCTGCGTACAGCAGTGAGCCAAGTCGCGTTCGCCGCCGCCACCGACGACAGCCGCCCGATCCTCACCGGCGTGCTGGCAAAGTTCGAGAACGACCAACTCACGCTGGCCGCCGCCGACGGATTCCGCCTCTCGGTGCGCACCATCCCACTGCCTCAGCCCGTCGCCGACCCCTTTAGCATCATCATCCCCGCCCGGGCACTGACCGAGCTGGGACGCATCAGCGGTGAGCAAAAAGACCCCATCATCATCACCGTTACGCCCACTCGCAACCAGGTGCTCTTTCAACTCACCAACATCGTGTTGGTATCGCAATTGATAGACGGCAACTTTCCCGACTATCGCCAGATCATCCCCAGCGGCACAACGACGCACACTGTGGTTGATACTGCCGCGTTCCTGAAAGCGTGCAAGACGGCCCTCATCTTTGCCCGCGACGCAGCCCACATCACCCGCGTGCACGTCAAGCCCGGCTCCGAGCTGACTCCGGGCCACATCATCGTCTCGGCCACCTCGGCAGAGACCGGCGACGACGTGAGCGAATTTGATGCCAGCGTCGAAGGCGAAGAGATCGAAATTGCGTTCAATGTCAAATACATGATCGACCTGCTCGCTGTGGTTGGCACTCCCCAAGTCGCGTTGGACACGACCACGTCCTCCAGTCCTGGCGTCGTCCGGCCCGTGGGCGACGTGGACTATACCCACGTAATCATGCCGATGCATCTGGGGCGGTAGTTTCCCATTTGCCAAAATTTGAAACGCCCTCAGAATTATCTATGGGGGCGTTTTCTATTGTATGGCACATTGTGGTTATAGTTTCCACGTCTCTACAAATTATCCAACCCCACCCTGAGCCGCATCCAGGCCAGCGCGATCACAACCAGCGCGATCCCACAGAGCGCCATCGACGGCAGCCACAACGGACCAAAACCCGCTCCGCGCACCATGATCCCGCGCAAGATCACCGTATAATGTCGCACCGACGAGATGTAGGACAGCACCCGCATAACGTCGGGCAGGTTGTTCGCGGGAACCATAAAGCCAGAGAGGGCTACCTCCAGCATCGCCATCGCAAAGACGAACAGTATCGCCTGTTGTTGCGTGCGCGAGACCAAAGAGATAAGGGTGCCCCAGCCGATCTGCACCAGGATGAACGGGACCGTGAGCAGCGTTAGAAGCAACAGCGAGCCGCGCATCGGAATTTCGAACCAGACGATGACGACCCCTGTCATCAACAAGCAGTCCACGACGCCGATCAGCAGGGTGGGGATGGCTTTGCCTGCCATCAGTTCCAAATAGCCCAGCGGTGTGACGCGCAGTTGCTCCATTGTGCCCAATTCTCGCTCGCGCGTAAAACTCTGCGAGGCGATGATCAGGGTCACCTGGTAGACGATCAGCCCCAGCATGGCGGTGAGGGCATGGGGGCGACCACTGAGGGTCTCGTTGAAGCGAGCCATAAAACGCAGTTCCACCGGCCCCTCACTGGCAGCAGCATAACGGGCGGTGATATCCCCAATGATCTCGGCGGCCACTTTTTCTGCCGTGGCAATAGCAACGGTGGAGACCACAGAGTTGGAAGCATCGGCAGAGACGGACACCTCGGCGCTCTGGAGCGGGTCGAGCAGCGCCTCGGCATAACCGGGCGGCACCACGACGATGACGCTGATCTCTCCTCGCTGCATCCATTCCCGGGCCTGAGCGACGTCGTCGCCGTATGCTTTGATCAGCAATTCGTCTTGCTGCCCCAGCTTGGCGATCAACTCCCGGCTGGCTCGGCTGTGGTCCAAGTCAACCACGGCCAGTGGCAGGTTCTTGATGCCGCCCCCCGTCAGGCCGCCCATCATGGTCAGTTCCAATAGTGGGCCCAGCAGCAGGAATACGAGCAGCAGCTTGTCGCGGCTCAACAGGCGCAGCTCTTTGACCATCAATCCCCAGATACGGTGCAAACCCTTGATCATCAGTCGATCTGTTTCCTAAAAGTCAACATCCCCAACATCATCCACGCAATGGAAAGGAGCAACAATCTCAATGCAGGCCGCCATACCTCGAAAAGGTTGGCCCCTTTGAGGAAAATAGCACGGCAAATGATCACAAAGTGGGTGCCGGGAAACATGTAAGAAAAAGCGGTACCCACCAGATCGGTGGTGTCTATGGGGTCGATCAGGCCGGTCAGGAAAAAGCCCGGCACGAAAAAGACAAACAGGGCGACTACGGTGACGGTCTGCTGGCTGCGCGCCAGGCTGCCGATAAAGAGCGCCATCCCCATGCTCGCCAGCAAAAAGTCTGTGGTCAGCAAGATGAGCAGCAGTGGACTGCCCCGAAACGGCACGCCGAACAGCAAAGTCGCCACCAACCACACCGGCAGCAGCCCGACCAGCGCGGTGGTGACGTAGGCGATCAACTTTCCCCCCAAATACTCGATGCCGCGCACGGGTGTGACGACCAACGATTCCAGCGACCCGGTCTCGCGCTCGCGGGCCAAGGCCAGGGCAGCGGCCATCACGGGCAGAGAAAAAACGATGGGGATGATGCCGGGCAGCATGCTGTCCCGTTCGGCATTGTCGGGCAGGTAGGTGGACTGGGATCGAATTTGCAGCGGCAGCGGGGGCAACGCATACTGGCGACTCAGCGACATCCCAAAATCAGCGGTGTGGGCCAACAGCATGCCGGTCGCTTGCCCGGCGGTAGACCTGTCCACCCCATCCAGAATAACCTGCACAGAGGCAGATTTGCCACCCCAGACCGTGTCGGCAAATCCGGGCGGAATGATCATCGCTGCGTCAGCACGTTGATTCACCAACGACGATTCGATCTGCTCATAGCCGGATACGTGATCTAGCGCAAAGTCATCGTCACTGGATAGGGTAGACACAAACTGGCGTGACAGCGGTGTGTGATCCTGATCCCACATAACTAGGGAGACACGACCACTGCCGCTGGTAAAGATGCCTGATAAGGTGATGAGGACAAAGGCCGGGGAGAGGAACACCATCCACAGCATGCGCGGCTCGCGCAGAATGTGCCGGTATTCCTTGGTCAACACACTGATAAACCGGCGTATGGATATGGGATACTTGGCTCTGAGCTTGGAAATTGCTCGCAGTATTAAAATTCGGATGTGTGCCATCGTGTGTGTTTTTTCCTTGTGCCGCACGGCGCTGAACCACTTGGCGAATTTAAGTGGGCCGAATCATACGAGAAAACACAATACTTGTCAATTGCCCCTTGGATGCCATTATGTTATACTTGGTATATCGGCAAACTTGTGAGGATACGAGATGAAGATCGGGACGACAAACATTCCGTTGGCCGGTTGGGTGGTGAATCCTTGGCAGCCCGAGGAATCACGGGCTCACCGTCTGGCATCCATGCGCCAACTGGTCGAAGAGTATGGCCTGTCGGCAGTAGAGTTGGGGATGGATATGGGTATCGTCTACCCCTCCGTGTTCGACGCCGGGTTCTACGCCGCCGTCGCTGACCTGCAACAAGAGCTGGGCTTTGTGTGCACCGCCCACCTGCCTTTTATGTGGCTTGATGCGGCAAGTCTGAACGAACCCGTGCGCCAGGCCAGTGTGAACTGCTTCCGCCAGGCTATCGAACTGACTCGGCCCGTGGAGGTGAGCACCTACGTGCTGCACCTATGGGGCAATACGACCATCGAGATCAACACCATCCTGGCCAATTCTCCCACGCGCCCGGCGGTTTTCGTCGGGCTGATGGCCCAGGCGGGGCGCAGCTTGGCCGAGGTGTGCGAACTCGTCGATCCGCGCGACCTGTGCGTGGAGAACCTGGAGACTCCGTCTTTTGACGTGGCGCTGCCCTTGATCGAGCAGTACGGGGTCAGCATCTGCCTGGACGTGGGACACTTGGCCTACAGGGATGACGGCGACGCCTTTGACTTTGTCGCGCAGCACGGCGCCCGCATCCGTGAGGTGCATCTGCACGACTTTGTGACCGAATCCGCAGGCGGGCACACCCACACCCTCGACCACTTGGCTCTGGGCCAGGGCCAGATTGACACCGCCGCCTTTCTGCACAAGCTGGACGAGATCGGCTTTGATGGCCCGGTAATCCTAGAGGTCAACAGCAAGCCGGACCTGGAAGAGAGCTTGAAACAGGTGCGATCATTTCTATAACGCCGCGTTGGCAGGAGCAATGACCATGACCATATCGCTGAGAGACAAACTGACCCAAATGTTCAACGAGGAGGCTCCTATCGCCCGCCACTTTGGGATGCGGCTCCGGTTCGACGATCAAGGCCGCGCCATCGTCGAACTGCCCTACAATCCCAACCTGGACCATGCACTAAAAGCCACCCACGGCGGCGTGTACGCGACGATGCTGGACACCGCCGGCTGGTTCACGTCCGCGGGCTCGCGGGAGGGGAATCAAGGCGAACTTGGCGTCGTCACTTCCGAGCTGTCCATTCATTTTCTCAAGCCTGCTGTGCGCACGTCGTTGCGCGCTGTTGGGCAGATCATCAAGAGCGGCAAGCGGCAGGACATTGTGGAAATGCACGTGTATGATGAACAAGACCAACTAGTCGGGCACGCGATGGGCACGTTCGTCGTCATTTCGGATGCGCCCTAGGAATGGCCTGACTTGTTGTCAGCTACCATATGGCGGAAAAAGAGGTCAGACATTGAACGGAAAAGAGCTTATCAAACGGTATCGAGATGGAGAACGCGACTTTGCCGGGGTAAATCTGGAAGCGGCCAACCTGGGCGTCGCAACCCTACGCCAGGCCAACTTTCACGAGGCCAACCTGAGCAAGGCCAATCTAATCGGGGCCAACTTGAGCGAGGTAGATTTTAGCGGCGCCAAGCTGAGCGGCACCAATCTGACCGGAGCAGATCCGATCAAGGCCAACCTGCGCGATGCCAACCTGATCGGAGCCAATCTAACCGGGGCCAATCTGAGCGATGCCGATCTGTTCCAGGCGCTTCTCTTTCAAGCCAAATTGAACGGAGCGAACCTGAGCAATGCTAATCTCACTGGGGTTGACCTGAGCGGGGCCGACCTGAGCAAAGCCAATCTGAGCAGGACAAATCTGACGGGCGCCATCCTCTTCCAAACCGACCTGAGTGGGGCCAACCTGACGGACGCCCAGGTAAACGTTGATCAACTGGACGACGCCAAGTCTCTCGCCGGGGCGACTCTGCCCGATGGTACGCAGCACGACTAGCAATCTACACATCACCTGTTGAGCAGTTGTGCAAGCCGATTTTCGCTACAAGACCAGTCACAAGCACGAAAAAAGTCACCCTTTCTCAAAACACAAGAAATTCATACTTGAAGGACAGGTTGTGGGATCACATCCAATCAATCTCGCTATTCGATTTCTACTTGAAATATCGGCTCTGCTGGCAATGGGCGTTTGGGGTTGGCGGCAGAGTGAAAGCTGGTTTCGATTTTTTCTGGCGTTGGGTATTCCAATGATCATTGCTATTGTGTGGGGTACATTTACTGTTCCCAATGATCCCAGCCGTTCGGGAAAAGCTCCAATTCCAGTACCGGGGATTCTTCGTTTAGCGATCGAGTTGGTAATTTTTCTCTTGGCTACCTGGGCACTTTATGATCTAGGAGCCACGAGGTCAAGTTGGGCTTTGGGCATCATGGTAACCGTTCATTACGTCACCTCATACGATCGTATACTGTGGTTGATCAGGCACTGATATTGGAAAGAAATCGAAATTGATAAGAAAGGAGTAAACATGATGGATAAAGAATATAAAATCGTCTACGTTGACAAGCCTGAAGAATCGGCCTGGGGCATAATTGGACGAGGTGTTGGTAATTACAACGAACAACAAGCGGGCGACAACAAGTTTCAACGCCTATGTTTCGTTCTTCAAACGCCTGACCAAGAAATTGTGGGAGGTGTGCTAGGCGAAGTCTATTGGGGATGGTTCTACCTAGATTTGTTGTGGGTAAAAGACGAGCTTCGTGGTCTCGGGCACGGCCATCGCCTTTTGACGACTGCTGAAAATGAGGCGCGGCAACGTGGTGCAAAGAATGTGTATTTGGACACGTTCAGTTTTCAGGCGCCAGATTTTTACAAACAACATGGCTATCAGGTTTTTGGCGAACTGCCCGATTTCCCTCCTGGGCATCAACGCTACTTTTTCACGAAACAACTGTAAAAAAGTATGGCGTAAAGAGAACGGTAATTGTAAAACAAAAAACTGAGAGGAGAATAATGATGAGAGCACGTACACGTATACTGATCATTGCGACAGTTGTATTGATGCTGCCAGGCATTCCGTCTGTTTCGGCCCAGCAGGATATCACGATTACACTATTGCATTTCAGCGATTATCATTCCCACGCGGTTCCCTTTTATTTTCAAGGGGCAACAGACACAGCAGGCGTCGCCCGCGCCATTGCCTATCTCAAAACCTACGACGATGATTCTGGCGCGTTGATTTTTAGCGGCGGCGATATGATCAACAAGGGGTCTCCGGCCTGGTCCGACAAGTACCAATGCGCCGAGTGGTCTTGGTTCAATGGCTTGGTAGAGGCCATGGCCTTTGGCAACCACGACGCCGATTATGGGGCCGAGGTTTTTGCCCAGTGTCAAACCGAGATCGATTATCCAATTTTGGGCAGCAACGTTCTGGATAGTGACGGTGAACCTCTATTTCAGCAAGATGGCAGAACCTATGAGGTTTTCGACGTGGAGGGAATAAAAATTGGCGTGTTTGCCGTGGTTGGCCCCGATTTCGAACAGCTGCTCAAGCCGGAAACAATGCCTGCTCCCGACGTGAGCCTTGCCGACCGGGTAGAGACTGCCCAAGAGATTGTTACAACGCTGAGAGAAGATGAACAGGTGGATGCCGTGGTGCTGATCGGGCATGCGCTATATGAAGACGATGTTGCTTTGGCCCAAGCTGTTCCCGGCATCGATCTTATCTTTGGCACTCACAGTCATCACAAAGAAGGGTTGACGCCTGTTCCCGGCACCAATACGGTGATCATCTCCCCGTTCCAATATCTGACTTTTGTCAGCAAAGTGGAATTTACCTTTAGCAATGGTGTTTTGGATGAGGTGAATGGCGAATTGGTACAAATGGGCAACAACTTGCCCGAGGACCCCCAAGTTGCGCAGCAAGTCGCACAAATGCAGACAGACCTGGAAGCCGATCCTGATTATGCCCATCTCTTCCAACCAATCGGTGAGACTTCTGTCGAGCTTTCGACAGAAGGACAGTTCACGGGTGAGGCTCTACTGGGCAACATGGTTACGGATATTGTCCGCGACGCCGCCGAGACTCATATGGCTATTTTTACCGCCAGTGGCTTTCGCCAGCCTATCCCGCCCGGCGTAATTTTGGAGCAAGATTTATTGACCGCCATGCCGTACAAAAACGCGGTTTTTGCCTATGATATGACTGGAGCACAGATACAAGAGTTGCTTGATTTGAGTGTGTCTCGCAGTGGGTCAGATTTCTTTTCCCAGGTGTCGGGAGTGCGTTTCAATATCGTGGCGGACAAGGCTGCCAATATTCAGATACTCGACGATCCCACCGACCCTGCTGCCGGTTACAGCTCTCTTGACTCTGCCCAAACTTACCAGGTGGCTACCAGCAACTATCAGGGGCTATTTGCCGGAGGCTATAAGGACATTTTTGCCCAGGCCTCCTATACAGAAACCGGCCTCGATGTGTGGGATGAGGTACGCGAATTTATCCAAACCTCTAGTCCCATCAACGTTCAACTCGATGGCAGAATTGTAACCGGATCGCCTGCCGAGCAAACTCCAGCAACCCTTCCTGACACCGGGGGGGCTAACATTATGTCGTGGTCTTTGTCGTCCATCGGCGTGTTATTTCTTACCTTGGGTTTGTTGGCCCGGCGTAGGGCAATCATTGTGGATTAAATGGTCTGCTTTTAACTACTTTGACAATGGCACATTTTACTTGTTGAGAGGAGTGGCGCATTCCCTAATGCGGTGCATTCAGAAATGCGAGCGGGTCTTGCAAGAGCCGCTTTGCATTTCTGAATGCACCGCATTAGGTATGCTCGTTCCTCTGGAATGAATATCAACGGTTTTGTCGTTTTGACCCTAAATCTGCCATTGTCAAACTATGATTGTTGCCGCCTTGTACTTTTCTGGAGGCTGCCGACCACACATTCGACACCGCGACAAATTCAGCATGTCGGTGCGCAAACAGTATTGGGGGCTTGGAATCGGCTCCTTGATGCTCGACACCCTCATCGACTGGGCGCAGGAATAATCTTCGCGTGCGGATAATGAACGCGCCATCCGGCTTTACGAATGGAAGGGTTTCGTGATTAAAGGCACAATCCGCAAAGAGATATTCCTAGATGGTGACTACCTGTACCATCATTGGATGAGCCTCGTACTATCAGGTTACACCGAGTGCAAGTAGCCCAAAGCAGTCGCTTGTGGTAAACTAATATTATAGTCATATACTGCACAAGTGTACGTGTGAAACGAGATTGTCTAAACTGGAAATAGTTTTTTTGCGGGCGAGTCGAGGTAGCGTCTTTGCTAAAGGCGATGAAGGAATAAATTCGTCAAACAAAAGCAAAGACCACTCTCATGTCCGGAGGTTGTAGATGACTGCAAATAGGTTGGACGAAGAAAAATCCGGGAAACCGGATCAGACATTGGATGAGAATGAGCACCCAATCGACATAGCCCTGCGCCAAGCCGAGGATGCCGATCAAGCTAGTGATTATCTGACCGCGATCACGGCAGCTCAACGGGCCATTGAGTTGGCCCAAAAAGCCCAAAATACGGGAAAAGAAGCAGCAGGGTACCAGCGATGGGGACAAGTCCTATTCCGGCAAGGAAACTATGATAAAGCACAAACCCAACTTGAGCATGCAGTGACTCTGGCTCAGACAGCAAAAGATCGCCAGGTTGAAGCAAACTGCTTGGACTTCTTGGGACGTGTTTACTGGGATCGAGGCGATTATGATACGGCCAAAACCTATCACCGGTTGTTCTTGCGCATCTCTCGCGAGATTGGCGACCAGATGGGTGAAGGGTGGGCATTTAATGGCCTGGGTCTCATCTTTACCGAAACCGGCGACTATGATCGGGCGTATGCCTACTTGGAACAATCGCTGCGTATTTTTCGCCAGATGGACGAACCACGAGACGAGGGCATAGTACTTGGCAACGTCGGCTGGGTCTTGCATCTGCAAGGTGACTATGACGGTGCCAGGGCCTGTCAGGAACAAGCGCTCGACATATCTCGCCGGCTCGATGATCGAGAGAGTGAGGGCAGGGCTTTACTGAATCTGGGATTGCTAATACACAACCTGGGTGACAATGAAACCGCCCTGGAATACGACCAGCAAGGACTTGGCATTGCGCGCGATATCGGCAGCTTGCGCTCTCAAGGATACGCCCTGACGAACGCGGGGCACGCGCTAACAGAGCTGGGGCGACTGGCAGAAGCCATTGAGATGTATCAAAAAGCCGTAACCATCAGGCAAGAGTTAGGAACGCATAACTTGATTATGGAAACACTGGCTGGTTTAGCCCGCGTTTCCCTGGCTCAAAGTGATCAAACCCAAGCTCAAGCCTACGTGGAAAAGATCCTAAACCACCTGATAGATGGAGATTTGCACGGTCTAGAGGAACCGCTTCGGGTGTATCTAACCTGCTACCACGTTCTACATGCCAATCAAGACCCCCGTGCCGAAGTGATTCTGAACGCAGGGTACCGTTTGTTGCAACAGCAAGCCGCTCGGATCAGGGACGAAAGAGTAAAACTCTTGTTTCTGGAGAATGTGACTGCTCACAATGAGATACTGCAGTTGGTACACAAGTTTGCGGAATCTGTACCTGTGGATGACAAAGGCGATGACGTGGCTGACGAGCACAAAACACAAGCCCAACTTGTCAGTGAATTGGTGAAAACACGCCGCCGAGTCGCCGAGTTGGAGATGGTGGCGGCTGAGATGAAACGTACAGAGGAAACAATGTGGGAAGGTGAAGAACGCTTTCTCTCCATCGCCAAAACAGCCAGTGATGCGATCATCATTTTCGACACCTACGAGTATATTTTTTTCTGGAATGAGGCGGCCCAGAATATCTTTGGTCATGAGCCTGGTGAATCTCGGGGGCAACTGTTGAGTTCGATCGTACCCCCGGACGTCCACGAGATGCTCCAGCGCGAGATGGAGCGCGTGGCCGAGACAGGGCAATCGGACCTGATCGGAAAAATGATCGAGGTCACGGGGATCAGAAGAGACAGTGCAACAGATACTTTTACAGAGTTTCCATTGGAGCTTTCCCTTGCGACCTGGAAAATAAAAGAGGAAATCTTTTTTACGGCCATCGGTCGTGATATCACCGACCGCAAACAGGCAAAAGAGGCGCTTCAAAAAGCATACGAACAAGTAGAAGGGCAGGTTGAGGAACGAACCGCCCAATTGAAACAAGAGGTCGCCGAGCGAGAGCGTGTACAAGCAGAGAGTCTGCAACTACAGCAAGAAATCATCGAAGCGCAAAAGCACGCGCTCCAGGAACTCTCCACGCCGATTATTCCCATCGTAAAGCGCATCATTGTGATGCCATTGATCGGCAGCATCGATTCGATGCGGGCCCGAGATATCACCCGCTCTTTGCTCGCCGGGATCAGAGAGCACCAAGCCAAAATCGTGATCCTGGACATCACCGGCGTCCCCATTGTAGACAGTGGCGTGGCGAATCATTTGAACAAGACGATCCAGGCAGCACGACTCAAAGGTGCCTACACCATCATCACCGGCATATCTGATGCTGTGGCTGAAACGATCGTTGATCTGGGCATCGACTGGACTGGCATTGAAACTCTACCCGACTTGCAGAACGGGCTGCTGGTTGCATTATCCAGGATGGGACGACGCATCGCCGGGTAGGTCGAAACAAATACTTTTGGAGGTTCAAGAGCGCAGTAGAAAGCTCAGTCGCTTGATGACTGAGCTTTTCGTCGAGTTGCGCAAGGTGGAAAAATATGAACAATCTCAAAGCAATTCTGTTTGATTTTGACTATACATTGGCCGATTCATCCCAGGGTGTTTTTGATTGTGTGAATTTTGCCTTTAAGGAAATGTCCCTTCCGGAGAAATCGTTTGTCGAGATCAGTAGAACCATCGGCTTGTCCCTCTCGGAAACTTTTTTCCAATTGACAGGGACTGGAGAAATGTCCAAAGCGAACGTCTTTGCACGAAAATTCGTCGAACGGGCAGACCAGGTCATGACCGAAAACACGAGACTGTTTGACGGCATAGAGCCTGTTATGAAGGCTCTACGCCGCCACCAAATCAAAACGGGCATTGTATCAACAAAGTTCCGATACCGTATCATCGACATATTGAAAAGGCACGCATACTTGGGCTATTTTGATGTGATCATGGGTGGCGAGGATGTTTCGATAAAGAAACCCGATCCAACAGGGCTTTATATGGCTCTGGCCAAGTTAGGCGTTAGAGTCGAACAGAGCCTGTACCTGGGAGACAGCCTCACGGACGCCGAAACGGCCAAAAGGGCGCATATCGACTTTATCGCCGTTCTTTCTGGGGCAACCACGCGGGGCGAGTTTCGACCATACCCAGTCCGCGAGATAATTCATTCTGTTACGGAATTACCCCGCTTGCTCAACATCTCGCAGATCGGTAAGGAACGAGAATTTAATAACTTGCCCATTTGGTTTGGCCGTTTTGGGACTAGCACCCCAATACAGCGAGTGCAAAGTCGAAATAACCTGATAAAGCCACGAAAACGGTCATTTTCGGCCAATAACACGGATAATGAACGTT
>JAAEPW010000032.1 GCA_024232355.1 Chloroflexota bacterium | reverse complement strand
TTTCCTTTTCCCACTTTTGCATCATTTGGCAACTTGTGCTAAAATCGGCCAGTTTGGATGCGAGGGAAAAATATGGCCAGGGAAAAGACGCACACAGAGGTTCAAGTCACTCTTGAGTGGATTCAGATCGCCAGCGGGGTGGCCCAGGGGCTGCTCGACCCGCAGGAAGGCGCCGCCATGCTCCAGGCGTTGGCCGAGGCCCACCCGGCCGAGCACGCATCGCTGCAAGAAGAGGTGGAGACCATCCGCCACCAGTTTGGGCTGGACATCGTGGACTATGTCCACCACAGCCAGGGCAGCTACTGGGACAAATTGCGTTCGGTGGTTATGGGGCTGTTGGACGAGCGCCTGGACCACGCACACGCTATCGCCCTGCTGAAAGAGATTGACGCCCGGCATCCCGAGCAGACGGAGCAGACGAGCGATCTGATAGAGGGTATCGAGGACAGTCCCTTGTATCAATTCTTGATGATGGATGATGATTGACGGGCTGGTTCAGGTTTGACGCTGCCAGGAACCGGGTTTCACTGCATCAATTGACAACACAGACAACTCTGACCCCTCTCCCTTGCTCTATGCCACCCTCGCCATCGTGATCGTCGCCCGGAACGCAAAGCATCGCAAGTTGCAAAAGCCATCTCGCGCTAGCTTGGATGTGACATGAGCCAACAGACCAAGACCAAACACACCGACAAAAACCAGGCGCGCCGCGCCGCCCCCGTCCTCGGCAAGCGCGGCC
>JAAEPW010000031.1 GCA_024232355.1 Chloroflexota bacterium | reverse complement strand
GTTTAGGTGGGGACATCTGAACCGGAATAACATCATCGACAAACTCAAGAAAATAGCCAGAAACAGCTGACAAAATCCAGGCGTCAGTGGTAATGCATCGCCAATTTTTGCGAAAAAACTGAAGCCGGCCACCCACAGGAGCCGGATGTGACATGAGATCAACATCGAAATCAATGAGACTAGGGTAAATAAGTTGAGCATCAGGACTTACTTTGCCTGTGGCTGTTTGGGGTCGCGTGACGGCTGATTGCGGTCGTTGCGATTCTGATAGTTGGTCGATGTGCCCCGGTATGGTTCGCGCCGCCCCCCGTCCCGATAGTTGTGGCTGAACCGTGAGCTGTAGGGAGGGCGGCGGTATCCTTCCCCCGAGCGATAGTAGCCAGACGAGGATGGAAAGGAGCCACGCGAGTTGTCGAAGCGACCGCGTTTCGAAGCTGAAGCAGACGTGGTGGACGGGCCACCACGTTTCGCATTTCTTAGAGCAGATTGACCATAACGTGCAGAGAACAGATGGTCTAAGCCCTTTTGAGTTTTTGTGGTGTCTTCGGACTTCGACACCAACTGGTCAATTAATTTGCCACCAAAAAGGAGAGGCATGTCAGTGCCCAGACGTGACGTAGCAAAAGCGGAGGAATCGGTGGGGGTTTTTTCCAGCAACGCTCTGGTTCCGGAACTCATAGAGCCTTTTTTGAAAGGGCTCTGGCGAAACCCGAACCGCACGGAACCCGACGTAGAACTTTGTTTCTTGACGGCCGCATCAAGATTACTGATGATGGCATGACGGCGATAGAAAGAAACTTTTTGGGTAGCGGCGGCGACATACTTGGCCATATAGGCCACGAAATTCATGACTGTCTGCGGTGCCAGAGACTTGTCTTCATCCAGATGGCGTTCTGCGACCTCATGCAAGGCCAACAGTGGATGCCACACGTCCGCAACACGGCGACCAACATCACGAAGGATGTCATCATTGCGGAGATCAATGGACGAATTCAGCAATTTTGCATAGTCGCGCATGGTCTCGTCAAGTTCGGGACAACGCGTGAGCGGATCGGACACCAACTTGTGGGCCTTAGCAAAAGCTTCGCGATCTGCCGAAGGCAAGTAGCGGCCGCCCAGATGGGTGGCAGCCATTTCTTTAGTTTTGTCACCCAACAACTGGACGCGATGATCACTGAGAAAAGAAGCAGTATTAGATGGAGGGGCTGGTACCGAAGTCGGAATAAATGCAGCCAAACCAGAAGTAGAACCAGCGTGCGGATGCTGTTCGACGACGCCCAAAGGCGGAGCCTCGTCCGGCGCATCACGGGGTCGCAACGGATCACCAGATGCCACTGTAAGGCGATCTTCATCATCTTGTGCCACACGCTCCTCCTCGTAGTCGAGCAGGCCACCTCCAATCGAGCGACCAGGGCCGTCGTCCCCATCGTTGTGAGACGCCATGAGTGGTCAGAAAGTAGGGTCACGAAGGAACCCTAGAAATAAGGGAAAAGAGGGCAATCCGCTCAAAGGCTGGATGCACTAGACTTAACTTCCACAGGTGTCTCGCACAAAGGCCGAGAACCAGAAGTTGGGAGATTGCGCGTCGAATACGAGTCACTGTTCGTAGAAAATTCGACGAAATTTGAGACTGGAAAACCGCAAAAAGAACACCTAAACAAAGCAAAAAAGCATGTAGTACAGACTGGGAGTGTGACAAAGCAAACAGACCCGTCCAAACAGACGTTTGGAAGTAAGAAAAGAAAAGCG
>JAAEPW010000030.1 GCA_024232355.1 Chloroflexota bacterium | reverse complement strand
GTGGCAATCTGTGGACACACTAGCAACAATCTCGATCTCCATCATCGGGAGAGTGTCCACCGCGTCTGGTCTTTGCACAGGGAAAAAGCGATGCGCGTCGAGGGATCGCACCTCGGTTTCAGCGGTGGCGAGCGATGGGGCGGGGACGAGGTCACCACCCACAAACTACCAATCACCGCAACAAGGCCAACCCGGCAACAGCGATCACCTCCCCGCTTGTGGTCACAGACAACGCCTCCCACCGGTTCTTCCCCGCACCCACCACAGCAAACCAAAGCACATCCCCATACCCGCATTCCCCGCAAGGCACAACAGCCCCATCCCCAACGTTCAGACGCTCTTGACCACACTCTCCCGTCTCCCACCACCCCCGGCCCAAGGGAACAAGCCAATGACACTACCTGGGCAGACCAGGGAGAGACGGCGAGGGAGCGGACTGGAGCCACGGCGGTGCCGGAGACAATGAACAGGTCGGGCTGATTCTTGTGGCAATCTGTGGACACACTCCCCACATCGTCGTCGGAGACAATAGGACGGGTCATAGACCTTGTGGCAATCTGTAGACAAACGAACGAAACTCACGACCACCAGCAGCGGCAGAGTGCCCACCCCCAACTCCCCACCCCGCACTCCACCGCCCCCGGCCCAAGGGAACAAGCCAATGCACCACCTGGACAGACCAGGGGAGAGACGGCGAGGGAGCGGAGTTAACCACATCGTCGTCGATCAACAGGCACGACTCGACATACGCCTGTTCGCCCTCGACTTGAGTGCTCTCGCCAATGGGAGAACCTGGGTTGACAATGAGGCAACACTACATCCATCCAAGTTGTGGGGATGGCCCAAGTATGCCGCTACTCCCTTCAATCCTAATAGCGAAATTCCTTCACGTCCACATCATCGAAGAACATCCCCGCCAACCGGTCGTGGTTCCTGGGTGATCCAAACGCTTCCCATATGCAGATCATCTCGTCACCGCGCTTATGTTTATGGCCCTTTGTGCGCAGACTGCATTGGCGAAACATATCCTCTAACTGTGCAAGCTTCTGGCGATCCATCAAGCAAACCACGTGATAGGTTCTCTGGATCTCTCGGGTGATCCGTCCTTCAACAACGGGAAAGACCCAGAGGACGATCAGAATGATGACAGCCGCCGCACTAGAAAGGAGATAATGTCCCCCACCGATCCCTATGCCCAATGCCGCAGTGAGCCAAATGGTGGACGCCGTCGTCAACCCCACAATCCGTTCTTCACCCCGCAGGATCGCACCAGCGCCAAGAAAGCCGATGCCGCTGACGATATTCGCGGCAATACGGACCGGGTCGTCAGCAGTGCCGATCCTGATCGAAAAGATCGTAAAGAGCGTCGCGCCAACGCAGATCAAGATGATCGTGCGGAATCCCGCCGCCTTGTCACGGAATTCGCGCTCAGCGCCGATGAATCCACCCACGAGAAGTGCTAGAAGCAACTTGATCACGTCATCGAGTAAAATCGTCATATCCATACCTCCTGATTATTCTTATCGCCCCAACAAAGCCAGTAGCTGATCGAGGCAGTCTGTGATAATGCGTCAGCACCTAAATCTAGTGCACACGCTGCATATCATCAACATCATTGACCGTCCACACGCACATCCCCATATTGTGATTGTGGGCGGTATTGACAGCGTTGTATGACTAGGTGCAAGTTTCGCTTTCGCCTTCTGAGTCGGCTGCGAAGAAATAGCTTTTGGATAGGGCCAAAACCCCGACCGCACTGTTTCTCGCTGTATGAAGAACGCCGCAGGGGTTTTGGGCACTCGCCCAGTTGCCTCGTTGTGTAGCATCAGCAGGCCAGCGACATCCAGGTCCTCGTAAAATTTATCCTAGTCCTGGGGAGTAGGGCGCGGGAAGATATTAACCTCCGTCCTTACCTTGGCGTAGTGCTGGTCAATGTAGGCCCAGCAATTCCCGTTTTGTAGCCGCGATTGCACCATGTAAAACATCCTGCGTGATTGGGAAATCGCAGCTACAATTGGGCGTTTTTTCTATACCGGGAATTGCTGTGCGGGCGGTAGAGAGCAAACCCCAATTCAATTCTTCAGTCATCGTCTTGTATCCTCACGCAACAAGTTTCACGCTTTACTTCCAGCGCGTCAAAATCGTCTCCCGCTGGAACAGCTTGATGGCAAAATAGAGCGCTAGACAATCCAGCGCCAGGGTGATGGCGGCCGCCATAACAACCATCGCCACGCTCAAAAAGATCTTTCCCGCCAAGACCGCTATGCTCAAAGCAACAATGGGAACGACAAAAATACCGGTCACTTGCTGCGCGGCCCGGGGGTCGTTCATCCGCGAGGAGACGATCACTCCACTAAAAACGGAAAACAGAGCCAGCAGGGGACTGAGCAGCGCCATGCCGACGATCCAGACCGGCCGGATCAGCGCCAGAAAAACCGGTTCCGGCATGATGAAATACCCCCCGATGGCAAGAACCATAAAGCTGAACCAAGTGAGGACCACTGATGGGACCACGGCCGCGATGCTCTTACCCACCAACAACTCCCACACAGAAATCGGCGTTGCCAGCAGCGGCTCCAAACTTTTGGTCTCTTTCTCACCCACAATGCTGTAAGCGGCGATGTAAACCGGCATCATCATCGGAATTAGCAAAAAGTAAAACAGGTATTGGTCGTTCATCAGCATCAAAAAGGCGTGCCGGGGGTCCATGTCTTGTAGCTCTGACGGGATGATGCTCAGGTCATCCTCGCCCATTTCACCTTCGACGTGGAGCATAAAGTAGGCGGTACCCAAGACCATCGCCACCAACAGGATGGGGAGCAGAGCCATGCTGATGACGATCATTTTGTTTTTGCGGGCGTCGGAAACTTCCTTTTCCACGATGGCTAGAATCTTGTCTCCGTTCATCGTCCCACCTCCCGCTCACCTTCCTCAACCAGTGCAAAATCGATGTCTTCCAACGAATGGCGCAACTCGTTGACAAACTGAACCCCTCCTCCGGCAGCGACGATTCGCTCCACCAGAGTCGGGTTCTGCTCCTCCGGGTTGTCCAGGCTGACCACCAGCGTATTGTCCACCTGCTGCATCTCTTTGACAAAGGGCAGATCGCTCACCGCCGCCCGCACCGCCTCGGTGACGACTGCCAGGTGAACGACCACCCGCCGACCGTAGAGCGAGCGACGCAGGTTGGCCGGACTGTCCACCTGGATCAGCTTTTGTTTGATGATCCCGATCCGGTCCGCCAGCCGGTCGGCTTCGTCCAGGTTGTGGGTGCAGAGAAAGATGGTGCGGC
>JAAEPW010000029.1 GCA_024232355.1 Chloroflexota bacterium | reverse complement strand
CGCCTGTGGTGACGTTGATGGACATTGCGCGTCGCAAAGGGTGGACGCCCCACTTGCTGGATTATCGCAACTCGGGAGACACGGCGGGGGACAAACGGCGGGTCGTGGGTTACGCTTCGGTCGCGTACACAGATTGATAAATGGGCTGAGAAGAGAGGATTAGGTGATGAAAAACCGCTTGAGAACCATAGCAAAAGTTTTCTTTGTGGTTACCTGGCTGTTGTTATTCGTGCACTTTGTTTTCTTTACTCTAATCACGCCGTTTCTGTCTGGCGTCTACAATGGCCCTGACGATGTCTCCCGGCGAGTGACTGCTCCGAATGGAAGCAAGACTGCACTCCTTGTGCGGGATTTCTCCTTTATGGATCTGAACTTTAGGTTGTTTACCGTGGAAACGTCGTATGCCGAGTTGCCTGGTGTCGAAGAAGCAATATGGTCATCGTGTGACTATGAACCCACCACACGCAACTGGCACGAGGATATCGAATGGAGTGCAGATTCATTAGTTGTTGCAGTGATTGTGGAAGATGAGTACGTTTTTGCGTATAACTTTGAGACAGACCAGCCGCTTGAGGACCCTGAGCGCATCAAAACTGTACTGCAATCACGGGAGACTCTGCAAGAGTAAGAGACCGCCCAACACAGCGTGAACCCAATCTGTGCCTTTGGTGCTCTGTAGTGTCGTGACCTTTTGCATTTGATGAGAGCTATAGTAAAGTTGAGATCAACTGCAAACCCGGCGCGGGCGGGTTATGTCTACCAATAGAAGGAAGGATACGACGATGACCCTTACACCTCAAGAAAAACAAACGTTGTTAGCGCTGGCACGGGAGGCGATCACGCGCATCGTTCGCCGCCAAAAGCCGCCCTTGTTGGATTTGAAGGCGTTATCGGAAAACTTGCGGGGAGACGGGGCGTGTTTCGTCACGCTGACCAAACACGGGGCATTGCGGGGCTGCATCGGCTCG
>JAAEPW010000028.1 GCA_024232355.1 Chloroflexota bacterium | reverse complement strand
TGCCAGCCCCAGGTGTGGCGGAAGAAATACTCTATCGCCAGAATTTGGGCCTCTGAGGTAACATCGTGAGTTAGATCTGTCCAGATTGCGGGGACTTGGAAATAGTTGGACTCGGGACGCGCAAAGCCAGGGTAGCGAGTTCCCTCAGAGAATATCACATTGCCACCCAAAAAGCCTGGGGGGTCTTGTTCTTCAGATCGGAGGCGAGGGAGAAATAGTGGTCGGTGTTCTTCTAGCCGTTGCTCCTCGATCACTCCCAGGTCAAGCAGGAATTCTAACGATTTTTCCAGGCCATCATTGGAAAGATTGGTGCCCCGATCCAGTCTTTGAGAACCAAATAGCTTTCCGTACTGGAAATCGTGTCGAGAGATGCGAACCGGATTGTCATAGTTTTGATAGCCCCACGTCCACTTGATGGTGTACTCGGTGACTTTGAGGGGCGCCAGTATCCGTGTCCGATCTGTCGCCTGGCGGATGTCGATCCAGGTGTCGAACCAGTCGTTGGGCAATCTGAAATAATTGTTTTTGGGACGAAAGAACCCAGGAAACATAGTCTTACTCCGGTTGAATGCTATCGTTTCTGAATATCGTCCACCCCGGCCTCGCACGGCGGGCGAACAGTTCCAGGTACGTCATCGTTTTTACCTATGCCTCCACCAAGACAGCAGCGAACGCATAACACTGTCGATGATCCCGTAATACGCCCAACGAGTCATCGAGTGCAAATCTCTGTCCAGCACCTTGCACGCCGAGTGATCGCCGAACCACAGAGGCCACCGGCAGATTTCGCAGCGTGCAAAATGCCTTTGAGTGCGGTTGATCTGTTTCACTCTTCGACAGTCACCGTCACTCTCACACGACCGGGCATACTGCCACCGTTGAGCTTGCGTAGTGCCCATTGTTGCACGTAGAGTGTGCCGATGACGGGTGGGCCGTCGGTGGCCTCTTCTTTGTAACGACGGGTGTTCTTTGTGTCCTTTTCGACGGTGAACGCGAGTTCCAATTTTTTGTCTTGCATTTTAGCTTTTCTCCTTGGTTTCTAATGGTTCTGTTTGTGGCTCCCAGGATTGCACTGGAATATCGTGACCTTTGGTGCGCATATTGTGGACCAACTTTATGATGAACGTACGGTGTGCGGCGTATATCTTTGCGGTATTCGTGAATCTATCGCCACGTTGTTGGAATGAAGTCTCGATGATCGTTTCCCAAATT
Source organism: Chloroflexota bacterium (assembly GCA_024232355.1). Next base: position 1,274 of record JAAEPW010000028.1, on the reverse strand, counting down.
GGACTTGTGATAAAGGTCGTCAGGTTGTCCATAACCTCATCGTATACCTCGTCACTGATTGTCAGTCCCGTTTCGCTCAGGAATTCCAGGGCTACGGCCAGAGTTGGTACGGGGTTGTACATTGCTCTCGTCACGAGTGACATCTGTAGCGAAAAGATTGTATTGGGCGATTTGTCTTTATCGTCGATCGTAATCGCAAATTCTTCTGGTACGTGAGGCATTACTATTTTCATCGTGTTTGTTCTCCTTTTTTCGATTCTCTAGGTTACGTGAACAATTCAAGCTGACCCGCGTCTACCTGCCGCTGACGTCTCGTCTGGGCGGCGTGAGTGGCGTGGAGCTTGGCATCATAAGTCAGGTGGCAGGGTTGGCACATGGCCTGCAGGTTATCGTGATCGTTGTTGCCCGTGTCGTGATCCAGGTGGGCGACGGAGAGTGCAACTTTGCTGCCGGTGACTGGGTGGGGCAGGCCGTGCCCTGTACTGACCGTCCAGGACAGTGTTTAGCCCGACAATCGGGATACGCGGGACTCCCCTCGCATACACCCCCGGCGCGCTCAAAGCGGATGCGGCGGCTGATCTGTGTCCAGTTCTTGGGGTACTTGTGTTTGTCCATCGGCATTGTCTCTCTCCTCAAGTGGCCCAGCAACGTCATCACCGATGTCAATCCGCGAGATCGGATGATGATCTCGTTATCAGAATCAGGGGCATCCGCCTGGCCCTCTCCGCGAACGTGGGGACGGACGAACGTAAATCCATCGGGGACCAGCATCCTACTTTGATTGCTCGCATTTGTCTCCATTTCGGCCTGCTATGTGTACAACAGATCACAACTCGTGAGCGGTACCCGCTCTTCACCGCTTACTTTTTGGACAAGCAGGACCATCTCGTTCCCCTCGCCAACGCGCAACCCGAGAGTGACTTGAGCGCTGAGCTTTGTGTCGAGAACACAGTCTGGAATGGAAATTGTACTGCTGCCACACGTACAACGGCTAAATCGGGTCACGACTCCGCAACGACGACATTTTCTGACTTGATTCACGATTTTTCCTTTCAATTGAATTACAAAGGCCGCACACAAATACACCCCGAACACAAACAATTTGCATATATTGGTCGTCCTCTACCGGATACGATGGTCGATTTGTGTGCGGGCTAATCACTTGCTGATTTCTCCTCAGAAAGCGATATCAATTTTTGCCGATGTCCAGGGTGCAATTCGACGATGGCGGTAAAGGCCGTTTCGTAATCCTGGAATATCTGACCTTGCAGGGG
>JAAEPW010000027.1 GCA_024232355.1 Chloroflexota bacterium | reverse complement strand
GGTAAGCGTCCCACCAGGTAGAATCGACATCCCACTGGCTGTCTGGCCGGTTATGATATGAGTTGGCAGGGTGTCGGTGATAGTGGCGTGTAGGTCCACACTACTGGTGTTGGTGACGCGGATGGTATAGGTCAGTTTCGCTCCAGCTTGTACTGGATCTGGACTGGCCTGTTTGATTACCACCAGGTCAGTCCCATTAGCACCAAGATTATAGTCGTCGTTTTGTGGGCGTGGGTCGCCATCTATAGCGTGCTGAACAGTAGCGACAGGGGCGCTGCGGGCTGTGCTCATCGGCAGCAGCAACCCGATGAGAAAAACCAGGCCAAACGCTAAGGCCAACCCCAAGCGAAGCATATGTGAGTTTCGCCAGCTATTGAGTTTTGACATTTGTCCCCTTCTCTATGATATCCGACCCGTTAGTCGGGGATAGCGATTGTGTTTCTTCTCCAAACATTCCTGGATACAAATTGAAAGGCCACAATCCCAACAGTATTATCGGATTATCAAAGGCGATACTTTCTTTGAAAAATCCCTAAATCCTCACCCTTACCGAGTGGTAGCCCGTTGCGCCGTTAGGACAGACGGGTTGTTCCTGCTAGAATTTGCAACGCTCCGGCGCCATCGGTAGCGCGGACGGTGAAGACGTGAGTACCTGGGGTGCTGGGCCAATCAATGTATGGTCAATTATGGGCGATCATAACCCCACCGAGCGGGCCACCTCTTGCAATACCACCGCCGAACGCTGTAGCCCTTTCAACTCCTCTGTGTTCAGAGGTAGTTCCAGCAGTTTGACCACCCCGGCCCGGCCGACTACTGTTGGTAGACTGAGACAAACATCCTTTAGCCCGTATTGGCCCTGTATAAGACTGGATACCGGAAGCACCGAATGTTGATCGCGCAAGATACTTTCCACAATAGAAACTGTGGCCAGGCCAATGGCATAGTTAGTAGCGCCCTTGCGCTGAATCACCTCATAGGCCGCCTCACGAACCTGGCGGAAGATATCTTCCCTCTGAACCAAACTGCATCCCCCCCCGCAAACGAGGCAATACTCGACCAGGTGCGTGCCGGCGATGTTCGCCAGGCTCCAAACCGGCGTCTCGCTGTCGCCGTGTTCGCCGATTACGTGAGCATGCACGTTGCGAGGATCCAGCCCGCAGTGCCTGGCTAAAAGGTAGCGGAAGCGGGCGCTGTCTAACACAGTGCCCGAACCAATAACCTTGTTAGCGGGACGTTCCGCCAGTTTTATCGTTAGATAGGTCAATACGTCAACGGGATTGGTGACGACCAACAGAATCCCGTCCAAATTGTACTTAACAATTTCTGGAATGATTTGCCTGAAGATAGCAACATTTCTGGCAGCCAAATCGAGGCGGGTTTCATCCGCTCTAGAAGCGGCCCCGGCGGTGATGATGATAATGTCCGCCCCGGCACAGTCAGAATAATCACCGGCCCGCACCTCCACCGGGCGGACGAAGGGCAGGCCGTGGCCAAGGTCCATAGCCTCGCCCTCTGCCCTGGCGCGGTTGAGGTCAATCAGAACAATCTCGTCGGCTTGACCTCGAATCAACAAAGCGTAGGCCAGCGACGAGCCAACGGCTCCGGTTCCGACGATGGCGATGCGCCTTGATGTTGATTGCTCCGTATTTGTAGTCATATACCCCTCACAACATCTCAGCCAGTCGCCGTATGTGGGCCTTTTCTTCATCAACGATGCGCTTGACAATCTTTTCGTCGGCCTCGGAGACCATATCGCGCAGGTCGTGAAAGAATAACAGAGTCTCCTTTTCAAAGCCTATGGCCATAGACAAAGCTTCTTTTTCATCGGTCACTTGCTCGGCCAGGGCCAGAGCCTTGTCTTTCCCTTCAAAAAAGGTGCTTTGAACAGTGGCCTGCAAGTACATCAGGTATTGGTTCCATTCAGCCTGGGGCATCGGAGATAGTTCCCATTTGACCTGGGATAACTTGGTGAAGCTTGCAAAGTGCTGCACCTCTTGTTCGGCCAGGTCTTCGAAAAGCGCCCGGACTTTTGGTGATTTTGCTTTTTGGGCCACGGCGCGATAAAAGACCTCGCCGCTCTTTTCAATCTCCAACGCCAGTTCGATCATATCTGCTGCTTTAAAAACTGTCATTTGTTTCTCCTCGTATAAAATAGTATTCAGTGATCACTGCTAAGAAAACGCCGTAGGCCGGGGGGCGCGGGGGGTAGTTCCCCCCGTTTCCCCCCCCATTTGAACGATGCCGC
>JAAEPW010000026.1 GCA_024232355.1 Chloroflexota bacterium | reverse complement strand
GAATCACGGTCCTTTCGGCAACCTATAGATTTGTATCGCCCTGCGACACATTGTCCGATACACGGCCGGTACTGCGAGAGGAAAAGGCGACAAATTCGCCCTTTCTCCAATAGTCCACTGCCACAATCTGGCAGGCGTATTTTCTATTTTGCATTTGTGGGGACTTATTCGTCAGTACCTACATAACACCCGACTCGGGGGGGAATATGAAAAAACAAACCTTCAGGCCCTATCTAACTGCTCTATGCGTTTCTCTGGCGCTGATTCTATCTCTGTCCTCAGGAAACGTTGCCGCAGGGGAGAATGGGCTGACCAGATCAAACATCACCGACGCAGAGCGCCTGCAACTGGCTATCCAGTTGCTCGAGGACGCCGTCAACTCTCCAAACGACATCAACTTGACAAACTTGGAGATGATCTCGGACGATCCCGCATTCGGGCAGATTCGAGAGAGAATCTCCAGCCTCCTGGCCTCAGGCCGGGACTCACTCGAGTGGGACAGGGTGAAGTTGGAGCCGATCACGATCGTCGACTCCAAAGGAACCTTCCGCATCAAAGCTCGACTGCTGTACGAAAACCCATATGGGCTCGTCGAAGACACACTGGAAGTAACAGCGGTCAAGAGCGGAAAGGCCCTTCGCATCAGAGATATGGGGGCCTCGTTGTCTCAGATGGACGATTTCATATCGGAGGAGCGAAAAAAGCTGCCGAATGTCCCAAAGGAGCGGAGAAGATCGCTTTCGCAGGCGTCTATCGAGATCCTGAACCCGGTAAGTGAGCAGTTGCTGAGACCCAAAAACCTCTACGGGGCTATTGAGCGATTTAACGACAGCGTAAACGACTCTTTGATAGAAGACGACCCCGATAAATGGAACACACTTTTTAACAGACCCTACGGTCTTCTGGCTTTCGAGTACCAGGACCAGGCAGCGCCCTATGACATCCTGCTGGTGAGCGACGCTAATTGGGACCGAGTAATTGTCAGCGGAGCCGACTTGGGATGGCTCACAGCAGTAGGCACGTCGGGGACAGGTGACAACAATTTCCGCTTCCCTTCGGGCATGGCCTGGGCCAATTGGCGGTTTTACGTTGCGGACAGGTACAATGATCGGGTGAATGTCTACGATTTCAACACCGATCCGTCCCAGCCGGAAGCCGAGTTTGTTGAGTCTTACGAAGACGGTTTTGACATGCCCGTGGATGTCGCAGCGGAGGCGTTCGAGTGGGAACCAGAATGGACATACCGCTATCCGGCGGTGCTGGACCAGGGCAATAACAGAGTGGTGGTGTACGATGGACATGGCACCTACCCCCCCAAAGTCTACCCCGATGATCGAGTTGGCTTCTTGGGCGGGTTGGACAAACCCACATCGCTCTGCTATGCTCGAAATCCCGTAACCCATGCTCCCCATCAGCGCATGTACATAGCTGATGCCGGGAACAACAGAATCGTCAGTTTCGTCACCGACCGGCCCAGAGTCGTTGGCGGCTATGAGTGTGAAACGGCCCCAGGCACGTTTGAGGATAACGCCTATCTGGCATGGGTAGACGTCGACAACTTCGGTTACGTTTATGCCCTTGATGCCCATAACAGCATTGTCTACAAGTTCGATGGTGCCCTCAATCGATTGATAGCGAAGTACGAGTCCGGCGGAACCGGAGACGATCAGTTTCTTTTTCCCAACTGCCTGGCTTTTGGCCGTATATCCGCGTATGACGCGAGTGGCCCGTCGACCTACGGCGACGCGGGCGATATCTTCCTAACCGAGCACTTCGGTGAGCACACCGGCATCCGGCGGTTCATTCAGGGGTATGACATCCTGGCCAGTTCCACTGAGTACATACCCAAGTATCGCCTCTGGAATCATGACTACATTAGGTGCAAGTATTTTGTTACCGGTCATACAAGAAGAGATGTGCGCCTATACAACAATGATACACTTGTGAGTTCCATAATTGGGCAACTTAAAGCCCCCGGTGAACACTGGGTCACGTGGGAACTCTCGGACTCGGCGCCCAATGGAACGTACGTCTTCAAGATTGAGTCACACTCCATCTATGAAGAGTTTCCGCTTGACACTACATTCTGGGATACGATCGAGGTTGCACGGTATGTCGACACATCTTTTATTGGATGCCCTGTGTTTGACTCCTCGTTCGAGGTGCAGTCGACGGTAGCGGGTGAGCTCGATGACTGTATTTACGTTGGATCAGAGGCCTTTTATCGGGTTACTGTGTTCGGTCGTGATTTGTCTACAGGCGAACCTCTTGAGGGACCGTTCACATGGCATCGCTATGCAGATATTGGCGCTACCTTCTATCGTGATACATTACCAAACGCGAGTGGCTTCTATGAGGGAAGCAGTGTGTTAACGACCGACAGCAACTGGGTGTGGCTGAGAATTCTCTCCTCCGATGAACTGGGTACGTCGAGTGGCCAGATGCATACGCTGTGCCTTTGCATGGTGGGCCTCAACGATACAATAACTGCTGCAAGATCTCCTTCTACAGCGACCCTCACCGATTGGGACTCATATGCGGACAGTTGCGGCGTCTTCCGGATTCAAGAGGACCTTTACAGCGCTAGGTGTGTTACCCCCTGCTACTATCCCTGTTCGTCCTGCCCGTTCCTCTACGTCTGGAACGGCAAGGAGTACGAATTCGTAAATAACATTCTGCCGCAGAGTGAAACCTCCAGCATCAAGGAAATCGACCACTTGGACTTCTATCCGGTTTACAGCGCCACGCCTGATAGGTCAGGCCACTACAAGTTCCTTATCACTGAAGAGGAGCAAGAGATTTCTTATCTCAACGAATTGGAGGTACTGGCGTTCGACTACGCGTCTTCCCCTCAGGAGGTCGTCCTTAACAGTAGTCAGAGTCTTCTGAAGTTGGGCGATTCGACCCTGCCGGTTTCAGCTGTCGCCGATGACGG
>JAAEPW010000025.1 GCA_024232355.1 Chloroflexota bacterium | reverse complement strand
TTCAAATTGGGAATGTCCAGATTCGAGTTGGGACAGTACCGGATCACAATGGGAGCCAACGTGGACATGACCAAGGTTGGAAGACAACTGATGCAGTCTCGGGAGAGGGGCATGCAGAGAACGGAGCCAGCTATGGGCCGAAGGGGCCAAGTGACGTCGATGCTGGACCAAATTTCCACTTATCGCAGTGTCGTGGGGAGCGAAAAGGGCGATCTGGTGCCGACGCAGCAACTGCCGATGACGATGGATGACACTGTACCCCCATCGACGGTCCTACAGTTCTGGCCGGGTTTCTTCAAATGGCCGCTGCCGCCGCCGCCTCAATTCAAGATTGACAAGCCGCTGCCCAAGCCATTGTCCAAGCCGACGCCGCAACAGTCACGCACACCGTCACCGGCTGCTTCTTTGGTGCGAGCAGGAGAGAGCACAGCTGAAGTCAGTCAGAGACTGCAGGAGCAAAGTCCCAGTCTGGGAGCACCCGACCGACAGTGACACGAACACGACAGCCGCGACCAGACCAAGAAGGGGACCCCAGTGAAGCGAGCTGAGAGCAAAGGGGCTTCTCAGGCGAGCAAAGAGAGTGATAGCGACTGGCCAAGACTGCAGGCC
>JAAEPW010000024.1 GCA_024232355.1 Chloroflexota bacterium | reverse complement strand
CTCTATACAACATGGGCGGTGTATCATTTCTCAGTCCATCGAGATACGTCACCATGTCTTTTTCCACCTGCCACACAATCTCGATCCCCAGATTCTCCCGCCATTGTGCTTGTAAATACTCGTTAACGGGTCCGACATTCTGATTGAGTGGACAATCTATGACCGGAAAGCCACGTCCATCTGGGTAACCGGCCTCCGCCAACAATCGGCGCGCCCGCTCTGGATCATACGGCAAGCCGATCTCTGCCGAATGTCCCGGCATCCCTGGCGGCGCCATACCCCCCGTGGCCGGAGAACGATATCCTCCCAGAACGACATTCGCCAACGTTCCTTTATCAACAGCCAGGGCCAAAGCTTGACGAACTCGAAGATCGTCAACAGGCGGTTGGCTCAAATCGAATTCTATGTATGTGACTTGCAGTGTCGGGAACGAGATGTATTCCCCGGCATACCTCTGGCGCGCGCGGTCCATATCTGCTGGTACAAGGCCCAAGATGTCCAAGTTATCCGCCTCGTACATTTCTAATGCAACGTCCGGATCTAACGGGCGCAAAGACAAATTCACGTACTCTAGATTGCCCGTGAACCGACCATAGTACGTTGGGTTGCGCGACAAGATTATGGACTCGTCCCGTTGCCAAGAGTCCAATCGAAAAGGGCCGTTGGTGACAATGTTTTCCACTTTGGCCCACGCCTCGCCATGCAATTCCACCACGTGCTGGGGCACAGGACAAGTGGCATTACATGCGAGCAAGTGGAGGAGATACCCCGTCGGCGCTTCCAGTTCCACTACCAGGGTGGAATCGTCGAGGGATTGCACCCCCACATCTTCCCACCTGCCCTCTCCCTGGTGAAAGGCCCTGGTTCCCTTGATATCGTATAACAAACTGGCGTTGGGCGAATCTGTGGATGGGTCCAGCATCCGCTTCCAGGCGTACTCGAAATCTCCCGCCGTCACCGATGTACCATCGCTCCACTGCGCGTCATCTCGCAGATAAAAGACAAAT
>JAAEPW010000023.1 GCA_024232355.1 Chloroflexota bacterium | reverse complement strand
GGATTACGATGTAGACGAGGTTTCCATACCTCGTAGAGCTTTGCGCGCTATGGAAAGCGCGGCTACAAGCTCAATTTCGAACTAGAACAGACTATTCTCTAAAAATCCCACCCAACTGAACCAGTGCCCAAAGTTAAGGATTGCAAAGACCTGCCAGGTTTTCGTCAGAGCTTTTGTGAGCAAGATTTGACCTGATTAGCAGTGTATTCTCGGTCGGGTACTGGTTCAGTTGAATGGGATTACGATGTAGACGAGGTTTCCATACCTCGTAGAGCTTTGCGCGCTATGGAAAGCGCGGCTACAAGCTCAATTTCGAACTAGAACAGACTATTCTCTAAAAATCCCACCCAACTGAACCAGTGCCCTTGGTCGAAAGTGACCTGTAAAACCTGGCAGGTCTGGTTCTCGCTTGACACGATAGTGAATTCTGCTACAATCCGATGCGTGATTTCCCAACTGTTTTTACCTGATTTTGACGTAATATTCACTCAAGGAAGTGCGATTACCACCTGGCCCCAGCAAGCGCGAAAGAATTTGATACCGCTGTTGGGCCTTTTTTTGTTAACCAATTAGATAATTTAGGAGGAGAATAATGAATACTGTACACAAATTGCGCAAGATGAGTTTGTCAATGGGCATAGCTGTGTTGTTTCTCTTAGCTCTGCTTGCCATTTCGGCCAGCACAGTGATTGCTGATGGCCCCACGATCTATCAAGAAAGTTTTGAAACAGATGGAGAGGGTACACGATATACCACATCTTATACCTTTAATGATGGGACTAGTGACCATTATCAAAGGACAGACGGCTCTGATATAAGCAATGTCTCAGGTCCCTACAGCAGTTATGATGGCACCTATTTCTGGGCTGCCGAAGATGTCGATGACGCTGGCGGAGATGGTCTTATTACAAAGACTCTCACTCTTAACGCCGTTGATATATCAGGCTATACCAATATTCAGTTCAAAGGACTCTTTGGAGCCGGAAATGAAAATGCCCCTGGTTCAAGTGCTTATGATGCCGCCGATGAATTCAAAGTCGAGTATAGCGTAGATGGTGGCGCTTTTCAAAATGGCGTGTGGTTTAGTTACGAGAATTGGGGAGATGCTACCAATGAGCCAATTGGCCTCGACGCTAATTTCGATGGCGTGGCAGATGTCAACGGCGTAAACAGGCTCGGAACAGCCTTGCAAGAGTTTGGCTTTAGCATTCCGGCTGGTGACTCGGTCGTTATTCGCATCACTGTGTCAATGAGTTCTGGCAGTGAAGAGATTGCTTTTGATAATTTTCTGATTGAAGGTAAATCTCCCTTTTCTATATCTAAAACCGTGATTCCCACCACCGACGTCGCCTACCACGGCAACGTCACCTACACCGTCGTCATCAGCAACGGTACGACAGTGAGCGACACCAACGCCCTCTTTACCGACACCCTGCCCGTCAACACCAATTTTGGGAACTGGATCGAACAGCCTGCCGAGGCTACAGAGAGCAACGACGAGATCACCTGGAGCGGCACAGTTACCAACAACACCGCCATCACCTTTTCTTTCACCGCCGCTCATATCGGTGAGTCTGGAGACGTGGTGATCAATACTGCCGAATACAGCGGCAGCGTCGCCATCATCGATACCGCCACTTTTAGCGTGACGGTCCCAATCGGCCCGCGCATCGAAGTGACCAAGACAGTTACGCCAGAAAGCGACGTGCCGGCCGATGGCAGCGGCGTCGTCACCTACACCATCAACGTTAAAAATACCGGAGATGCGTTGGCCTCTGGCGTGTTGCTGACGGACACGCTGCCCACCGAGGTGGACTTGAACACCTGGATCATCTCGGCGACCGGCACCTTGGATGCCGCCGATGAGATTACCTGGGGTGGAGACGTCGCCATTGGCGAACTACTCACCTGGACCTTTAGCGTGGACGTGGCCGCGGGCGCTCCCGGCGCGACGGTGATCAACACCGCGACGGTCGAGTTCGACGGCGACCTCATCGAGGATACGGCTGTCTTTGCCTACGAGGTAACGGTCCCAGATGGCCTGGTCATCAACGAAGTGGACTCTGATACACCCAGTTTTGATGATCTAGAGTTCATCGAACTCTACGACGGCGGGGCCGGCAACACGGCCCTGGACGGTCTGGTGCTCGTGTTGTTCAATGGCACTGATGACCAGTCCTACCTTCCTGCCTTTGACCTGGACGGTTACACTACCGATGTCGATGGCTATTTTGTGCTCGGTAATGCAGCGGTTGCCAACGTAGACTTGGTTTTCAATAACAATTCGTTGCAGAATGGGGCCGATGCTGTCGCACTCCTCGTGGGTAATGATACTGACTTTCCCAACGATACTACGCTGGTGACTGACACCACCCTGATTGATGCGATTGTGTACGACACAAACGATTCAGACGACCCTGATTTGCTCGTTCTGTTGAACGCCTCACAACCCCAGGTCAATGAAGGTGGTGCTGGAGACAAAGACAATCATTCCAACCAGCGTTGCCCCAATGGTTCCGGCGGCAGGCGCAACACCGACACCTATATCCAGGAGATCTCTACCCCTGGCGCGGCCAATGACTGTATGCCCGCACTCGTCGTTTCCAAGACCGCTGATCCCACGACCAACGTGGCCTACCAGGGCGAAGTGACCTACACCATCGCGCTCTCCAACGTCGGCTACATCGACGATCCCGCCGTCCTCCTGACCGACACCCTGCCCATCAGCGTCACCTTTGACCGCTGGATAGAACAACCGGCGGGCGCGACGGACAGCGGCGGCGAGATCACCTGGAACGGCTCCGTCACCACCGCGCAGATCATCAACTTTAGCTTTGTCGTCTCCCACACCGGCGATTACGAGGACGTGGTCGTCAACACCGTCGAGGTCAGCGGCACCGCCAACGCCGACTCGGACGACGCCACCTTTACCGTCATCGCCGCCACGCCGGAACTGGACGTCAGCAAGACCGGCCCAGACACGGCCTTTAACGGCGAGACCGTCGTCTACGAGGTGTCGATAGCGAACAACGGCGCCGACACGGCCACCAACGTCATCCTCACCGATACCCTGCCCATCAGCGTCACCTACCTCTCTGACGACAGCGGCAAGACCTGCCCGGCCTGTGTGCTAGGCGCTAGCGGCGTCATCACCTGGAACGTGGGCGATATACTGTCAACCGACACCTTCCTCTTCCACCTGACGGCCACGGTGGATGTCAGTGTGACACAAGGCACAGTCATCACCAACGAGGTCGAGGCCAGCACCGATGCCGTGGGCGACGATCCGGCCAACAATAGTGACCAGTGGGAAACCACCATCCTGGATAGCTCTGTCTCTACGCCCGCCAGATTGCTGATGACGGAAATAGCAGTCACGCCCACGACAGGCGAGTACATCGAAATTCACAACCCAACCTCCGATACCATTGACCTGTCGAACGTGTACCTGTTCGACGCTACGTATGCCAATGGCGGCGCCTATTACTACAACATCGTCACCGGGGCCGACGCTGGCGGCGGCGGTTATGGTGACTTTCACGCCCGCTTCCCGGATGGCGCGACCATCCCCGCCGGCGCCTATCAGACGGTTGCCCTGAACGGCTCGGATAACTTTTTTGCTACCTATGGGATTCTCCCAACTTATGAATTATACGGGGATGGAGGAACTCTTGATGTCATTCCTGATATGCGAGAGGCGCTCCCTGGCTCAATCAACGACCAAGGCGGCTTGACCAACGGCGGCGAGATTGCCATTCTCTACTTTTGGGATGGCTTTAGCGACCTGGTCACCGACCTGGATTATGTGGTCTGGGGCGATAAAGACGAAGCTGTGGACAAGACGGGCGTCTCGATTGATGGTCCAGACGCCGATAGCACAGCCAGCACCTACCTCGCCGACACAGCGATCGTTTCTCAAGACGTGGTTGACACTGGGTCACACGCTGGCGGTAATACTTGGCAACGGATGGACCTGAGCGAGGGCACTGAAACCCAGACTGGCGGGAACGGCGTGGACGGAAACGACGAAACCTCCGAGGACCTGAGCAACACCTGGTGTGAGTACACCCCCACCCCTGGCGCAGAACACAACTGCTATCCCGTCCTCTCCGTCTCCAAGACCGCCGAGCCGGACACCAGCGTCGCCTACCACGGCCCGGTCACCTATACCATCCTGCTGTCCAACATTGGTCCTATGGATGAAACCGGTGCCTTGCTGACCGACACCCTGCCCGTCAGTGTCACCTTTGACCACTGGGTAGATCAACCAGCGGGCGCGGCAGAAAATGGCGGTGAAATCACCTGGAACGGCTCCGTCACCACCAGCCAGATCGTCACCGTTAGCTTTGTCGTCGCTCACAACGGTGATTACGGCGATACCGTCGTCAACACCGCCGAGGTCAGCGGCAGCAACAACGCCGACTCTGCCGATGCTTCCTTTACCGTTCTCTCCTCGTTGCCGGAACTGACGATCAGCAAGACCGGCCCGGCGACTGCCTACAACGGCAACAGCATCGTCTACGAGGTGACGATAGATAACGCTGGAGCTGTCTTGGCCACCAACATCATCCTCACCGACACCCTGCCCATCAGCGTCACCTACGATTCTGACGACAGCGGACTGATGGCCTATATCTCCACCATCGGCTCCCACGAGACCATCACCTGGAACGTGGGTGACTTGATGTCCTTAGGGACGCATAGCTTTAACCTGACCGCCACGGTGGACGCCGCTGTGATGGCTGGCACTATCATCACCAACGAGGTCCAGGTCAGCACAGATGCCGTCGGCGACGACCCGGCTAACAACGACGACTATTGGGAAACCACTATCCAGGATAGCTCCGGCCTGGCACCTTGGAGATTACTGATGACAGAGGTTGTGGTTGCGCCCACAGTAGGCGAATTCATCGAAATCCACAACCCAACATCTGACACCGTCAACCTGGCGAACGTTTACTTGTTCGACGCCACGTATGCCAATGGCGGCGCCTATTACTACAACATCGTCTCCGGGGCCGACGCTGGCGGCGGCAGTTATAGTGACTTTCACGCCCGCTTCCCGGACGGCGCGACCATCCCCGCTGGCGCCTACCAGACGGTTGCCCTGAACGGCTCTGACAACTTTTTCGCCACCTATGGCGTCGATCCAACCTACGAGTTGTACGAAGATGGCACGCCCGATGGTATTGCCGATATGCGAGAGGCCCAGCCCGGTTCAATCAACGGCCAGGGTGGCCTGTCCAACGACGGTGAAGTCGCCGTCCTCTACTTTTGGAATGGCGACACCGACCTGGTCACTGATCTGGACTATGTGGTCTGGGGAGACAAAGCGGAGGCCGTGGACAAGACCGGGGTTGCGACCGATGGCCCGGATGCCGACGCCATACCCACCACCTACCAGAACGACACAGCGATTGATTCTCAAGACGTTCTCGCTTCCGGCGAGCCGCACGATTCGGGTTACTCGTCACAACGCCAAGATCTGGCAGAGGGCGCTGAAACCCAGACCGGCGGGAACGGCGTAGATGGGAACGACGAAACCTCCGAGGACCTGAGCAACACCTGGTGTGAACATCCTCCCACCCCTGGCGCGGCGGGCAACTGCGGTTCTCCCTTTGCAGACCTGGAACTGGGCAAAACAGTAGCTCCCACGAGCAATCCGGGCGAAGGCGACACCATTACTTACACACTTGAACTGGTGAATAACGCCGGCAGCACAATGAGCGCGACCAATGTTCTGGTCGTGGACTATTTGCCCGACGTTACCACCCAAATCACCAACGTCAACAACACCTGTGGCGCTACCGTCGTGGGCGACGTACTGACCTGGACCGTCAGTTCTATCCTGCCCGGCGCCACCGCGACCTGCGACATCGTGGTAGAAATCCGCACCGGCACCGACGGCACCAACTTTGCAAACTATGCCCAAGTGTTCGCCTCCGACCAACTGGACCTCGATTCGTTGCCCGGCAACATGAGCGGGACTCCCGCCGAAGACGACGAGGCTGGCGCGACCGTCTTTGTGGGTACGGCGGCTGACTGTGGTACAAGCGCGACTCTCATCCACGACATCCAGGGCAGCGGCGACACAAGCCCAGAGATCGACAATGTCCATACCATCGAGGGCGTGGTCGTCGGCGACTATCAGGACACCAGCGATGGGCTGAGTGGATTCTATGTTCAGGAAGAGGACACCGACGCCGACGTCGATCCGATGACTTCCGAGGGTATCTTTGTTTACGACAGCGGCTTTGGTGTGAACGTCAGTGCGGGCGACCTGGTGCGCGTGATGGGCGAGGTTTCCGAGTACGGCAACAACACACAGTTGGGTTACATCAGTGCCATAACGCTCTGCGGTTCGGGGAACAGCGTGACCCCGGCGGCGGTCACCCTACCCATCTCGGACACGAGTGATTGGGAACCGGTCGAGGGCATGCTGATTAACTTTAGCCAGGAACTATACGTCACCGAAAACTATGGCCTGGGAGGCTATGGACAGGTCAGTCTCTCCGTGTACGATCGTCTTTACAATCCGACCAATGTCACCACGCCAGGAGCAGCGGCCAACGCCCTCCAGGCCCTCAACGACCTTAGCAGCATCCTCCTGGAAGACGCCAACACCAACGAATTCCCCGACCCGATCATCTATCCTGATCCCGGCCTCAGCGCGCTCAACACCTTGCGCGGAGGATATACTGTCCCGAGTCTGACCGGTGTTCTGGAGCAATACTATAGCTACCGCGTCCAGCCGGTAGGAGTCGTGAACTTTGTGGCTGACAATCCTCGTACAGCTACTCCCGGTCTTGCCAGTGGCAGAATCGCAGTCGCCAGCTTTAACGTACTAAACTACTTTAACGGCGACGGTATGGGCGGCGGCTTCCCGACCTCGCGCGGTGCGACTTCACTGTCCGAGTTCAACCGCCAGCGGGACAAGATCATCACTGCTGTGTTATCTATGGACGCCGACGTCGTCGGCTTGATGGAGATAGAGAACGATGGCTACGACGCGAACAGCGCCATCCAGGACTTGGTGAATGGCCTGAACGCCATTGCCGGAGCCGGTACGTACGCCCTTATCGACCCCGGTGTAGCCCAGATCGGAACAGACGAAATCGCCGTGGGCTTGATCTACCAGCCTGGCACCGTCACCCCGGTCGGCGCGGCCGCCATCCTCGACTCGTCGTTCGACCCGGCGTTCATCGACACCAGGAACCGGCCAGTCCTGGCCCAGACCTTTGAGGAGAACGCAACCGATGAGCGTTTCACCGCCGCGGTCAACCACCTCAAATCGAAGGGTTCAGCGTGTAGCGGCGACCCAGACATGAGCGATGGTCAAGGTAACTGTAACCTGACCCGCACCGCTGCAATGACGG
Source organism: Chloroflexota bacterium (assembly GCA_024232355.1). The sequence goes on along the minus strand of JAAEPW010000023.1, from coordinate 1,108 downwards.
TGGAGGTCGCTTGGCTGGATACCGATCCCACTGGCAGCGGTGACCCCGACTTTATCATCCTCGGCGACCTGAACTCTTACGCGATGGAAGACCCCATCGTCGCCGCCGAGGACGCAGGTTACACCGACTTGCTCGAACAGTTTGTTGGGCCGAACGCCTACTCCTACGTCTTCTATGGGCAGGCAGGCTACCTCGACTATGCAATGTCGAACGACAGCTTGACGGCACAGGTGGGTGATGCGACAGTGTGGCACATCAACGCTGACGAGCCGCGTATCCTCGACTATAATGAAGAAGAAAAATCACCGGGTCAACTCGTTGACCTGTACAACGCCGACCCGTATCGCGCATCCGATCACGATCCGGTCGTCGTCGGGCTGAACCTGTACACCAGCCAACCCACCCTGGTCATCACCAAGGACGTGGCGCCTACCACCGACGTACCACTGGGCGGGATCGTCACCTACACCGTCACCATCGCCAACAGTGGCGACGCTGATGCTACCGGCGTAGTGATCACCGACGAGTTGCCGTCTGAGGTAACGTTCGGTGGGTACGTGACGAACCCGGGTGGCACAGCTCAGTTGCCAGTCTCAGACGTCATCACCTGGGAGTATCCCGTGGAGAGCGGCGGCGAGTACACCTTTGTATTCACCGCCACCGTCACCACCGACACGCTCTACTATGGGGCCGACGTGACGAACGTGGCTTACTTTGTATCCGACAATGATGGCAGCGGCTCCGACGACGCTATCTTTACCATCGAAGGGCGCGAGTTCATCTACCTGCCGTTCATCGTGCGTCAGTAATCACTAAACTGCCGACTCGCTAACATACACAACGAGCGCCACCGGTTTTATCGCCGGTGGCGCTCTCTTTTTCCACACACAGGATGGTCGGCAAAACTGGATCGGCTTGACACGGTAATTAATTTTGCTACAATTCGTGCGTGATTCTTCAATTGCTTTCATCAAGTCTGGCACAATATTCGCAATGCCGCAAAAGTCACTTGGGGACGCTCCGAGTAAATTTTAGCGATATAGCCAACAGTGTGGGTGATGCCAGGATCAGTACACAAATCTTGGAAAAAGTTGACGTTTTACCATTT
>JAAEPW010000022.1 GCA_024232355.1 Chloroflexota bacterium | reverse complement strand
GAAATGATGTACAGAATCAGTATGGGCAACATTGCCAAGGTCAATGAGGCCAGTATTGCGTTCCAGTCGCTGACAAACTGTCCCAGGAATTGTTGAGCGCCTAACGTGACTGTCTTTGTCCTTTCGCCTGGGGCCAGGATCAGTGGGAACCAGAGATCATTCCAGACAGGGATCATGGTGAACACAGAGACCGTGGCTATGGCCGGTCTCACCAGGGGCAAGATGAGCCAAAAGATTCGATACTCGCTGGCGCCGTCTACCCGGGCCGCGTCTTTTAGCTCGGAGGGTACCTGGCGCATGAACTGTTGCAGGATAAAAACGGCCAGCGGCAAACCTTGAGCCGTATACACCAGGATCAAGGCAGCGAGGGTGTCGATCAATCCCAACGACACCACCAGGCGCAAGATACTCACCGTGCCCAGGCGAATGGGGATCATGATGCCCAGGGATAGATAAAGACCCATAAATATGTTGCCCGGAAACCGGTATTCTGACAGTGCATAAGCGGCCATAGCCCCGGTGAACAAGATCAAGAACATGGCGGACAGGGTCACGAGCAGGCTGTTGGCAAAATACAGAGAAAAGTTCGCCCGCTCAAAAACCGTCCCATAACCCTCCAGGCTGAACGTGACCGTTGTGGGGGGAAGATAAGGCAGCTTGAAAATGGCACGACGGGTCTTGAACGAGTTCATAAATACCAACACGATGGGGAACATTGCAACAAAAGAATAAAGCAGCAAGATAGTATGGGGCACCACTTGGCCCAGTCTGTGGCGTAGACCTGCCAAAGTCTTGGATCGTTTCACCATTGTGTTACCTCCACACACTAGAGTTCATACGTCTGGACGCGGCGCTGCCAGACAAACAGATAGAGCAAGACCCCGACCAGGATGACCAAAAACATCATGGTTGCAACGGTCGCGCCCATAGTTGGATTGCCAAGTTGGAGTTGATGACCAAAGAAGGTGCGGTAGAAAAAAGTACCCATGATGTCTGTAGAAAAATTGGGACCGGCAAGCACGCCTTGCGTCGTATAGATCAAGTCAAAGGCATTGAAATTACCCACGTAGGTCAATATAGTCACAATGCCAACGGTCGGCAGAATAAGCGGAAACTTGACCCGCCAGAAAACGCCCCACCGCGTTGCTCCGTCCACGTGAGCGGCCTCGATCAACTCGTCGGGGATGCCGATCAGCGCGG
>JAAEPW010000021.1 GCA_024232355.1 Chloroflexota bacterium | reverse complement strand
GCGATGCAACTTGCAGCCTTGCGCCAGCACTGCCTATCGGCCTTGGTCTCAATGGGCAGCGTGCAGCAAGAGTTGCGGCGGTGGACAGCAAAAACGAAGCAAAATGTGCGTTTTGGCAATGTGTACGCCGCTAATGGTGACCGAGTCGCGTGTCTGTAACGCGGCTGCTTGCTCGGGGCGTGATCCGCCTCCGCGGGGTCTGTGGCTGTCGTGTGGTGGCGTCCCGTGTGACCTCGGCGTAGTGTTTCACCCCAGGGAATGTCCACCGAAATTGTGCGTAGGACGTGGTTGAGTACATTATGCATAAATACCGTGCACTTGCTGGTCATGCTATGTGAAATCTATCGATTTGTTGACCTATGTGATGGACGATGTTTTCGTATTGTGTATTGTGTTGTTGAATATACCAAAACGTAGGAGCCACTTACGTCACGTTATCGTACTTTACTCTGCAGATGATTCCTGCAGAGACCGCTAGTTTACTTACCGATGACAACAACCGCGGATTTGAAAAATTCGGAAATTTTGGTTTGCACGGTCGGTTTGTATTATCATGGATTTCTAGATAGGGTAGAAATCCATGGTATTATCATGGACGACGACATCGGTTCCTCACCCCACGAAGT
>JAAEPW010000020.1 GCA_024232355.1 Chloroflexota bacterium | reverse complement strand
TCCACCCGCATCCCCTGGCACAGTGACGGTTCCACAAAGCCCACCACCTCTACCCCTGCGGTCGGCTTGGCGCGCAGTTGTGCGACTACCGCTCGCCCTTCCTCGTTGGCCCCCACCACCAATGCTCGCCGGACAAATAGACCTTGTTCCCGCAAACGATAAACTAAATGTCGATACGTAAACCGGTTAAAAACTACGATGATAATGGCAAGCATCCACACCAGCGCCAACCATCCTCGCGAGATATCGTGCTCGGTATACCGGTTCAGGAAACTATAGACGACCAAAGCGACCAGGCCAGCCGTACAAGCGTTGACCGCGCTGGCATACTCCCGCATACCACCAAAGAGATGATCTATGTGATACAAACGGTAAGAAGCAAAAATGAGCAGCCACAATGGAATCGCAACCCAGGCCAGGTGAACGTAAAAAACGCTCGATAGATTGGACTGATAATCCATCAACCGGAAACGCAGTTGATACGCCACAAACATACTGAGCATGATGCTCAATGTATCGAGTATGAACAACGGCGCTACCGCCCAACGGGTAGATAAGCGTTGCTTGGCCCAGGCCCATTTACGCAAATATAAAAAGGGGGGAACCTTTGATGTCGAAAACAATTGCTTTTGATCAGACCTAGCGGCCATAATTACCCTCTCGCTCCCGAATCATTCCAGATGCAACGCACTG
>JAAEPW010000019.1 GCA_024232355.1 Chloroflexota bacterium | reverse complement strand
TGCTGACGGCAACCTGCGCGATGCAGATGAGGTTGACCCGGACAAAGCAGACGCTCTCCTGGCTCCGTTCATGCCAGGGGGTCCGCAAGGGCCTGACAAGGTTTTTCGCCGAGAATGGCAGTATGTCCCTCTGGATAAGCGGCAAGGTAAACTCGCCGCACGATTCGAGGGTGATGCGTCTGCCTTGCACGAGGAACTGGGCAAGAACCCAAATCAGAATCGAGTCAATTACATTCTATCGGCTCTAGCCGACGCCGGGTGGCCTGTGCCCCCTGGGTACATCATAGCAACGGAAGCTGGAGCGAGCAAGGTCGCAATGCCCTACATAGACGGCCAACCGACTGCACCGTTCGAGGGAACGCATGTGCTCTATTTGAAAGGCACGATGCGTCAACGTTCGTGGGTCGGCGATGTGCTACGCATCACCGGACCGATCGCACCGGCCATAGGCGTAGAGGCCACCGAGGGAACGTGGACGGCCCAGTATCACACCCACGACTATGGCCCCACGCATTTTATGTGTGGGGGCAAGATCGCGGTGCAAGCCGAAAGTGCCGAGAAATGTGTCCATCAACTTGAGGAATTTCTGCAAGGGTTCGGCCATCAGATTCAGATCGACCTGGATCACGACGAATCTCGTCTCCCGGCCGATATTTTCGGCGAACCGACACACACTCTGACCTTTGGTGACAATGGCTCCCAGGTCTACTTTGAGGGAGAGCAGTATATGGTGCTCAACCCTTACAAAGACCAGGACGGGCAACGATATGGTAGCGGGTGGGTATGGTATTTCCGTAGCGAGGTCGAGACCGGTGGCGAGTGGCAATTGCTGCCCGATCCGGACGTCGAAGGACGCTACGTTGGGGACTTGAGCCTCGACGAGTCGGTTGCTTACGCCCGCCGGGTTACGCTAGTCCAGTTCGAGTTGACCAGCGCGCCTGACGATCTGCCGGACAGATATCCAAAGCCTCATTACGACAAAGCGCAAGAGATTGAGGCAAAGCCCAAGAAACGCAAGCTCCCTGCCGACATCCCCGACACCATCGAGGTAGATATGGGACATTTCAAGGGCTGGGCAACGGTCACCACCGAACGGGTCAAAGGTCGATGGCTGCATTACCGTCTCCCGGATGGACAGACGGGCAGGGTGCAGGCTCTAGGCCGGGATATGCTCTGGCGTATACCGGCAGCATAAGACGAATCGCTCTCTCCATACCTTTCGAGGTGTGGAGAGAGCAGATAGCAAACTAGAGGAGGTAGACAGATATGAATTACCAAGTGTTCTATTGCAGACGGATACCCTTCACCGTGGATGATAGCTTTTCGTTCCTTCCACCTCGCACCCACGCTTTCATTCGGCAGACAGAATCCGAGAGTCTGGATGATCTCTACCGGGAGATGCAAGGTTGCGTGTGGTCACCCAACGGCGAAGCGCGGGACCTCGTTGCCCGTGCCGGTGTATACCATACGTCGATGAGTGTCGGCGATGTGGCCGTTGATGCGAATGGCCGCGCCTGGCTGTGTGCAAACCGAGGTTGGATTGAGCTTGATGATGCTGACCATAATCCGGTACTGATCACAAAAAATGGTCGCGGCGTGTGCGCAGAATCAGAACGACAATTGACCGAAATGGAGCAACATGCTCTGGCGGCGTGCGGGTTTCTGATTCCGATGAACTCGACAGTGACGATGCTCGAATTTGCCAGCATGATCGAGGCCGGGTACGACAACGATAAAACCGATGCCCTGGTTGCACATCTGCGAGAATGCAAACCACAGATGCGAGGGTAACGATATGCACACACTCAAGTCGAATGATACAGACACCATCCAACCAACCGCCGGGCACGCTCGCCACTATAACGAGTATCTGGCGCTCAAACAGCAATACCCTGAATCTATCGTCTTTCTTCTCCGTGGTCACGGCTACGAGACCTATGGAGATGATGCGAAAAATGTGTTGGACGTTTTGGGGACCAACGATCATGTACCCGGTTACCGCGCAGTGACACTCGGAGAGCAACGTGTGCCGGTTGTTTCTGTTGCTGTTTCTGTCCTGGATGAAAGCCTTTCTGTGCTCACTCGGGCAGGATGTCGAGTTGCCTTGGCCGAGCAGGTGGACAAAGTGGAAACGAACGCTCCTGGTAGTCGTATGGCGGTAGAACGTCTCACGACATTCTACGACGAGCATCCACACACACCTCCGGGGCAGAAATGGATCAAGAAAGGCAGCTATGCGCCCGAAGGCATGCAATGTGTCGGTTGTGGTCGCCTCTCTCAACACAGTGGGATGCCAGAGTTTCATTGGCGCGTGTATGCCGAGTTTGTTCAGGATGCTTGGATCAACACGGCCTGGGCTTGCCCGGCCTGCTGGAACAGAGCCAAGCTCCCTGATCCATCACTTCCAACGATCCCGGCACCCATATCAATCAGTGTACCGAAACCACCTACACCAAGGTTGCCCCCTGGCTCCACAGACGCTGTGACGCGCTTGCAGACATTCTACGAAAGACACCAGGGTATCCACAGTCAAACCAGCCACGGCTGGCGGCGGCAACTCGCGGCGCATTTTGCCGCTCACCAATGGTGTGTGGGCTGTGGTCAACACATCCACACCAACGACCTGCAACGTGTATCAGAG
>JAAEPW010000018.1 GCA_024232355.1 Chloroflexota bacterium | reverse complement strand
TTGAGCACTGCCAGTTCGTAGACCAGTGCCGTGTTGATCATCACGTCGGCGTGCTTTTGGTAGGGAAAGATGTGTTGCTTTTCTCCCCGCCGCACACTCTCCCATCGCTTTAACGTCTCTTCGGCCGTGTATCCCCGGTAGACGGCGTCCCGCACGGTGCGGCGGATGAGGCGCGTGTCCGTCGTCGGCACCCGGTTGTGGCGGTCAATGTTGAGCTGTGTCAAGGCAGAGAGGTAGACGCGAAAGATTGACTCTTCTGGTACCGATGGCACCAGTGAGGGGTTCAGGCCGTGAATGCCTTCCACAATGATGATGTGGTCGGGCCCCAGTTGCACGATCTCACCCTTTTCTCTGTGCCCGGTGTGAAAGTTATAGCGGGGGAGTTGTACCTTATCGCCGCGCATCAGGGCCAGGAGGTGCTTGTTGAACAACGCTACGTCGATCGCTCCCAATGCTTCAAAGTCGTATTCGCCGTGTTCGTCCCGGGGCGTCTCTGTCCGTTCTACGGCATAGTTGTCCAATGCCAAGGAAAAGGGACGGATGCCGTGGGCTAGTAGTTGGATCGAGAGTCGCTTGGAAAAGGTGGTCTTGCCAGAAGACGAGGGGCCAGCGACGAGCACCAAGCGCAACTGGTCCCGTCGGCGGTTGATCATTTCGGCGGTTTGGGTAATGCGCTGCTCGTGTAGTGCTTCCGAAACGAGAATGATCTCTCGAATGCGGCCATTGGTGATGGCCTCGTTTAATCCGCTCACCGACTCTACGCCAAGCAACCGCAGCCACTCGCCGTACTCTTGAAAGATCGCCAGCAGGTGAGGATAGTGTTGTGCCGGGAGAAGCTCTGTCGGACGATGGCGACGGGGGTATTGGAGCACAAAGCCAGGGGGCCACAAGTGAAGGTCAAAAAAACAAAGATACCTGGTCGATGGGACCATATAGCCGTAGAAATAGTCGCGCAAACCACGCAAGCTGTAGAGGCTGAGATAATCCTTGTGCCGCCGTTTCAGCAACTGGACTTTTTCGCCCTCACCCCGGTCGCAGAACATCTGAACGGCCTCATCGAGCGGTACAAACTCGCGGGTGATGGCGTCGTCATTGGCAACGATCTCTTGCATCCGAGTTTTGATCCGAGTCAATTCCTCGGCATTGAACGGCTCTCGCCCACGGACCTTGCAAAAGAAACCGCCAAAGGGCAGTGTGTGATCCACAAAGACCTGAGCCTCGGGGAACAACTCGCGCACGGCGGTCACCAGCAAAAAGGCGAGAGAGCGGCGGTAGATGCGCACACCGTCGGAATCAGAGAGGAGCACAGGGTCTACCCGTGCGTCGGATTGTATTAGATAAGTCAGTTCTCGCAGATCGCCGTTGACCAAGGCAGCGATGGCGGGGACAGGGCTATCGCCAACTGCCAGCCTAACATACCGCTCTACCGATGTGCCTACAGGCGCTTCAAAGATCCGTCCATCAGAGAAACGGGCCTGGGCCGTCTCGCGCGGTTTCGCACTCCAGATAGATGCTGTTTGTTTGTCGTTTGTCATAATACTCCACTGTCTATTGAAAGATAATCCTTGTAATTGGTATATTGGTATATACCAATTATAAACGTAATTGAGGAATTTGTCAAAAAGCCTAGCTGACAGAGTGTGCAAGTTTTTGTTGACCATTATGTTTTTGGCGGAAAAGGCCTTGCGAGCCGCGGTAGGTTCGACTCTCATTCACTCCCGCCAAAAACACAGAGCCACTGATTAGATTCAGTGGCTCTGCTTTTGTGTTATTGAATGCTACTGGTTGCTATTGGAGAATCCCGTAGCATAGGGCCTTGTGCCCGCTTGTGCCCTTGCAAGTCGCCCACAAGGGGCTATGCTGCATCACGTTACTTGTCCCACAGGTATGGGGTGGGCCGCCATTCTCCCCGCACTACCTGATCCTCGATCCCCCAAAAGCGTTCGATTTCTTGCTCTATGTACAAAGCCCAATCCCCATTAGACACGGTTACTAGTTTCTCGTGCTGTTCATCTCGAGTCAAAACGTAGACATCGTAATACGTAGTTGAGGATCGTCCTCCGGTAACTCTTTTTATGATGTACACTTGCTTGATGTTTGCCGAGTCAAGCAGGTGGTCGGATGCGAGCCAGGGGACGGGGCCCTCGCACTTGGTTGAGAGCGAATCTTGGGTAACCTCGATGACCTTTTCGTTTAGAATCCACAGCAAGAGATAGTAGAGCATTGTGAGAGATAGAATACCCGCAGGGAAGAAAGCGCAGAATGCAATCTGGCGGCTCTCTTCCTGGATACCCATACAGATAAAGATCAAAGAGAATATCCAGAATCCTGCCACGATGCCCAATCCACTTGCAACGTATTGCCATGAAATTCTCACGCTATCCGTGTCGGTTTTTATCGTGATGTCTGCTGGCTTGTCTATATCTTTTGTGTCCATACTTTGTCCTCACGTTTCGCCAAAATCAACCCGCTCTACTGTCTGAGGGCGAGCCCTCTACTGCCCAGGGGATAGTTGTCTCCCCAACTTTGTCACTTGTCTGCGCAGTTGCACGATGCGTGCCCGCGTATCTTTTTCATCCGGGAAGAGGGTCAGGCGGCGTTTGTCAAAGGCCAATTCCGTTGCCAAACGGTAATAGTGGCCCAGGTCCCACCACCGCCGCCACTGCCCCCGAAAGAGCGCGTCGGCCCGCACCGTCACCCGATTGACGTAGGAACAGACCACCTCGTACTCGTCCCGGCTCAGGGTGCCTCTTTCGATCTCGTCGACCAAAAAGTTGACGATCCACTGCCGCTCTCGCACCGAGGTCCAGATGATGATGCCGAACAGGATCAGTGCGCCTCCCCAGTCTGAGAGAAAGGTGAACAGACAGGGCCAGCACAAATCGGCGGCGATGACTGTGCCGTTGTGAATGGCGTGCGCCGTCATTCCCAAGAGCAGGCCCAGGACAGGCGCGCCGATTTTTACCACCCATTTGGGCGAGGTGCGCGTCAGCGCCAGCCCCAGGCCGGTCAGGCCGGTGAATAAAGCGTGGTTGAGGCCAAAGACAAAGGCACGGAATACGGTCAGCAAAAGGACTCCCGCTGCACCAGACGTGGCAAACGCACCGGCAAAGTAGACGATATTCTCCACAGCCGCAAAGCCAAACCCGACCAGCCCGCCATAGATGATGCCGTCGAGGGGGCTGTCGATCTCTTTGCGGAAAAAGAGCAGCAGGATCACGAGGGCCAATCCCTTGAAAATCTCTTCGGCGATGGGGGCGATCACGGCGATCCCGATCACACCGGCGGCCACGGGGTCGACAAAGTAGGCGATGGGAATGTCTAAAACAAGCTCGGCAATGATGGAAAAGACGATGGCCGGAATCGCTCCCCAAAGGAAAGCGGCGATCAACAGACCCAGTGGTTCTTTTTCGTAACGGTCGAACCACGACAGGATGAGCGCGTAAACGACCATCGGCAGGATACCGACGACGAGAACGAGGAAAATACCGAACAAAATTGCCATTGTGCCCCCTTTGTCTACCTGCTCCACCAGATGCAGCGGCGATTCGGTGGTCGATTATAAGTCATTTAGCCTTTCAGAGCAATGATGTCACCGAGGTCTGCGACGAAGCGATTGAGACCCGTCACATAGCTGTCCAAATAGTCCTGGGCCAACGAGTCGGCCAGCGCGGTTTCTCCCAGCGCCAGGAGCTGGGGGACAAAGGGCCGAAAGTCGCGCAGGCTGATCCACATCTGGTCCCGGTCGTCGGTGAGGACGCCCCAGACCAGCTCTTTGGTCTCACCGTCGTCCTTGGCGCTGGCAAAGCGGGTGAGAAAAGTGCCCGGCGCGACGCGGCCCACGTTGGAAAAGACTTCATTCCCTTTAATGATCTCGTTGAGGACGCCGATGCGCTGGGGGATTTGATCCAAGAGATGCTGCATCGAGGTGGGCAAGTGGGCCAGCAGCCGGATGGTGGCCGTGTTAAAGCTCTCTCCCCGCATCGTGACCGCTTTGAGGGCATCCAATAATTCTCCAAAGGTCTTGAGATAGGCCAAGAGTTCCCGGCGGGCCTGGTCAAAGGCGGCCCAGGTTTGGAGAGACTCGGGCTCGATCTCGTGCCGCCGAGCCGCTGAGCCGCGACCCGATATGGGCAGGGCGCGGTACTGCTCCTGGGCAGCGGCGAATCGGTCCCCGATCTCGATCAGAGGATTGCGAAAGGTGGTGGGAAAGATTCGTTCTTGGGGCGAGACGTTGCTGGCATCCATCGGGATGAGCAGGGCGGGGTTCGTCTCTCGGAAGCGCGCCCACGTATCCTGGATCGACTGGAGCGCGGCACGGGCCTCTGTGGATTGGGCGCGACTGCGAAAGGCTTGCAGTTCCTGCACGAGCGCCGGAGAGGGTCGGTATTGGGCCGCGTGGAAGAATCGGTACAGGAGCAGCAGGTCGTTGACGGTGAGGGTGACGCCGCGCTGCCGGAGCCATTTGCGCAGGCTGCGCAGGCCGCGCATATCGATGTTGCCTGACTCAGCGGACGCCTCGCGGGGTTGGCGATGGGGCTGGGCCAGGGCTTTGACCTCTGATGTGCCGCGCAGGATCAGTGGCGCTGGAGAAAAAGCCGTCGGCGCAGCGGGATGGTTTGCTATGCGGCTATACCAATGGATCGCGCTCCCCGTCATCACCTCGGACACGGCCATGCCCCACGTCCCGTCGAAAAAGACGTGGGATTGGTCAAAGACAGCGCTCTGGCCGGTGCGACAGATGGTGAGGGCGTGGTCGCCGATGCCGCGCCGCCCGCGCCGGATGTAGGCCAACGGAAGCTGGTGGGGACGGGGGTCCCAGTTGACGATGATGGGCGCGCGGCGCAAGACGTCTAGCTCGGCCCGGGTAGCGACGGGCAGCTTTTCGCGCAGCTGCGGCTGGAGCGAGCGCGGGCTTTCGGCCAGTAATAGGTCCAACGTGGGGGGCGTGCCCGGATCGCGCGTCGAGAGGATGGGGGCTAACCAACTGTGAATCGTCTCCGGGGATGGGGGGCGCAGGTGGCCCAAAAGTTGCTCGTTTCCCGGGTGCCAGACCCGCCCGCTGCGGTCCACTGCGAGCGATTGACTGTTCGCGTCGCACAGTTCCCCGCCGGGCAGAGCGTAGAGAGGGCGGGGTGGACCGTCATCGGGGGATGGCGGGTAGTACAGGGGGCTGCCGCGCTCGTCCTTTTGGCAAGCGGGCAGCACGTAGGTGTGGCTCTTCCAGACAAAAGCGACGGACGCCCGCCAGAGAGGGATAAATGCCTTCTGCTCGTGGTAGCGGTCCGGTTCCAGGGCGGCCAGGATGCTCATCTGTTCCTGGTACGCGGCGAGTTCTTTTTTCTGGCGGGTCTGGTATTGTTGGTGAAAGCGCTTTTGGGCAGTTGCAGGCAGGGCGGCGAGCCGCTCTTGCAGGAAATTCTGGAAAACGGCCCGGCGATGGGGCAAATAGTCCGAACCGTCGGCTGGACGGTGGTACGGGCGGGCCGCGTGCCAATCTCGCACCAGGGTGGCAAAAGGCGGGCGAGCGGAGCCCCCGGCCTGGATAGCCTCTTCCAGGAGGAGACGCAGCATCACGCGCTCGGTCCAATCGGCGTTCAGGAGGTCATCATAGTGGTACAGGGTCTCCATCGCTGCGCAGACCCAGGCGCTGGCCTCGGTGACCGGGTCGATGGGAGCGGGAACCAGTCGCTGGAACCCGACCGTCTCGTTGGTGTGGTGGGCGGCGTCCTCGCGCAGGCCGAATTCGATGTAGAACTGCCACGCACCCTGGGGAAAGGCGCTGTCCAGGTCTTTGCCTGACAGTTGCAGCAACTTTTGATAAGCATAAAGGACGGCGGCAGGCCCAACGACAAAGACACCGTACAGCCCGCGAGGGAGCAGGCTGATTCCTCGCAGGAGCGCGGCGACGTCCTGCTGAACCCGGTCTGGAGTGACCCGGCGGCCCTTGAGCTTGACTAGTCCGCTCAACACGAACGCGGGCAGGTTGCCGGCGGGCAGCACCTGGGCGACCTCTTGTTGGATCGCCCGAATCTTGGGCAGGGTGAGGCGGGTGAGTTGGGCCAGGGTGCTGTCGTCAATCTGCTGGAGCGCGGCGATGGTGGCCAGGCGCGACTCGGCCAATGTTTGATGCTGGGAAGGGTGCTTATTCATTAGGGTGCAGATACTCCTAATTACCAGAACCGGTGTTCTGCAAAAAAAACCGTCTAGAAATGTGGTTTATCTTGATTGCTTGCGGAAATTCGCCCCAAATTCGAGAAATTCGTGCGTTTTGTCCCGCCATTGGCAGAAATTCACACGAGAAATTGACATGACAGACGCAAATCCCTCGAAATTTCCTACTGGTAATTGAGAGTATCTGCACCCTATTCATTAGTAGGTTTCCGCATCTTGTCAAAAAGTCGGGGCAACGTAGCCGAGGTTTCCATACCTCGCCGGGCTGGCGCGATATGGAAATCGCGGCTACAGTACAATTGCGCCGGATTATTGAGATGATACATACGCGATTCTGTCAGGGTAGTTGCTCTTGGTTGACGGTGCACCGAAAGCCCAGGGCGTCTCCCTTGGCCTTTTCAAAATCGCCCGCCACCTCGCGGTGGGTGGCACGGACGTACCGTGCTCCATAGCCGCAAGAGCCGCCGCGCATAATTTTGTTGGTCCCCTGGGCGGGACCGGTGGGGTCGGCGGGCAGGTTGGGCGTGTCGTAATAGTCGGAGGCGTACCAGTCGCCCACCCACTCCCAAACGTTGCCGGCCATATCCAGGACGCCGTAGGGGCTGGCGCCTGTGGGATAACTGCCGACGGCAACGGGGCGGCCTCGACCGCTGCCCAGATAGTTGAGGCGCGCCGAGTCAGGCTCTTCGTCTCCCCAGGGATAGCGTCGTTTGAGATCGTCGCCAGGAATCCACGAAGCCGTTTTTTCCCACTGGGCCTCGCTGGGCAGGCTGATGTTCCACCCGGTTTCGTCGGCCAGCCACCCGCAGTAGGCGTCGGCCTGCGTCCAGGTGATGTAAATGACGGGATAGTCTCCCTGCGCCGGGTCGTCGTAAGGGGTAACGTCGTTGGTGGCGTAATTGGCGGGTTCGGTGCAGATGCCCGCGTCGACGCAGCGGCGGTATTGGTCGTTGCTCACTTCGGTCTCGTCCATCCAAAAGGGGCTGAGGATGACCTCGTGCTGTGGTTCCTCGCGCGAGAAAGCGTCGGTGTCGTCGGCTGCGCCCATCAGGAAAGGGCCGCCGGGGACAAAGTGCATTGTCATACCATCCACAGGGCGTGTCGTGGCCTCTCCGGGAGCCAGCGTCGGGGTTAGAGTGGGCGTGGGAGTGTCGGTGGGGAGGGGCGTAGGAGTGGGCGAGGGTGTCGGTGTGGGGGTCTCGGTCGGCGTCGGTGTAGGTGTGTTGGTTGGAGAAGGCACGGGCGAGCTGGATAAAACGGTGGCTGCGGTCGTCGCTGTTACCTCGGACGTGGGGGACAGAGTCGGGGTGGGGGGCTGCGTCTCCGTCGGGGTTGGAGGCTTGGTGGCGATGGGTGCAGGAGACGTAGGCGAAGGCGTGACCGAGGCGACGGCAACGGGCACGCCTCTTTGCTTGCCAGCCAGGAAAGCGATCAAAATGATCAGAAAGAGAATGGGCAGCCCCGCCCATAGGAGCCAGTTTCGTCGTTTTTCGGTGGGCGGGGGTTCATCTTGGCTCAACGTTTCGTCCCCGGAGAGATGCCCCCGAGACGGGGGCTGTGAGCGAGACGAGATAACTTCGGTGAGCACAGGTTCTTCCACAGGTTGAGAAATCGGAGATGGTTGGTCAACTGGCGGAGGTGGCGGGGGCGGCGGGCCGCCCGGCAATGATGCGAGAGACAGCACAGTCTCTTCGGACTCGACTTCGTCCTGCGCCCACGCCTGGCGCAACGCGTCCACCATTTCCTGGGCGGTGGGGAACCGGTCGACGGGGTCCTTGGCCAGTGCCCGCAGAATGACGGCCTCGACGGCTTGGGGCAGGTGCGGCGCGTGTTGGCGGGGCGGCGTGGGTTCCTCACTGATGTGTTTGAGGGCCAGGCTGATGGGAGACTCGGCGTCAAAGGGCAGTCGTCCGGTCGTGATCTCGTAGAGCAATCCTCCCAGGGAGTAAATGTCGGATTGGGGGACGGCGGTGCGCGAGTCCATTGCCTGCTCCGGCGCGATGTAGGCCGGTGTGCCAAAAGTGTGGCCGATAGAGACCTGGCTGACCCGGTCGCGGAGCATGGCCAGGCCAAAGTCTGTCAGGATCGCCTGGCCGTCGGTGGTTAGGAGGATGTTGCCCGGTTTGACGTCGCGGTGGACGATGCCCCGCCAGTGGGCGTAATCAAGCCCGCTGGCTACTTGCTCCAGGATGTCCAGGATTTCGTTGGGAGAAAAGCTCCGGCCCTCTTCGTGTCGGTGGTCGATCTCGCCGCGCAGGTCGGTTCCCTCCACGTACTCCATCACCAAGTAGTGGCCGCCCTCGAAAGCGCCAAAGTCAAAGACCTGGACGACGTTAGGGTGGCGCAGGGATGCGATGGCCTGGGCTTCTCGTTGGAAGCGTTGGGAGACTTTATCGTCGGTTTGGAGGGAACGCCCCATCAGTTTGATGGCAACATAACGGCGCAGGGCCGGATGAAAGCCCTGGTAGACTTCGGCCATGCCGCCCTGGCCGATTTTGCTCAGGACCTCGTAAACACCAATGGTACGACCAATCAGAGAATCGGATGCCATAACCTCGCCCGCGTTGCTTAATGCTCAGGTACTATTATACCATGATTGGACGTGCCAGGGATATTGTCAAAACGTGATTACGGCTCTAGCGCACGCAGGTAAGCAATCAGGTCGTCCCGCATGTCGTCGCGCCGCAGGGCTAGCTCGATGTTCGCCTTTAGTTGGCGAAGCGGGTCTCCGGCGGCCATCCACAAGCCGTCAATGGGTTGTGCGATGACGGATGAATGGGCTGCCAGCCGGTCGATGGCGTCGGCCAGCCAAAGTTCGCCGCCTTTTCCTACCTCGGAACCTTGCAGCACATCGAACAGTTCAGGCGTAAATACAAAGTGACCGATCTGAACCCAGTTGGATGGGGCGGTACCCGGTGCGGGCTTTTCGATGATGCGCGCCATTTCGTTCTCAGAGCCGGGTTTCAGTTCTACGCAGCCGTACAGGTGGGTCTCTTCGTCTGGCACACGCTGCACGGCGAGGATGGCCGTAGGTTGAAACTGGTTGAATGCATCGAGCATCTGTCGTGGCACCGGTGCATCACTAATGATAATGTCGTCGCCAAACATATAGTAGAACGGCTCACCGGGAGTTAACCAGGGACGAGCGGCCAGGGCGGGAGAACCGTTGCCGTAAGGCAGGGTTTCGGGCTGGCGCACAAAGACAATGTCGGCCATCTGGGAGATGCGCCGCATATCCTCCAGTACCTGCTGCTTGCCCGACTTTTCCAGGTGCTGTTCCAGGGCAGGAGTGGGCGAAAAGTGACGTTGGACGACTCCGCCCCCCTCGCGCACGACGACGATGATCTCAGTAATACCCGCCGCCACCAAACTCTCCACGTGGTGTTGGATCAACGGGATCCCGGCGATGGGGAACATTTCTTTGGGAATCGCTTTGGACGCTGGTAAAAAGCGCGTTCCATAGCCGGCAATAGTGATGACACCTTTCATACGTGTACCTCTTTGTCCGTGTTTTTGTGATTGAAGAATGGCGGGCGTTCGACGTGCCATAGGGCATAGACGCCAACCAGAGCGACAAGCCCACCGACGATATAGCCCTCCAAGACAGAAGCCTGGGTGACAAAGGTCGCCAACAGGCCCAGAATGAATGAGACGACGTAAAGCGTAAGAACGGCCTCGCGTTTGGTCATTCCTGTGGTCGTCAGGCGGTGTGAGATATGATCCCTGCCGGGCGTGGTGGCTGGATTCAGCCGCCGCCGTAGGCGCGAGATGATGACCAACATTGTGTCGAAAATAGGCAATCCCAGTACCAATACCGGCACCATCCACGTGACAAAGGTGACGTTTTCTGGAAAGCTCAATTTGATACTGGTGGCGGCCAGGGTAAATCCAAGGAACAAGGATCCCGAGTCTCCCATAAAGATGTTGGCCGGGTTGAGATTGTAGAACAAAAAGCCCAAACAGGCCCCCAACACGGCGATGGAGAGCGCGCCAACCAAGTATTGTCCGGTAAACGCGCACATCAAAGCGAAAAAGGCAGCCGCGATGGCGGAAATCCCGCCGGCCAACCCATCCATGTTATCGAGAAAGTTGATCGCATTGGTGATATAGCCTACCCACAACACCGTCACGATCAAATCCAGGATCGGATGGTGAAACGTGCCCACATAGATGCCGTTGGCATAGAGCAATAACGCAGCCAAAATCTGACCAAGCATCTTGACCAGTGGTCGCAGGCCCCATCGGTCATCTACCAAGCCCATAAAGGAGACGCCCGTAGCGCCAATGAGAATAGCGCCAAACTCGTTAAAGTTGCGTCGCTCCCCCAGGAAAAGTGCGGCGACGATGACGGATAGATAAATCGCCACACCTCCCATCCGGGGGACAGGACGAATGTGAATTTTGCGTGCTTCGGGTTGGTCCATAACGCCCACTCGTGGGGCCAGCCAACGTGCTACAGGAGTAACCCCAACGGCCAGCACCAGCGCACCCGCAAAGGCAAGCAGATATACGGTCATGGTTGTGGTGTTTCCATTGTAGCCTGAATTTGCATCACCAGAGTTTGCACTGCATTCTGTTGATCTTCCGGAGCTGATTCCAGGGCTGTCTGGGCGTGTACGAGCGCCTGATCCAGTTGACCGGTCTGAAAGTACAATTGTGCCAGTACTTGGTGAATGTTCCAAATGTCGTTTGCATTTGGTTTTATCTCGACGACTTGGTTGAGCGCCTGGATGGCGTCATCCCATTCTTGCGTTGCAATGTACGTGTCTGCTAACACCCGCCAGTACTGCACGCTGCGAGGCTTGAGTTCGAGCGCTTCTTTGTACGCATCGACCGCTTTTTCCATTTGTTCCGCCTGGCGATATGCATTTCCCATCGCTATCCAGACTTGCGCGTTACGAGGCTTAAGCTCGAGTGCTTTTTCATAACAAATGATCGCCTCTTCCAGGTTACTCTGTTGGGAATTGACGTCGCCACACATCAACCAGGTTTGCTCAAACTCGTCATCAATGTCCAGGGATTGTTGGAGTGTGCGTTCGTACCCGGCCTGATCACCCAGACCGTAGATATGGAGCATGGCCCACTCGTTCCAAAGAATGGCGTTTTGGGGGCTGAGCATGGTCGCAATCTCGTAATTTTCTGATGACTCTAAAAGCCGTTCACTGCGCACCTCTTGCTCTCCCTGGGCAAAGTCAGACCAGCGACGATACATCCGAGCCAGGTTAGCACTGTGGTCTGTATTGAGTGGATTGATCTCACGGGCCTTGACCAACGTTTGTTCTGTTTCACGCAATATATTGTCTCGCGCCACGGGATCATTAAGAGATGAAGCCCACTCCAGATACGCACGCCCCAGATACAAATAGTAAAAATCCTCTTTGGGGACCAGTTCAATTGCGCGTTTATAGTGTTCGACAGCCACCTGCCATTGCTTTTGCCGATCATAGGGATCGGCTTGTTTGTAGATGATGTCGGCCTGAATGGGTTGCAAGTTGGTTTCTACGACGATGGCACTGACCAGTACCATTAATACGAGGAGTGCGATCAGACTCCAAGGATGCACAGTCTGTCGGGGTTGCCGCTGGACGCCCAAGAAGAGCATGAATCCACCGCCAAGTAATACAAAGATGATGAATCCATAATAGGATGTCAAAAAACCAGCGACACTGCTGGCGATACCAAGCACATCATCCATGGTCTGGGCCTGAATGTTCATCAACGCGGCCTGGCGACCAGCCAATGTCAGGGCAAACCCAAATCCCACCGTCAGCGAAATCGTCATGTACAAAACTGTGGCCAGCGTTCCGTCCCCCTTGCGCTCACGAAACGCGCCGCTCTTGGCCATCTCCGAGATGACGATGACTGCACTCATAATCCAGGTGAGGCCAAAGATCAGCAGTGCACCATACGATTGACATTCTTCTTTGATCGGGTCCCATCGGACTAGGCAGGCATTCCGCGCGGCATCCGGCGCATTTCTGTTTGGCAAGATGGTGATCGCGCGCCAGACAATTTCCAGGGGACTCGTGATGCGTTCGGCGTTGGTGACAAAGTCAAAGGAGAGTGTGCCCAGAACAAATCCGCCAATAATGGCTACGGCGAGCGTCGACCACAACCAGGCCGGCAGAGTTGGTTGTGCCGGCGGCGGCGGAGCGACCTTGCGCCGCTTTTTGCGTTTCCCGTTTGTTGATTTTTTATTTCCCGCGGTCCCCTCTTTTCTTAGCGATTTGGTCTCTCGTTCTCGAACAAGACCCAGCCCGGCCACGACAAAAGCGCCAGCATATGTCCAAAAGGTGGTGCGTGTGGAGGCAATGGCAATACCAAAGTTGATCTCGACAAAGTGAGCTACCACGGCCGATAGAATACCGATTAATAGAATGGAATAAGGGTGAGCCTCTGGCACTGGTTCTGGATCCCAGTACACAGAAAAAGCATAGATGACCATGTAGAGAAACAACCCACCAACCATCCCAATTGGAATGGACAAACCAAAGAATTGATACCCGACCATCGGAACCACCACTGCGGTGGCAGCGACTGCCCCTAAGGCCAGCAGGGCAAAAAAGAGCGTACGCCGCCAGTCGGATGGCAAGAAACCCAACCAATGCAAGCCATAGTAGAACACGCTGCCAAAGATCCAGAGATAAGCGACAAGTCCCAAAATACCGGTGATAATCAACGAGTCCAACGTCTCATTGTGGGAACGGTCAGGAGATGCAGTGCGCGACTCAAAGTGACCCAATAGCGGGGGATAGAAAGAATTGTAAGCCACGTACATGGATTCTGGCCCATACCCTACAAAGAGGCGTAAAGAATTAAAAGAGTCAGAATGTCCCTCGGGATATGTTTCTGTCGGTGGATACTCGATGGGATCGTGAGGTATGAATAGATCCACACCTCCCTCCCAGATCAGGTTACGGACCATACCCGTGCCGCCGCTGGAATCGAGAACATTGGTCACCCGCCGCAACGAGGATTGATTTCTAGCCCAATCATTGAGCGGTCCGCCCGGATTGACGGCAAAGAATCCAACGGCGGCAAATACCACCATTACTAGTGCACTAATCCACAGCCAACGCCAGCCCTGGCGGTTGACGATAAAAGCCAGCCAAGTCCCCAATAGAGCCAACACCGCTCCGATCGCGGCGATCCCTTGAGGCAGGCTACTCTCTGGTCCCACAAAGGCTCCACTTGCAAAATAGAGCAGTGCCCCGGTCGCAGCTGCTGCCACCAGGCTGCCAACCCCAAAAGCCAATCCCAGCCCCAGGTCTTTTGAAAGTTCTTGGCGGTGAAAAGGCTGTTTCTGTCGGGCGGCTTGTTGGAGTGTCAGCAGTCCTAGAAATCCCCATACTCCCAAGCTGGCCAAAAGCCCCATCAAGGGACCACGGCTCTGGGTGTAAAAAGTGGCAATCAACTGAACGAGCAAGATGAATATGTAGGCAGCAGCGCGGGGGATGTCTGCTACACTGGTCTCCTCGTCGGTCAAGATAGAGCGAAAGGCGTTCGCGATCCGGGCCAACGTGGGAGGTGTGACCATAATCAGATAAGCGGCGACAAAGATGGCGTTCCCCATATTGGAGGCTACCCGCCGGGTTACGTCTCCACCCCAAGGCAGGGGGTCCAACTTGTTACGCTGGATGAGACCATAGAGGGCAATGGGAAGACTGTTGAGAATAATAACTGTGATCAGGCGCTCAAGTTGCTCCCGTGTGCGCATCCCTTGCAACACGATTAGAAACACCATAACGTAGGCCAACGTCGTATACGTGCCCTGCAAACGTTGGTAGGAACCAAAAAAGCTGACCCAGGGGGTGACAGATAGGACAGTACTGAGAAAATAGACAATGATCATAAAAAGAGTAGGAAAGACCAATGGCGTGCGCCAGGTTACTCCGATCTCACGCTGTCCACTGACCAACTCCTCAATGTATTTGATTACCCAAACGGCGGCCATAATGAGGGCAACTGTGCGCAGAGTAGTCAACTTGTCTGGTTCAAAAACGCGACTGGAATAAACGTTAAAAAAGAGCGGAGTGATAACGACTGCCAAGAGCCAGCCGATTTCCAGAACTTTGTCACAGAATGTACTGAATTTTGTCGAATGCATTGAGTAAACCTCTACTTTTCAATCTTTTTATCTCGAAACCAGGCCAACGTGCGTTGCAATCCATCTTTGAGAGGGGTTTGGGCCAAAAAACCGAGTGTCTCTTGTGCGCGAGTTACGTCAGGCACACGGCGATCAACGTCTTCAAAAGGTGTGCCAAAAGCATCCTCGTAAGTTACGTGAACAATTTCCGACGCGGAACCGGTCAACTGCCGGATCAGTTGCGCTAGTTCGAGAATGGTCTTTTCGACGTTGGAACCGATGTTAAAAACCAGCCCCACCGCTTCTTTGAGAGTGGCCGCGCGCATGGTGCCCTCAACCGTGTCGGACACATAGGTGAAGCAACGAGTTTGTTGTCCATTGTCGTACACGGTCAGTGGCTCGTCTTTTATTGCTTGGTTGATAAAGCGGGCAATGACGCTGCCATATCCTTTGGGGTCGAGCCGGGGACCATAGGCGTTAAAGTAACGCACGGCAGAGATGGGTAGGCCCTTCTTGGCATAGGCCAGGGCAAAGTATTCGTCAATCGCCTTAGCGTCCGAGTAGGACCAACGACTGACTGTGGTAGGACCGAGTAGCCGATCATCGTCCTCGCTCCACGGAACCGCCATGGATTTGCCGTAGACTTCGGAACTGGAGGCGATGACGCTGCGCACCCAATATTTATAGGCCAGTTCCAAGACGTTCTCTGTGCCGCGCACGTTGGTGACAATGGTACCCAGGGGGTCATCCACCACATATTTGGGACCAACCACAGCCGCCATATGGTAGATTAGGTCGGTATGGCGGACGAGCCGCTCTAACGTGCTCATATTGAGGATTGAGTCGTTGACAAAGTGAAAGCGATCGCTGTCTAGGTGGTGCTCAATGTTGCTGGCTTTGCCCACAGAGAGGTTATCTATGACGGTGACCTCGTGTCCCTGTTTCATCAAGACGTCCACAAGGTTTGAGCCGATGAAACCGGCCCCACCGGTTACGAGTATGCGCATCAAAACTAATCCTTTCTTCCGACGTTCCAGGTATGGTGTTGTTGGAGAATGGAAACAACACCGTCATATCATACCCCAGGCAGACTAAAAGTCAAGCTTTATCGCGCTTTAGCACGGCGTCGTACACGGACTTTGTCTCACTGGCTGCCCGCTCCCACGAGAACTGACCAGCTTGCTCTAACCCTTGCGCTCGCATTTTCTCTTGCAAAGTGGTGTCACGCAAAATGCGACGAGTAACCTTGGTGATCTCCTCTACATCGGTCGGATCAAAGTACAGGGCCGCGTTGCCGCCAACCTCGGGGATACTGGAGGTAGAAGAAGTGGCGACGGGCGTGCCGCAGGCCATTGCTTCTAGCACAGGCAGGCCAAAGCCCTCGTAGAGGCTGGGAAAGATACACACCTGCGCTCCAGCATAGACAGCGGGTAAGTCATCATCCGGCACGTAGCCGGGAAAGATGACGGCGTCTCGAGCGGGCGAGCGTTCCAGTTGAGCGAAAAAATTGTCGTACAGCCAACCCCGGCGGCCCACGATAACGAGTCCGTCAGTCAACCCCTCTGCCCAAAGGGTTTCAAAAGCGGCCAACAAGCGGGCCAGGTTCTTGCGTGGCTCGATGGTACTGACAAAGATCAGGTAACGGTCGGGAAGATTGTAGCGTGTGCGGACGTCGACGAGCGTCTCTGGTGACTGCACACGAAAGTGAGGAGCAGCAGCTTCATAGATCACTGTGATTTTCTCTGGCGGCAAACCGTAGGCGGTGACTAGATCACGCCGGGTACATTCGGAGACAGCGATGATATGGCTGGCGCGGCGGCAATAGAGAGGCAAGGTCAGGTTCAGATACCAACGGTTGAGGGGTTTGTGGTGATCCGGCATATGGCGAAAGATGAGGTCGTGGACGGTCAAGATGGTGGGGGCGGTGCGCAACGGCAATATGAGGTGTTCTGTGGCGTGAAAGAGTTCGACACCGGGCAGAAATCGGTCAAGACCGACGCGGGCTAATTGTCCCAACCAGACGAGCATACGCCAGGGTTTGTATCCCAGGGCGACGGTGCGGGCGGGGAGATGTTCCAGGCCTACCAGTGGTTCAACGCTGCGCTCTTGATTGTAGAATAAGCCGTAATGGTCCGGGTGAGCGGCAACTAGGGCGCGTGTCAAGCTTTCGGCATAGCGGCTCAGGCCGGCGCGCCGGTGTACGGCAGCGGAGACGTCGAGATAGATCGTCATGGTGCTTGCCTCATTTCTGTTCTGCGGCAAGGTGTTCTTCGATGGCGTTCATACGCTGCACGACGCAGTTCCAGTTGTACTTTTGGTGCACAAAGTGGAGTCCAGCTTGCCCAATTCGTGTCCCGAGCTGCGCATCTTGCAACAGAGCAACGATCTGCTTTGCCGTTGTCTCTGCGTCATCAGCGACGAGTAATTCGTGGCCAGCCTTAGCGCCCAGCCCGGCATTGACCACGCTGGTCGTCACTACGGGTCTGGCAGTCGCCATAGCTTCTAGTACTTTGGTTTGCACCCCGGCGGCAAATCGCAGCGGCGCAGCGAAAACGGCAGCCCGGTTGAGATAGTTGTTGAGGTCCGGCACAAAGCCTGTCACGGTCACTGCAGGGTCGTTAGCCAGACGCCGAACGCGTGGATCAGGATCAGCGCCCACGATTTTGAGCGTGCAATCTGGTATCTGTTGCCGAATGAGTGGCAGCACGTCTTGCACCAGGTGTATCACCGCATCCACATTATGAAAGACGCGCAAGTGTCCAACAAAGATTAGACTGTTCGACTCGTATGGCTGCCCTGTTGGATATAGCCGATTTTCGTTCACGCCGATAGGTACCACTTGAATGTTTTTTGCCGAACAGGTCTTGGATAGCACTCGCTTACCGGCTTCAGAAACTAGCCAAGTCTCTTCAAAATTTTCGGCCACATGGCGTTCGTAGCGTTGAATGCGCAACATTTCCATTCCGTAGGCCAGGCGCGAGACTAGACCGCGATAAGGCATAGAACGAGCCAGCTCTTGTGAAATCACATCGGTCAAGTCCACAATTCGATACAGGTCGGGACGATGTAGTACGTAGGGGGCCATCCGAAACAAGTGTACATAAATGGTGTCAAATTGATTTTCCGCCAACAGTTGATCAACCAACCGGTGCATCGCCCCGGAACGATAGTATAGCGATTGTAGTGGATCAGGACGCCACAGATTGCATAGCCCTCCCACTACTGAGCGGAGGGGACTCGTCATTACGATTCGCACGTCGTGGCAAAACGGTTGCAGCGACGCTACGTGATCTTGCTCAGACTCGTGGGCAATGAACGATGCCAGACTCAACTCGTGTGCGCACGAAAGATGCTTGATAAAGTTGAACACCCGTGAGCGATCCCCCCGGTTAGGTGGATATGGCAGACGTGAGGTAAGAAAAAGAATGCGCATAAGTTCGATAGGGAAAAGGTAACCTAAACTGTAAGCAAATAGACGTCTCGGCCTTCCTTTGCACGTCCCAGCAAGCGAGAGTGATTTAACACGCTGTTGCTAATGACAAAATCGATGAACTCCTCATCGGTAAAGCTCTTGTAGGCAGCCTGTGAGTTCTGTTGT
This sequence comes from Chloroflexota bacterium, assembly GCA_024232355.1. The sequence goes on along the minus strand of JAAEPW010000018.1, from coordinate 30,419 downwards.
GGCTCAAAGTACATGGCCTGGCAGCGTATTTTTCCAAGAAACTCGACCAGTTGTTCATAGTCATGCCTGGCCTTGATCAAGTGGTGAAAGATGTTGAGTGCCAAAACAATGTCGAACTCGAACTGGTTAATGTCGAATAGGGATTTCTCCCACACTGTGAATTCCTTTTCCATCATCTGGCGATAGTGCGTGAGAACGGCCAGGTTTTCCTGGTCGGGTTCGACAGCGTAACACTCAAATCCCAGAGCCTCAAACCTGTGCGCAAAATAGCCAAAGTACGAGCCAATATCCAGCACAGAGCCGGTCGTGACGGGCAAACTGTCTACGATGAAACCCCAACGGTCATCCCCATACATGGCTTTATCATGCAGTTCGTTCCCGTACAGCCTCGGTATCCCATCGAGGTCAGGGTGATTGAATGTTTGGTGGATGAAACCTCTTTGAACGGCGATTTTGATCACTTTGGACCGTAATTTGGCCCATTCGGCGTGGCGTCGAGTGACGATGACGGGCACTTGTTCCAGGTTCAGCAGTTGAGCAATAACCAGGCGATGCAGTCCTTCCTCGAAGAGCAGAGCGCCTTTGCGGCCAATTTGAATTCTAATCTCGTCGAGTGAATTATCGGTCCCAAGTTCCGCTTGTGTTTTGTAGCTGCCGTCGCGGATCGCGTGATACAAGTTTTCTATGCTATGCCACCTGTCGACGTATTCGTGGCGTGTGGTGCAGCTATCGATGATAGCACCACGTTCAATCTCTCTCTCGTGTGCTATGAATTCAGGGATATCTGCAAAATCTATGCCTTGATTGAGGCGCTGGTTTAGAATGGTATAGACGTCTCCGTGTTCGCGCAAGGAGATACCGTTCAGATCCCAATCGCCAGCACTGACAGAGCCAAAATGCCATACCGCATTCCCCTTCAGGGTATCATCGTCGCTCGAGACGGTACAGGTTATGTCATTCGGGTTGACGTACAGAATCTGAAATTTGTCTTGCCTGAACTTGCCCAAAGCCCACGCGGCATAGTATTGTCCGGCGCGATAGAGCTTGCGGAGTACATTGCGAAGTAGTTTGTGTTTGCGAACCCATTTGCGGATTATGGTCTTGAGAGTACTCATTTATGACCTTCCAATAATTTTGTTCAGAAAGCGTGACAAGCCCATCGGCAAATACACGTGGCGGACCCAAAAGTCATAGAGTGGGCCAAACCTTTGTTTTCTGAACATGAACGATCCAGGGATCGTGTCGCGCTCGAAAGCACCGACTTTATTTTCCAGAGTTTCCAGGGCGTCTAGCAGTTGGCGTGTATTATGCTCGTCGTAATCAGCATACGCCTTATTCAACCAGTTGCGTTCGTCACCAATGTGAAACGTCAGATGTTCATCCTTGAATTCTACAAAGTTGCTCGCACAAGCCAGCAGATTGGAGAGCAAGACCAACCCAACCCGCGCCGCGCCAATGCAAACAGAACCGAGTTGGTATTGAGGATAGGCATCACGGCGAAAGATAAAGCAATCCCAGCCCCGATGAGATTTGCCGACCTCGGCATACATCATCGGAATCTGCTCGACGCTCTGGTGACGATCCGATATGGTGCGCCGGTTGATGACGAAAGCGTCGTGGCCAGTTTCTATGAATTGGTTGACTGTGAGATAAAAGTGGGGTAACAGGCCAATATCTACGTTGGTATAGATTAAGTATTCCGCATCGGTAGCCTGGTACAAACGATCCAGAATGTCTTTTAGTAAGGGCAGATTGCGAGGTTTTTCAAAATTGCCGTGATCCAACACGGATTTTCCCAGGTCTGGGGTGCAGTAGAAATCAGTAGGAGCGATGGGTTTGTCCTCGGGGTATTGGGTCGAAAAGAGGTCAACCTCGACCTGTTCAGCAGCAAACTCCCGCGCCATTCTCATCGTCTCAAAGGTAACGGGCTGCGCCACGAACAAGTCTGATGACTCGCTCACAAGCACAGGGTTAATGATGTGGGCTATTTTTCTCATCATGCATCATTTTGTGATACAATTCGCTATATTTTTGCGCTTGCACCTCAAGCGCATATTCTTGCACGGCAATACGGCGACAATTGATGGCCATTTGCTCCAGTGTAGACGGTTCCTGAAAAGCTTGTGTAATCACTGCTCCCAGCCCATCGGCATCTTTGGGAGGGACCAACCAGCCGGTGATTCCAGGGCGTACCATATCAGGAATACCGCCTACAGAAAACCCAATCACCGGTGTCCCACAGGCCAATGATTCCATAACCGTGTTAGGTAAGTTTTCTTGCAAAGACGAAATGACAAAGATGTCTGCAGCGCTATACGCCTGGGCCATTTGATGATTATCGGTGATGCGCCCCAGGTGCAAGTGTGGAATAGATGCCTCTATCTGCGGGGCGTCTCCACCTAAGGAAACTAGGAAAATATCCTGCAAGTTATGCAGAGCTCGCAGCAGATAAGAAAATCCTTTGTGTTTGATGGTTATGGAATTGGCAACAAACAAAATAACATTGGTCTCTTGCGAGATACCTAGCTTGTCACGCGCCGCCCATTGGTCTTGCGGTGCAAAAATGGCCGTATCTAGGCTGTTGGGAATCACCGAAACATCAAAGCTGTGCAGTAGAGAGCTACGCTGCACTTGTGCCGCCAGCCAACGACTGGGCGTGACAATGTGCAGCCGGCCAGGTTTGATGCGGTGATAGATTTCTCGTTTATACTGCCATAGTTTGTATGAAACATCACGTGGATTATTGGAACCAAGTTGGGGACAAGCGCCGCAATTTTTCACATAGTTTTCACACTCTAGCGCAGTATGACATCCCCCGGTAAAAGCATTCATATCGTGCAGCGTCCAAACAACAGGGATCAAGTTTGGTACAGCGGCAAAAAAAGCCCGGTAATTGATAAACTGCGCAACCCAATGCAAATTAACTATATTACAAGATGATAATTGTTTCTGCCAATTCACAACAGACTGCATACAGTCACTACTAAAAAGCGTATATCCCGTCGGACGAGATATCCAATAGCGCACAAAACGCAGCGGCAAATATCGCCAACGCAGACGGCGCCACACCTTACGCGAAAAGCCATCAGATACGGCTGTAATTGTGGGATCGTTGAGTCGCTGTTCAGCCACGATTATTTTCGAAGCGTGTCCAAGCTGGCGCAGGCCGGTATGCAGCCGATAGGCAGCGCGCGCGGCTCCACCTCCGGTATCAAATGTGTTCACATGCACAATAGTGCTCATATTGGACCTTTAGAGGGATCGAGCCAGCGCCGGCCGCGACGCCAGGCAAGCAGGAGTAAACGCGCCACAGGGTCCACCATTTTGAGCCCGACCCGACCCATCTGATAGCGGCGCGATTGCAAGAGCCGCTCAATATCATCTGTGGGACGCAAGGTGATATTTATATGCCCGACCTCTATATCCTTGCGCAAGGCGTCAATCTGGGGAGGATGCGGGCCGACAAAGCGCTCCAACCAACTGGGATAGCGATAAACATTGTGAACCCGGTAAGGGCGGCCTAGTTGAAAAAAGGATTCGTTGGCCCACCGTTGCGCTGCTCTGGAGCGGTGAGACCAGACGGCGGCGCTATAGTATTTGCACTTTTCATTGACCTGGCGCGGAAATACCAGTGAATAATGGTACATCAATATTCCTCGCCGGGCCATCTCACGTCCTGTTTGCATGTTTAAATGGCACAGGTTTTGTTCTTGTGCATCGTGTATCGTGACCGGGCGATGAGAGACGTAGCGGTAGCCAGACCCCCATTTAAACAAGCGCAGGATGATGCCAGGGCCTTGCCCCTGGGCCTGACGTAAATACCAGCCGTCAGAAAAATAATCAAACCCACCCCAAAAGGAAATCTGTTTGAAAAAGACAGCCGCAATATCTGGATTAGCTCGCAGCATGTCTAGAACAATTTGCATATCTTTGGGGTGATAAAATTCATCCACGTCTACCTGCCACAAGTAATCACCCGTAGCACGCTGAGCATAGGCTTGTGACATTTCATCTTTTTCGTCCCAAAACCCGTCTTTGACAACAATCTGGACCTTGTTCTCTGGGTCCTCTTCTGCCTTAAAGCGGTACAATGTTTCCAAAGTGCTGTCGGTCGAGTGACCATCGGCTGTCGCAATTTTGGCTGCGGTCGATACGGCCCCTTCGACGACAATGATTTGGTGCGCAAAAGGATAGAGCGCGCGCAGATTATAGCGCACAAAAGGCTCGCCATTGAGGACGATGATGCCAAAGGTTACACGAGGTAAATCTTGCCGGTCGATCATCTCGCACATAGGCCTATCATTCTTTTCTGGCTACAACACGCACCTGAATCCACTTTTGTCTTACATACCCGGTGATTTTACAGCTAATTTCAAAGAGCTTTCTACCCCCCAAGCGGGCTATTGCTCTATACTTGGGAGGCCATTTGTGAAAATAGGGCTTGCTCTCCTGAACCACAAACCCAGCCTCGGTGAACAGATTGCCGATACACATCGGGCTCCAACTATATAGGTGATAACTTATATGATTAGGTATATATTTGTAGTGGATCGACTCGCAAGGCACGACAAATACTATGTACCCACCGGATTTTAGTTTTGGATAAAGAGCCTCTAGTTCCAAAAGCGGATGCAAGGTGTGTTCAAGCGCATTGTTGGAAATAATGATATCGGCCCAGTCATCTTGTATCTGGCTTGTGGTAGTGTATATGTCAAGTCCCAATTGTACGGCCTGACGACGAGCCCCCTCGTTTATTTCTATTCCCATTTTGCCTTTGCAGACAATGTTGCTCAGCAAATAGCCCCCGCCACACCCAAAGTCCAAGATATTGAAGTGGGGGCGGATGTACTTCTCAAATTTTGTCAGGTTGGCCCAACCCCCGAACTCGCCAATAGAGCACTGCCAGTCAAAATATTCTTTATTATAGTGTTCTGATGCTTTACTCACTGTTCATTTCCTTGATTTCTCTTTTTCAAAAGTGCCTCAATAGGGTAAAGAACCAGATGCTCAAAGTAAGCTTTCATCCGTGGTTCTCGAAAACCTAACCTCCGCATCACGTTCCCAGATTTAAAGATCCGATTGGGCTCCCACAGCCAATCTAGTAAACTGTTTCGGGCCAGCAGATGGTTGATCCGCCGCACATATTCAGGCTTGACCACCTCTGCCAATAGTTTTTCATCAAGCGATTTTAGGGGAATACGCCGTAAGGCATAATGATTCAGACTATTATATCGTTTGAGCCTCAGTGACATGGAATCTAAATCTATGCTGTTTTTTCTAAAAAATTCACGCTGCCAGATTCGATTATGCTTGCGTTCCGGCGGCAGATTGAGCATAGCCATCGCCACCTCAATATCCAGATAAGGAGACCATGGCTTGAAACCTAAAGAAGCCGGAATAAGCATCAAGTACGTCAACAACAAAAGCTTGATACGCATCGCTTCCACAATGCGCAAGCGTGGATCTTTTAGCCGTTCTTTGTGCGTATCGAAATAGTCTTCCTGTCTATCCGCCCTTGACCGAAACTGACTCATAGAGGAATCGGCACTTGCGCCATGCGTATAGCCCAGATATTGTACATCTGCAGGACTTGATAGAGGTGGGATAACAACGCTTCCGGCCCAGGCATCACCAATGATCCCGCTCAAAAGTGGTGTGTTGGCCTGTATTTGGCAAACTTTGTGATAAAATTCAATCTGATACATACCATGTGTGTGTGTGGATACCCCAAAGAGTTTTTCCCAATAATCCACATACTGGTGATAGTCTCCCAATCGTATGTGCTGCCATTTGGTTCCCAATATTTCTGATAGACGTTTGGCATGAACCACTTCTTTCGAGTCACTTTGTTTCTGGGTCAGCCCAAAAGAAAAAGAACGAATGCGTGATTTGTCTTCTACGAGCAAGTTTAGCAAGCGCGAATCAAACCCCCCACTGGTAGGAATGACAATTTCCCCCTGGCACGAGCGTTCCCAATCCCAAATTTTGGTCCGCATTAAATCAAAAATATCATCTTCGGAGAAACGACGATCTAGGCACTTGTCTACTGGGTCATCTAGGTATTCAATTACCGGAGCCTGCCCCTTTTTTACCGTGAGCCGGGTCGAATGCCTTAGAAATTTTACATGCCTGATTGGCGTTTGCTGAAACACAGAGTAGCCAAAATCCAAAAAATTGTTAAATCCTTCTGGGTCAAATTCAAGATTGCTTGGATCAATCACATCATTGATATTATGGCTGACTTTGCCGGTTTTTTCATTGTAAAATACTGGCTGAGAAGCTAACCAATCTGTTTCAAATACGTCCATCTCACATCCGCTCCCAACAACTCAACTTGTCATCTCTTGGACCAGATGACGGATTTCATCAGTACGAAGGTCTTTTACCTCGCCGCATAGCACTCCCAAAGCAGTACGCAGCGAATCATAGTGGCTTTGACAAGCAAACAAGTTGTACCACAGCAAGTAATTTCGTTTGGCTAATTCTGGTGTTTGGATCCCAAACAGGCGAACTACCTTGGACAATGCATTTTTGACAAACAAACCCAAAAATCGCTTTTTACCCCACTTGTTCCAGCCATCGGCAAAATTTAGATACGCGGCATGATGGTGGAAATAAGCCTGTAGGGATACCTGCTGCCACAATCCCTCCAACAGAACAGGATCTTTTAGAGGACGGTTACAATGTTCTATATATTCATCATATTTGTTTGCTTGATGAGGAAGAATTTTTTCTGCATAAATTTTACCTTCCGTTTCCTTTATCTCCAATATAAAGGCTCGCCACTTGATCGGTTTGCTGTCCAAAGAAACCTCTATCCCCAGAGACCAGAGTGTGTTGGGCATCGTGTGCCACACTTGAGGGGGAACCAGCAAGTTGCCCAGACCATACGCAATCAGACCGCCTTGATATTCTTCTAGCCCTTGAGGAATGTGGGCGTGGTGTCCATGTACAACATCTGCGCCCGCCAGAATCCAGGAACGATACAGGGCTTGAAGCCTGGGAGAGGGCCAGGAAGAATTTTCAACCGCGGCATGGACAGAAACAATGATAGCTTTTACTTTTGGTTTCAACTGCTCAATAGCCTGATGTATCCACGGCCCAAACTCGGCCACTCCCCCCTGCTGATAGTTGGCCGTTCCAAATTGAGCCTCGCAGCAAGAAATAATCCCTACCGGCACACCGTTATCTTCAACCAGAGCCGGTTGCTGCGCCAAAGCCATAGTTTGACCTGCCCCGACCGCCAACTGGCCTGTGCTGCGCACCAGGTCTAATGTTGTTTCCAGCCCTGGGAGACCATAGTCCATAGTGTGATTGTTTGCCAATGCCCAAACTACAGCTTGGCCTGGGGCGGCCAAGTTTGTGGAAAAAAGGCTTGGCCCAGATTTGGGCTGGGGTTTCAAGCTATGATTGGCCGGCAAAATAGGCCCTTCCAGATTAGCCAGGATAACTCCCGGCCCCAAATCCAGTTCCCCGTGCTTTTGACCCGGCGCCCAATCACCAACTAGAATCACGAGCCAGTACCGCCTATGAGTTTATATAGCAACACTGTCATCCACTCCTCTCAATTTGCGAATAGCCCGACGCCAAGACGAGGGTAGCAAAGACCAATAGACCCATCTCGTGGCCCGGTTGCCCAGTTGCCAAACCGTGCTCAATGGTCCGGCTCGGAGCGCCCGCATAAAATAATCTAGCGCATTGCGAAAATCGTGCCGCTCGCGCCAATAGACGCCGGCAATATCCAGATACCGGGGAATATTCATTGCCTCTCCTTTGCGGGCAATATCCGGAGGGCATCTGGGATCACGCAAGGTGCGATTCATAATTACCAAGCCTGCCAATCTCGATTCCAAGACTCTGGTATTGGTTTTCTGATCGGCATGAAAACGCAAACCGGCCAGGGGGGGGCCTGGCAGATAATAAAGACTATAGCGCAACGCTAGCTTGAACCACAAATCATAATCCATCCCCATGTGTAGTTCTTCGTCCATGTAACCTATGTCGTCCAGGGCAAATTGGCGTATAAAGGCAGTAGGTTGGGGGATGGATGTTTTGTGCTTTCCGGTTAATAATTTTCTGGCGTCCAGTGCTTCGCAGCGTTGTATTTTGAGTGGCTCGCTCTTTTCATCAATCCACAAGCCATCACTATAGACCATGTCACACCCAGGATTTGCTGCCAGTGCTTCAACTGCCCGCCGGATTGCGTCCGGTAAATATGGGTCATCTGAATTCAAATAGGCCAGGATTTCGCCGGTGGCTTGTTTCCATCCCTTGTTAATCGCGTGACACTGACCGCGATCCTTCTCACTGACCCAATCGTCCAACCAGGGTTCGTATTTGCGGATAATGGCGATGCTCTCATCGGTAGAGCCGCCATCCATCACCATATATTCCAGATTTGGATACCCTTGTAGCAGCACAGAGCGAATCGTCTCTTCAAGAAACTGCCCCTGGTTATACGATGGCGTGACAATGCTCACCCACGGCCAGGGAGAGCCATCGGGCATCGTGTCTGGCAAAGCTGGACTTGCTTCCGTCCACGGCCAGCCGGTTTTGCCTGGTGGTGGCGGTGGCAATTTATCCAAAATCAAGCGATGGCACAAAGTCTCTCCTTTTCCAAATAGCATCCGGTTGCTGAGAAATGATTTCTTGTCTGTTTATCAAATTATCACATCTCCATTCATAAAAAAGATGTACTCCCGAGCAAAAATCCCTCTACATATACGCAATAAATTCCTTATCTTTCGTGCTATGTGACGCAGTACAGAAATCAATAAAAATGATTGCGTTCTAACATTCTTGTGCCGTACACTACCGGAAAGATCTACTTGGGCCACGGAAGGCAAGGTTTTTTGGGTTATATCTACCAAAGTGCGGATATATGGTGCATAAATATACTGCTGTAATACCTTGAAAGGTTTCACTTTGTAGCCTACCAAACCAGGGTTATAAAGCCAACCGGCAATTTGCTTTAACCTATGAAAATGGAAAAAGATTAGGGGTTGTTCATCAACCCAAATCTGCCCCTTATCTATGTGAATTTTATAATTACCAAGATTCCATGGTGCTAAATTGGCCCCTTTGTGCTGCAAAACAACGACTCGGTTAAAAAGACGAGGCCAGTCATCCAGATACTTTTGGTCGGCAAAGCGGTTGCCTTCATAACGGTCGTAGCACCATTCGATACAACGTTCGCGCCACCAACCAAGACAAGCCAAAGCAGATTCATCACGTCTAAAAGAGAGCCAACCTACGTTATAAATTCCCCATTTCTCTGCGTGACGCAACTGTGGCAAAAAGCGATGCTCAATAATCGCTATCGAATAATCAGCCATTTCAGCATAAACTGGTGTTGGATCGGCAAAAAAGTAAAGATCTGAATCCAAATAAGTAATGATATCCACTTGAGGATAGTTGTTCAAGATAAACAAAGGCAACGAAGGAGTACAGGTAAAATAGTATTCGATTCTTGTTCGGTTTTGTTTGGCGTTGACAAGTTCTTCATCCCCATCCTCAAAATCCTCAAGAACTATCAAGCAAATATCTGGTAAATCTAGTTCAAAAAGAATGTCATAACATTCTTGGTCCAAACACAGCACCCACAGTTGAAATGATGAACAATGTTCTTTCAATGACCGATACAGAGCCAGCCCTCGGGACAAAAAATGGTGGTCAAAATAGGTGCAAAAATAATACATTACTGTTTATCCTCTATCTGGCTAACCAGCTCACCAACCCGCCGGACTTGTTCGTCGGTCAAATGTGGGTGCATCGGCAGACTTGCTATTTCTTGGCATACTTGTTCTGTATGCAACAATCCTTTGCTATCAATAATAATTCGATCTTGATATGCCGGTTGCAGGTGAACAGGTACAGGGTAATGAACCAGCGTACCGACAGAATTTTCCTTCAAAAATGATCTCAAAGCATCACGCTGCCGACTGCGCACAACATATTGATGATACACATGCTCTACTCCGGCCTGCTCTCGTGGTAAGATTAGAGATGTATGCGAGAGTAGCGAGTCGTACAACTGGGCCAGTTCTCGCCGCCGTGCATTTTCTTTATCTAGATACTGTAATTTGACTCGCAAAATAGCGGCCTGAAGCTCATCCAACCGGCTGTTCATACCTGGAAGAATACTGACATAACGCTCTTGCCAGCCATACTGTCGCAGCAATCGAGACTTTTGCATCAACTCGGAATCATTGATCCCCAGCGCCCCCCCATCCCCCAATGCTCCCAGGTTCTTTGTCGGATAAAAACTAAAAGTAGCCAACTGTCCCCAAGTACCGGTCTTGCGTCCCTGAATCGCAGCACCGTGAGATTGGGCACAATCTTCAATAACATACAAATCATAACGCCTGGCAATATCCATAATAGCAGGCATATTGGCCGGGTGTCCATAGAGATGGACCGGGATAATCGCCTTTAGACGACCCCGACTAACAACCGTCTTGATCACATCTTCAAGACGATTTGGGTCTAGAGTAAATGTCTTTGGATCAATATCCACCAACACAGGAACAGCGCCGGACAACTCGATAGCCGCCACAGTGGCAACAGCAGTATGAGACACAGTTATCACCGCATCACCAGAGCCAATGCCACAAGTGCGTAGGGCCAGGTGTAGAGCATCGGTGCCGCTGGCAACACCGATGATATGAGCAACTTGAAGGTAAGCAGCAAACTCTTGCTCAAAAGCAGTTACCTGCTGGCCCAAAATGTACCAGCCGCTTTCCAATACCTGGGCAACCGCGGCGTCAATCTCGCTCTCGTGCGCCAAATAATTGCCTTTGGGGCTTGTTTGTGCAATCGTCAAAGACATAATCAGAATTTCTCCTTAATGATAATGCCGTAAATACTTTTGATAAAAGGCCAGGGTGCGGTCAAGTCCTTCACGTAATGATATTCGTGGTTGCCAATCCAAGACAGAACGAATATAGTCAAAGTTGGCGTAATAATCACCAATGTCAATCCGCTTGCGGTCAGGCGGGAAGGAGCGAATAATATACTTACCACCATGAATATCTATGAGCAAATCTGCCAGTTCTTTCAAACTGATGACACAATCACCACCCAAATTGAAAACCTGACCATTCGCTTCTTCTCTGATTGCGGCCAATAAAAAGGCATCTACTGCATCATCCACATACGTAAAATCACGCAGTTGTTGCCCGCCCCAAACCTCAAAAGGCTTGCCCTCAACAAGCAGCCGGACCCAAATGCCCAAAAAAGTTTGACGCGCATCTTTGACCCGCATACAAGGGCCAAAAGTATTAGTCAGGCGCAGCGCACAAGCGCGAATACCATAAACATTGTTGTACAAAATATGATACCATTCACCTGCCATTTTATTGATACCATTTACATCTACCGGACGAAGCAAATGCTTTTCGTCAACGGGAAGATAGTCTGGGTTGCCATAAATCTGGCGGGTGCTGGCAAAAACGATTTTAATATCTGGATTGTGCTTGCGGCAAGTCTCCAAAATAGACAGTTGTGCCTGGCAATTAATCTCCAGGTCTGTGTAGGGGTCTTGCATAGAATCCAGGTGGCTGGTCTGCCCGGCCAAATTAAACAAATAATTTTGCCCATCGACCAGATAGCATAGACTGTATTCATCTCGCACATCAGAAATATTGACTCGAATCTGATCTTCAATACCGGCAATATTGAACAAATTGCCACCATATTCAGGGATCAGGCTGTCCACTATGGTAACAACCGCTCCCAAATCTACCAGACGGCGCACCAAGTTAGAGCCAATAAAACCCAAGCCGCCGGTGACAAGTATGCGTTTGCCTCTCAATAGTTCTCCAACAGATGATATCATATCACAATACTCTTTCACAAATATAAGTCAAAGTATGTACAGTACCTTTTACTTTGTCAACATTATAAGGAAGGCTTTCCAGCACATGACGAATCACAAACCCCTGCGCACGTACCAGATTCTCAAACTCAGCCTGGTTGATAATCACTTCTACAACCGGCATACCATAGGCTTTTTTGCTTAGAAACGTGGTCAGACCATCAACAAGCACCGGCGTAGAATGAAATATACAGAATCGGCGTGCAGCCCGGCACGATTCGGCTATACATTTACCATAATCGGCCAAATGCATCAAAACAGTCCCCGACCAAACAACATCATAGGCGATATCGGCAACCGGTAAATGTGTGGCATCTCCATGTATAAAGTTGTGATCAGGATAATGGTCTTGTGCAGATTCTATCATTGCCCATGAATAATCTAGCCCTGTATATGTTATTGAACGTCGGGTAAGATAAGCCAATACCTCAGAATAGTATCCATTGCCACAACCAACTTCAAGAATTGTTGGATTGGTCAATTTGGTAAGATGCAAAGCCTGCGCAGCAACAACAAAATCTTGACGCGGCTCGCCTTTATACATTTTTTTCAAAAGACTATGATAAGCCATAAATTGCTGCTCTGCTACAGATGCTACCTGCCAACCACGCAAAAGGTCAGGGGTTACTTGAGATTGAACAACAACACGATAATCGCTGGATACAGATCTCTTTCCCAAAGCAGTGTAAAAACGGTTCCGAATATCACGTACTCTTTGTCGGATAGGTCTCAGTATAGATAAATTCTTGGTTCGCTTCCAACCTGCACCAAATGACTTGACCCCCAGCTTTACGGCCCACCCGCCGATTTGTTTCAAAGTTGCACTAGTACCCTTTTTTTGCCAAATATATAACAACTCCAGTGTTCGCCTCTGCAACCAACTTTTTTGGGCCGTTGGGGTCATCAATGTTTGCCAGCTCGGCAGTGGGGTCCACCCTTGTCTCTCTTTGGGTATAGCATTTGCAAGTTCCTGGTAAGAATACCCCAGGCTATTTGTCAATTCTACTCCCAGATGTGTCAAAAACGCCTGGGCAAGATGTCTTTCTTGCCGCGTTGTCAATTTTGATCTCCAAGCATCACGATAATCCTTGACCACTATTTGATGTTGGTGAATACTCTTAGTATCCACAAGTTTTCCCGAAAGCACACCTACTTGGTCCCCATACCGGAGCATTTCCAGTTCAAATTCAAGATCCAGGCACTTGCACATTCGTTGCACGACCGTCTCGGGATCGTTTACCAAATCCTCATACTTGACAACAATAGCATCATCGCCAAAATATCTGATCCCCTGACGCACAAGCTGGTATCCGTCCAGCAAATCATTACGAATTCCCGGCCTTCCCAAAGATGTCCAATTTCTAGAAACCATTGACTCTAAAAAAGAAGTGAAAACAGCCAGAGGATTGCGTAACAAAAAGATATATTTCGCTTTTGGAAATATCTGAAACAACTCGGGCAAAATCAGGTAATAGCGGCTGGTCTTGTCAAGAAAACGTTCTTTGCCATGTTGAATCAAAAACGCATTGTACAAATGAAGCGCCATCTTGCGCACGGCAGCATAGTATTCATCTTGTCCACCATCCAACTGCTTTAGAAAATCGGTCAGCGCTATATAACCAATATTAGCGTTATAATCGGCACTCAGGGCTTGTGAACGCAACGCCAAAGCAGATGGATAGAGTATCCACGGTTCGGCGGTTGCCGCGACGGTAGAATGGCTCGCCAAAATATGTTGAACCAAAGTTGAACCGCTGCGCGGCAATGAAATAATAAATAAAATATGTTCACCTAGTTCTCGATCTTGCATCATTGTTAGGTCTATCTCTATTTTTTTGTCAAAAGATACTTTTTCAGCAAAATGCTACTTGGAACACAACAAGAGTTTTCGTGGTTCTGGCCACGATTCATGTATCTCTATCGTTAAAAAATGACGCTCCATACTTTTAACAAAGTTATCCAAAGAATACCAATAATGATAAGGTTTTAACCACTTGCGCACATATTGGTCATCTCTGGGGACAAACTCTACAAGTGCATATTTTCCTGTATAGCGCGAAATAATTTCAGCAATCGGTTCAAAGCGCATTTGCTCCTTAAAAACCAAATGATGAACAAGAGCCAATACCAAAACAGTATCCGACCGGAGTCTTTCAAAAGCGCTTTGCTTGCCAAGCCCCACGCTATAGGGCGCAGTTGGGTAAAGAAAATTTAAAACCAAGGGCAATATGGGCAATTGATTTGCTTTCACTCTACGATACAGATCACAAACTGAAGCATCATCAATATCAAACGAGATCGCCCTATGCCCCATCGAAGCCGCCAATTCAGCATGCCATCCCTTGTTACCGGCAACATCCAACAATGTCCCGGGAGTCAGTCGTTGCAAAAGACGATAAACCGCACTGGCCTTTTCCTTGAATTGATCCGGCCGATTTACCGGGGGCATTCCCCCTTGACCATAGTCTGTCCAGACACTCCTTAGCGGCTTGACAGAAAGATTATTGACATATTCAAGAAGCTTGTCCAAAGCCGCCAGTGTGTTGTTGCGAGCCCCAAGTCTGATAAACGTATACTTGAGCGGTATCCAACGAAACGGTCGTCTCGTACTTTGAGTCTTGAAATATCCTTTACCTACCTCACGGTATATTTGTTTTCCCAGGTTATGACACCCTTTTGACAACAACCAAAGCGGCAACAATGAATGATCTCGAAAGTCACCGAACGAAAACGTACCCTGAGCACGCAGAGGAACAATTGATCCAAAGTCAATCCAATATGCCTTGCCATCAATAAACTGCACATTCCCAGGCTGTGTATCTTTGGTAATATATCCATGTCTGCACAGTTCCAGATTCAACTTGCATATCGTTATAGTAGCGTCGTGAATCATAGTAGAACACCATTCAGTCCAACATGAAAGAACGGGAACCTTTTTGTGTTCAACGACCAACTCGAACCCTTCAAGCTCAATATCAGATATCCAGGTCTCTATCAGGCCAGCATCAAAAATATTCTGAATAAAATCTGATTGCAAAAACTCTTTATACACAGGAGCATAATCAGCCGGTATCGCTCGAAACACACGCCCATCATAATGAAAAACTATGCCACTTGGATCAACAACAGAACCCCGGTCGAACTCGATTTCAGAGAGTTTGAGTTTCAAAATTACTATCCTTACACCTGTGCTAATCAGGATCATTCTCATATCCCAGACACAAGACTAGATCACCTGAATGTCTACGATTTTGACAACGCTTGATTAAAGCATAGAACTGCTTTATAGAGAAAAACATTGAATGAACAATATCAAGTAATAGTACGGTTGGATGAGCGCAGTTGTTTAAGAATACTCAACAACATTGGAATCTGACTACGGTCCAACAACAAGATTACCACTACATACAGTATACAAAAAACAACTCCCTTGACACTGCCGGTACGCCAAAAATTTCCCGCGATACCCGGTATAGCAATACTCGCACGAGCAGCAACCATACTCAAAACAAGTGCCAATACAGGAACAGCGAACAGGCGACGAATAGAAAACTCTATATAAGTTTGAGCCTGCCACACCAAAATTGTGATACCCACTACCAGCATCAGATCCACAGCCAGAGCCACCCCTGTAATACCTAACCACGGACCCAAAAAATACAAACCGCCTAACAGCACCAGCAATTGTATAAATCTGGCTTTTACAACCTGCTCAGGCTTGCCCACAGCAACGAACAAGCGAGCCACTGTTGATTTTATGGGATCAAGCAGCGTAAACACCAACATTAAACGAAAAACACTGAGCATCGGCAGCCATTTTTCACCCAGCAGCAAGTGGATAAATTCGGGCGCTACCAAACCCAGCAATCCGGCCAGAAAAAACCCGCTGCGCACCAAAAAAGCGTTAACACGAAAAAAGGAGCGAGAAAGACGCTGTCGGTCTCCTTTTAACTCGGCATAGGTTCCTCCGGCAACCGTGTTAATCGGAGCTGCCAAAATAGTACGTGGATAAGTAGCAAAAGAGTAGGCACGAGAATAAATACCCAAAGCCATATGCCCCAAATAAAAACCCACCCAGAGATCATCAAACCGATCTAAAGCACGGTCAAGCACTGCGGCCATAAGATTGCGACTACCAAAGCGTAAAAAGTACCGTACAATTTGGGGAGACCAGGCCAAACGCGGCCGCCATACCGGCCGCCATACATACATTAATATAATACTCACGATACAAGAGACAACATTTGTAGACAGTAACGCCCACAGCGTAGCGCCGCGCCAGGCCAGCGGTACAGCTACAATTGTAGTAGCCAGAGCATTGACAACTTGGGCAAGTGCCAAACGGCGATGTGCTACCCGTCGAATCAAAAGAACCTGGGGTGTTTCAGCAAATTGAGCAACGGCGGTGGTGATTGTAAACCACAGCAAGGCCGTGCGCGTCTGACCACTGGTTAATACACACGCCCATACGATTAATAGCGTGGCCCAGGCAACAGTAAGGATGCTCTTTAAAGTCAGATGAACTGCTGCCGCTTGCTCCTCATCCTCAGTTTCCGGCGCGCGATGCAGGAACGCCCCCCCCATACCAAAGTTGGTAACGATTACGCTGCCCCCTACCACCGAACGAGCTATAGCGTAAACGCCAAACACATCTATCGGCAGCAAGCGCGCCAGCAGTATAGAGCGCACAAACAACACTATAACCCTTGTCAGGTTGGCAGCAATATTCCACGTAGCAGAGGTGACACTGCGTTTAGCAAGACTCATATAAACACTCTACATTGCATCTCGCGCTTGCTGTACCTGCGCCTCAATCCAGGGATAAGTGAGCCCGATCCCTTCCTCGAGGAAAACCTTGGCTTCCCACCCCAACGAATAAATGCGTTCATTGCTAAAGTTACGCGATTGCACACCCACCGGGCCATCGACGTGCTCGATATTGATCTTTTTTCCCGACACATCTGCCACCGTGGCGACCAATTCATCCACAGTCACATATTGAGGGCAGCCAATGTTCACCGCGCCTTCCAGATCGGACTGCATCAACATATAAATGCCGTCCGCCATATCACTCACGTAGGTATATGACCGCACGGCCGACCCATCCCCCCATACTTCAATCGTGCCGCCATCTTTTGCCTCGGCAACCTTGCGACAAATAGCCGCCGGAGCCTTTTCCCGGCCGCCGGTCCAGGTGCCTTCTGGGCCATAACAATTCTGGAATCGAGCAATTCGCACCTCGATGCCATAGTTACGGGCATAAGCCTGAGCCATACGCTCGGCGTACAACTTTTCCCACCCATACTCGTTGTCCGGGTTTGCCGGGATGGCCTCGGCCTCTGTCATCTCGGGTTCGCCGGGTTGCATATCGCGATACACGCAAACCGACGACGAAAAGAAATACCTCGGCACCTCCATCTTGGTCGCCGTATCGATCATGTGGATATTGATCAGCGCGCTGTTGCGCATAATGTCACACTCGGCCGAGTGAATGAAACCCATACCACCCATATCTGCTGCCAACTGGTAGACTTCGTCAAAGGTGCCATCGCCCAGCACAAGGGCTGTTTGGCAATTTTCCAGTTCCCTTAGATCTAGCACCAAGAACTCGTCGGCGGCCGTCGGCGCAAACTCGTGCTCTTTGATGTCTGCCCCACGGACCCAATAGCCTTCTCGTTTGAGCTTTTTGACGAGATGCCCTCCAATGAATCCCCCCGCACCACAAACTAGTGCCTTTTTCATCAATCTTGACTCCTTCTAGTGATTATTCTATTTCGATCGTCCGATGCTCCTGCCCCGATCGAACCAGTTCTTGCGCCAGTTTGAGAACAGCCAAACCATCCTTACCACACACGATCGATTCTTGATCATTGCATATCGTGCTATCTTGCTTGTTTCGTGCCGCCGCGATAAATGCCTCCAACTCGGCCCGCAATGGCTCGCGCCGCCGGAGTTGTAGGCGTACCATCTGTCCTTCACCCACCCCGCGCAGCAGGCTCAAGTGGCTCCAGTCTGGACCATTGGCCTCGGCGTTTTCGTAAAAGTAGAGATCCTGGGTCAGCAAATTGGCCAGAAACATCCCCCGGTGCCCGGTAACGGTGATTTCTCGAACCTTGGTCGGCGTGAGCCAGCTGGTGTTCAGCACACCCACCACGCCACCTTCAAAACGCACCAATCCAGAGAACCAATCTTCGTGCGTGGCGTGGATTTTCTGCTGTGTCTCGGCATACATCCGTTGCACTTTGGCGCCTGTGAGATAGCGCATAATGTCTAAATCGTGGGGCACCAAATCGACGATCACTCCCACGTCGTGGACTCGCCGAGGGAAGGGCCCCAACCGGCGCGCGTGGATCTGGAAAATCTGCCCCAACTCGCCGTTATCCAGCCGCCGCTTTAGTTCGATCACGGCTGGGTTGTACCGCTCGATGTGCCCGACAGCCAACACCTTGCCCAACTCATCAGCTCGGTCTATGATGCGCCGTCCTTCTTCGAGGGTAGCCGCGATGGGCTTTTCCACCAACACGTGACATCCTGCTTCCAGCGTATCCAAAACCACCTGGCAATGGGCCTGCGTGGGCACGGCCACGGTGACCACGTCTGGTTGGACCTCTTTCAACATCGCTTTATGGTCGGCATAGGCGCGCGCGCCGTGCAGCCGGCCTGCTTCGTCGGTCCGGGCCGAATCCATATCGGCCACGGCGACCAATTCTACGTCCAGAATTTCCTTGTATACTCGGGCGTGGTTGCGTCCCATTGCCCCCACGCCGATCACTGCTGCTCGTATCATATTGTGGCTCATAGCGCTTCGCTTCCTAGCGCGTTCACCGCCGTCACGATTTGCTCTAGGTCAGCCTGGCTCAACGATGGATGCACCGGCAAAGAAATCACCTCTTGCGACAATTGTTCGGTCACCGGCAAATCTGGCTTGCCCACCAGTTTGCGCACATAGTCGTGTTGGTGGGCCGGTACGGGGTAAAAGATGCCTGTGCCCACACCCGCGTCTCTCAACTGCTGCACCGCCGCGTCGCGGTCTCGCCCGCCATCTACCCGGATCGTGTACTGGTGCCACACGTGCTCGTATCCCTCGCGCACCTTGGGCGTGATCACGCTGGTGATGTGCTGAGACAGATACGCCGCATTGGCCCGTCGTTTGGACGTAAACTCTTCAAACCGGTTCATTTGAGACACGGCGATGGCCGCGTGTAGATCGGTCATGCGAAAGTTATAGCCCATCATCTCATAATAGTAACGCCGCCGCATACCATGGCTGCGCAGTAACCGGCATTGTTCGTTCAACGCTTCGTCGTCGGTGGTGATGATGCCACCCTCACCGGCCGCAATGTTCTTGGTGGCATAGAGGCTGATGCACCCCATACCGAAACTGCCGGTCGGCTTGCCCTGGTACGTGGCCCCAATCGACTGAGCCGCATCCTCGACTACTGCCAGATTGTGCTGTTGGGCGATGTCCATGATTGCACCCATATTGCACGGGTAACCATAGAGGTGTACGGGGATAATGGCTTTGGTTTTGGGCGTGATTGCCTCTTTGATTCGCTCCGGGTTGATGTTAAAAGTGTCTGCCTCAATGTCTACAAAGACCGGTTGCGCTCCTACGTACAGAATCGAATTGATCGTTGCGATAAACGTGAATGGCGTCGTGATGACCTCGTCGCCAGGGCCAATGCCTTGAGCCATGAGCGCGATGTGCAGCGCCGTCGTTCCAGACGAGGTGGCGATGGCATACTTTGTCCCGCATACCTTTGCGAATTGTTCCTCGAGCTGTGCGACCCGCTTCCCCTGTGCCAGCATCCCCGATTCTAACACTTCGAGGACCGCTTGTTTTTCTGCCTCACTGATGATTGGTTTTGAGATAGGTATCATTTTATTTGTTCCCAGTTTGCTCTGCTGATTTGGATTACGGCCCCACATTCGGAGCACTCTAGTTCTATGGTTTGTGCTTCCTCTGCTCGTCCCTCATCCTCGCCTGGGTTCTTTAGCCGCCGCCCGCACGGACAAACAAAGCCGTGCAGCCGTGCCGGATTCCCCCATACCAGACCATGATCGGGCACGTCGCGCGAAACGACTGCGCCAGAGCCGATCATCGCCCATTCGCCCACAGTCACACCACAAACGATAACCGCGTTGGCACCGATAGCGGCTCCCTTCTTGACCAGAGTTGGACTCAATTCCCAGTCGTCAGCCGCCTTGAGCGATCCATCGGCATTGATGGCGCGGGGCCGTTTGTCGTTAGTGAATATGCAGTGCGGCCCGCAAAAGACCCCATCCTCCAGCGTAACCCCGTGGTAGACGGACACATAGTTTTGCACTTTGACATTATCGCCCAGCGTGACGCCAGCGTCAATGTACGACCCCTTGCCCACGATACAATTGCGGCCTAGATTCGTCCCTTCTCGCACCTGGGCTTGATGCCAGATGGACGTTCCTTCACCAATCTGTGCCTGTTCTGAGACGTCTGCCGTGGGATGAATTCTAACGTCTGTGTGCATAAACGCTCTCCTTGTAATACGCGATACCGTATCGCTACTCGGGCCACTCGATCATAAACAGTGTACCCTCTACCCGTACTTGTGGGAGCGTCGAGGCGGGATTCTTTTCAACAGCCATGCTCTCTTCCAGGCAGGTTAGTCTAAAGATTTCTACGGCTTCATTCTTGCCATCGACCTGGACCGCCGTATAACCAGCACCGCGTATCTGCGTCAGGGCCTCCTGCGCTGCTTGGCGCAGCTCTCGATACACCCGCAGCGATGCTTCCATATACCGAGAAGTCAAATGCGCTTTTACGGCCAATCCCTGCGGGGTGACAAAGTACTTGAGCCGTCGCCGCTCCATCTGGGTCGCTTTGACGTATCCTTTGCGGATCAGCCGTTTGAGGTACCAGTTGACGCTACCCACCGCCACACCCAATTGGGCAGCCAGACTAGCCTGTGTGGTATCGGGATTATTCTCCAGGGCTTCTAGGATGCGTAGTTCGCGTTCTGCTTCTGACATAGTCTGCTTTGCACTTTAAAATTCAGTCTCTGAATTTTAGCACAATTCGGAGCGCTGTCAAACGCGATTGGCTTTGTGCGTCATTTTTGGCACGATCACTTGTAACCGGCCTGGCAAAATTGTGTATTCACAATGGCTCACCGGTGAATCGAACAGTTCGCCGTCGGCGTGAATCGGGGTGGGGGGATCACATTCGATGGTCAAGCGAGTCGTGCGTATATACGTGACGTCCGGCTGTTCGATGTGGCTGCCGTCGAACGTCATTGGCAGCAAACGGAGCAAACGGAGCCGGCCTATTTTCCCGCCAAATACAAAATCCAGATAACCGTCGTCCGGTTCAGCGCGGGGCGTCATGTGGAACGCTCCCCCGGTGCGAGGGCTGTTCCCCACAGAAACTAATGTGACCGGCCCCTCGTATTCTCCGTCGTCCCAGGTGAGCCGCATCTGCCAGGGCACCAGGCTGAAAATGGTCTTGAGCGCCGCCAGGATGTAACGTGGTGTGCCTTTGAGCCACGTGATCCCCGCCTGCGTGATCGTCACCATCGGTTCCAGCCCGATCGCCGAGTTGTTGTCGAAAAAGCGACCATTGACACACCCGACGTCAATGGCGCGTGTGTGCCCGGCCTGGATGACGCGGCAGGCGGTCTCGATATCCTTTTCCAATTCCAACATGTCGGCGAGGTCGTTTGCCGAGCCGAGCGGGATGATGCCAAAAGGGCCAGCTATATCATCACCGGCGGCTTGCATCAGGCCGTTCAACACCTCGCTGATGCCCCCATCGCCCCCGGCAGCGACGATGGGAGAAAAACCTGCTTGCACTGCTTCCCGTGCCAGTTCGGTGGCGTGGCCCGGTGCCTCGGTGGCTGCCAACTCGTACTCTAGACCAATCTTTTGACAAACTTGCTCAATTTCAGGGATTGCTGCTTTGGCTTTCCAACGACCTGAATACGGATTAATGATAATCTTTGCTCTAGTCATTTCTTTTGCCTCCCTAGTTGTATGATAGTCAGAATTGCGTCTTTTGCAAGTACAATTAGACTCTCCCTCTTTTCCCCGAGTTGTGATATAATCTGCCAACGACAGGCCGAAACTCGCAACGCCAGAAACCGGCTGTCAAATTTCCCAAGTATCAGGAGGTCTGATGAATATTCTCGTCACAGGAGCAGCGGGCTATATTGGTTCGCATCTGGCAGAGCGATTGGTTGCTTTGGGCCACGTTGTGCGTGGCCTCGATTGCCTCACTGATTATTATGACCGCTCTCTCAAAGAGTTGAACAGGGACGCGCTCAAGAGCCACGGTGTGACGTTTCTGCCCCTCGACCTGGCCGTAGACGATCTCAGTGAAGCCATCCAAGATGTTGAGTTTGTCTATCATGCGGCGGCGCAGCCGGGGATATCGGCCACAGCCACGTTTGAGACCTACGCGCGAAACAATATCACCGCCACGCACCAGTTGCTCAAAGCACTTGAAACTGTTCCTTCTCTGCAAGGATTTATCAACATTTCCACGTCGTCCGTCTATGGATCCATTGCCACCGGGAGCGAGGATGCCGAACCAAAGCCGACCTCGTATTATGGTGTGACCAAACTGGCTGCTGAACAGCTCGCGCTGGCACACACACGCGACAAGGGATTTCCCGCTTGCTCCTTGCGCTTGTTTTCTGTGTACGGCCCTCGGGAGCGACCAGACAAGCTGTACCCTCAATTGATACGTGGCCTGCTCCAAGACACGCCGGTCCCGTTGTTCGAAGGCTGCGAACAACACAAACGCAGCTATACCTACGTGGGCGACATCATCGACGGGATGGTCGCCATCTTGGATCACTGGGACCGGTGTGAGGGTGAGATTTTCAACATTGGAACGGACACATCCACGACCACCGGGGAAGGCATCAAGATCGTGGAAGAGATCGTCGGCCGCCGGGTGCGGGTTGACAGAAAGCCCAGCCGGGCAGGGGAGCAAAAGGAGACCCATGCCAACATCGAGAAGGCGCGCCGGGTGCTGGACTATAATCCCGCCACGACGCCTAGAGAGGGGTTGGAACGTACCGTCGAGTGGTATCGGCAGAACATTGACAAGATGAATTTCTAGCATACCGTCGGGCTCAAAACATAACTCTGCTTCGCGGGCTGCCCGACAATGTCCCGAGTCTGTCGAAGGGTTCAACGACTAGACAAAGCAGGTACATACACTATCAATTGAACCACAAAGAGAATACAAGGATAGTACGAATGATGAAAAGCGCATCTATGACCATCACTGTATTGCTTGCATTGAGCATCGTCCTTGTCCTGACTGGATGCCAAACTGCGCCCCCCACCTCAACACCAAGCCAAGAAGGGACGGTGGACGAACAGCCTGTGACCGTGATCCCCCTCACCGAGCCGCTGTCGAAGAAAAAGGCAGAGGTATCGGGCCTGGCTTGGTATGGTGATTATCTCATCATCTTGCCCCAGTACCCCGACTTTTTCACCTCCGAGGGTGATGGATTCCTCTTTGCCCTGCCCAAAGCCGACATTTTGGCTTTTCTGGACGGCACGACCAGCGATCCGCTGGATCCGATCCAGATTCCGTTCGTGGCCCCCGGCCTGAGCGAGCAGATCGATGGCTTTGAGGGCTACGAGGCGATTGCTTTTGTAGGAGACAAGGTTTATTTGACCATCGAGGCCGAGCCGGACTTGCCCATCGGTTACCTGCTGGCCGCGACGATATCCCCCGACCTTGGCGAGCTGGCGGTGGACGTGACCAACCTGGTCGAGATTCAGTCCCAGTCCGAGTCGAGCAACAAGGCCGAGGAAGCGTTGCTCGCTACTGGCGACACTGTGATCACGATTTACGAGGTAAATGGCGTGGCTCTCAACACCTCGCCGGTAGCGCACATCTTTGACGCAAATCTGACCGCGCTCGACACCATCCCTTTCCCCAACATCGAATACCGCATCACCGACGCTACCGAACTGGACGGCGATGACCGCTTTTGGGCGATCAACTATTTCTACACCGGCGGCGATGACCTGCTGCCCGAAACCGACCCGTTGGCTGAAACCTACGGTCAGGGATCCACTCACACCCGCCGCGACGGCGTCGAACGGCTGGTCGAGTTCCAGTACACCGAATCCGGCATCATCCTGGTAGACGGCCCGCCCATCCAACTCGAATTGCTCAGAAAAGATGAACGCAATTGGGAAGGACTGGTCCGCCTGGACGACCGGGGATTTTTGCTAATGACGGACAAATTCCCAGATACCATCCTGGGGTTCGTTGCTGCACCGTAATATCAATCCGTGTTCAAAAGGAGGGAAAAAAGTGCAAGGAAAAGATAAATTAAAGGAAATCGCTAATCGGGTGCTGGGCCTCTCCAGTGCCGACCAGACCGAGGTACTGGTCTTTAGTGGCGACCAGCATCTGACCCGTTTCGCGGCCAGCACCATCCACCAAAACGTATCGGAAGCGAACGTGGCGGTACGGGTGCGGGCCGTGTTCGGGAAAAAGGTGGGTGTCGCCTCGGGCAACGATCTGAGCGACGACGCGTTGCAAAAATTGGTGGAATCAGCCGAGACGGTGGCCCGCTTCCAGCAGGACAACCCCGACTTTGACTCGCTGCCCGAGCCGCAGCCGTTCCAAGAGGCGGCCGCCTACATCGAGGCGACGGCTGGCTGCACCCCGGAGGAACGGGCCAAGGGAGCGGCCGCCATTTGCGCCATGTCGCGGGAGAACGACCTGGAGGCTTCGGGCGCTTTTTCCACGTCGGCGGACGAGATCGCGGTTGTCAACTCGTTGGGCGTTTCGGCCTACCATCGCAGCACCGTGGCAAACATTGTGACCGTCATCATGGGCGAGACCGGCTCCGGGTACGCCTCCGCCGCCGCGATGAACGTGTCCGACATCGATCCCGAAGCGGTGGGCCGGGTGGCCGTGGACAAGGCCCTGCGCAGTCGCAATCCCACCAACATTGAGCCGGGAGCCTACACCGTCATCCTGGAAGAGAACGCCGTGAGCGACATGGTGTTCTACCTGGGATACCTGGGGCTGGGGGCGCTTTCGGTGCAAGAAGAGCGCAGCTTTATGAACGGCCGCTTTGGCGAGCGCATCACCGGCGACAATATTAGCGTCTGGGACGATGCCCTCGACCCACGGGGGTTGGTGTCTTCCTTTGACTATGAAGGCGTGCCCAAGCAGCGGGTGGCCCTCATCGAGAACGGCGTTGGCAAGAACGTGGTTTACGATTCGTTCACCGCCGGGCGGGAACAGGCCAAAACCTCGACCGGCCACAGCCTGCCCGCGCCGAATACTATGGGACCGATCCCCGGCAACCTGTTCCTGGCACCCGGACAGGCGAGCAAGGAACAGATGCTGGCCTCGACGGAGCGGGGCATCTGGGTGACGCGCTTTCACTATACCAACACCGTGCACCCGGTCAAAACCATCCTCACTGGCATGACGCGCGACGGCACGTTCCTGATCGAGAACGGGCAGATCACCCGTCCTCTCAAGAACCTGCGCTTTACCCAGAGCGTTTTGGAAGCGTTCAGCCGGGCCGAGATGCTGGGTTCTGAACTCAAGCTGATAAAGTCCGGTTGGGGTGGCTTTGCCACTTGCGCTCCGGCGGCCAAGATCCACGAGTTCCAGTTTACCGGCACGACCGAGTTTTAAGAGAGGGAGGATAACAATGCGAGAATTAACAGATCGCGCGCTAAACCTGGCCCAAGTGCAGGGAGCGACGTATGCCGATATGCGAATCGTGCGCCGCGAGACTCAGATGATCTCTGTCAAGAACGGCGTTGTACAGGGGCTTGAACTGGACGTCACGCGGGGTTTTGGCGTACGGGTAATCACCGATGGCGCGTGGGGCTTTGCCAGCAGCCATTTGGTCACACCTGATGAGGTGGATCGCGTCACGGCTCTGGCGGTCCAGATCGCCAAAGCCAGCGCTTTGGCCAAGATCGAGGACGTAAACTTGGGGCCGCCCGAAGTCCACGAGGGCGTCTACCGCACGCCGGTAGAGATCGACCCCTTTGCCGTGCCGCTCAATGACAAGGTGTCGCTGCTGTTGGACGCGGACAAAGAGGCCCGCTCCGTGCAGGGGGTCAATGTTGCCCAGTCCAGCCTGGCCTTTATTCGAGAGAACAAGACCTTTGCCAGCACCGAGGGCAGCTATATCGAACAGGAAATCTTTGAAAGTGGACTGGGACTGGTCGCCGTCGCCGTGAGCGCGGGCGAGATGCAGAAACGCTCGTATCCCAACTCTTTTGGCCGCCATCAGGGAACGGGCGGCTACGAGTTCGTCCAACAGTGGGACTTGGTGAGCAACGCCCGGCGTATGGGCGAGGAGGCCGTGGCCCTTTTGAGTGCACCTCAATGCCCCAGTGGGGTCACCACGCTGATCCTGGACGGCCCGCAACTGGGGCTGCAGATCCACGAGTCGTGCGGCCATCCCATCGAGTTGGACCGGGTGTTTGGCACCGAGGCCGCTTTTGCGGGTACCAGCTTTTTGACGCCAGAAAAGTACGGCACGTTCCGCTATGGCTCCGACATTGTCAACCTCACCGCCGACGCGGTGACGCCCACCGGCCTGGGCACCTATGGCTACGACGACGAGGGTGTGCCCGCTCAGAGCACGGACATTATCAAGAATGGCATGTTTGTCGGCTATCTCACCTCGCGGGAGACGGCCAGCCAGTTGCGGCGCATCCACCCGGACGCGCCCGCCCGCAGCAACGGCACGATGCGGGCCGACGGCTGGAACCGCATCCCCCTCATCCGTATGAACAATGTCAGCCTCCAGCCGGGCGAGTGGACGCTGGACGATCTCATCGCCGACACCGACGACGGTATCTACATGATCACCAACAAGAGCTGGTCGATCGACGACAAGCGGCTCAATTTCCAGTTCGGCACCGAGCTGGCTTACCAGGTCAAGAACGGCAAGCTGGGGCAGATGTACAAGAACGCCACCTACACCGACATCACGCCCAAGTTTTGGGGCAACTGTGATGCCATCTGCAACGCCGACCACTGGCACGTGTGGGGCACGCCCAACTGCGGCAAGGGCCAGCCCGGCCAGGTGGCGCACACCGGTCACGGCGCGGCCCCGACCCGCTTCCGCAATGTTCAGGTAGGGGTGATGAAGTAGGGCGCGTTGCGTGATGCGTGGGAACGGTAACTTTTGTGGTTACTACTGACCCTCCCGCAGGTTCGGGCAAGTTTCTGATGTTAAAGAGCTTTGAATTGGTTATGCAAACCCATACGTATGACTTTTCCTCTGATAGAATGCAGTGAGACCTGAGCTTTTGAACCAGGCTCTGGGGCCAGGTGTATAGTTTGTGAGATTTTGAGATGTCACAGGGTATTCCAAGCCCAACATTCTATCAGAGGAGGAAAATGTCGTGAAAAAGCTCGTACTATCTCTAGTTCTCGTTGTGTTGTCGTTAGCAATTGCAGGATGCGGTTCCCAGGATCAAGCCGCAGTGGAGACGGTCGCGCCGTCACCGTCACCGCAACCATCTCCCACGGTCGTGCCGACCAAAGAACCTACACTAGTCCCCACCGCCACTCCGACCGAGGAGCCTACACCGCGCCCGACGCCCTGGTCACCGGTTGCACCTGACGGGCCGTGCGAGCCGTCCGATACAAAGAGTTGCAGCGTGTTGTTTGTTCTCCCTGGACGGACTTATGCGCCTTGGTCCGTGTTGTTGTTGCGCGAGTTCGAGCAAGCTGGCTACAGCACGCCGGTGGCTTCTCAGGCCGAGGGCGTGGTCAGGCCGTGCGAGGCCGGGGGGCGAGATATGCCGGTCGATTTGGTGATGGCCGATGTGAACGTCGAGGATTATGATGCCCTCGTATTCATCGGCGGGAACGGCTGCCGCAGGGAATGGGATAACGCCGATGCCCATCGCATCGCTCAAGATGCCGTCGCGCACGACAAGGTGCTGGCGTCGGCAGGGTGCGCCTCGACGATCCTGGCCCACGCCGGTGTGCTCGAAGGGAAACAAGCCACCGTCTGCCAAGCCGATGCCGGTGTCAAGGGTGGGATGGATTACAATGAGGTTTTGGAGAGTCTGGGGGTGATTCTCGCTGGGGATATCATCGTGCGAGATGACCTGATCATCACCGCCGAGTCCAGATCGCGTTACCTGGTGGCGGGCGTGTTGGAAACTATCGAGACTTTGGCGCAATAGACATACCGCCCGGCGCTAAACCGCCGGGCTCATAGCCTGGGATGCGTAGCATCCACGCCCGCTTCGCGGGCTCTGTGTAGCCTCCGCAGGAGGGTGCGGATACTATGTATCCGAGGCTTTTAGCCGGGCGGTTCAGCGCCCGGCGGCCGTCAACAGGATTCAAACTATTGATTTGAAACTCAAACTTGCCTTTTACCCCGGCTGCCTGGTTCTCCAGCGCATGCCGGAATACGAACTGGCGACCCGCGCTGTGTTGAGGGCGCTGGGGATCGAGTTGGAGATCGTCCAGCAAGCCGTCTGCTGCGGCTCGCCCGTGATCGAATCCTTCACCGCCGATTGGACCTATGCAGCGGCCTACAACCTGGCGCGGGTGGTGCAGATGGGGCACGACACGGTAGTGACCGTGTGCGGCGGCTGCACCAACACCCTCGCCCGTGGCGCTCGCGCTTTGCAGGACCCCGACGTGCGCGCCGAGGCGAACCGCCGCCTGGAGCCGCTGGGGCTTGCCATCACCGGGCATGTGGCGGCCAAACACCTGGTGCGACTGTTGGCCGAGCGAGCGGACGACGTGCAGGCGCGGATCGTGCGCCCTTTGCAACTCCGTGTGGCGATCACCAACCCCTGCCAGGCATTCCGGCCCGGCGACGTGATGGGCGTGCCCGGCGAGGACCCGATGAGGCCCCAGGCGATGCGGCGACTGGTCGAGCTGACCGGCGCGCAGATCGTCGCGTATGGCGGCGAGGACGAGTGCTGCGGCGCGACCCTCTATATGGCGTCTCCCAGGCTGTCCCTGGCCGCTGGACGGCGCAAGCTGGCCGCCACCCGAAACCAGGACGCCGATCTCTTGCTGCACAGTTGTGGCAACTGCCACCTGCTGCTGCGCCGCTTCCAGCGAATGATCGTCCGCGACGAGCCGGGCTTGCGCCAACGGGCCATGTTCCTGCCGCAACTGATCGGGCTGGCAATGGGGCTGCCAGAGGCGGAATTGGGGCTGCGGGAGGGCGCGGGGCGATGAAACATCCCGATGCTTGCATCCAATGCGGCACCTGCGTCGACGTCTGCCCGGTAGAGATGGTGGGCGGTCACGCCATCGTCACCTTTCTTGCGGACCCCGACGCTGCCGATTACTCGGTGTGGCTGTGCACCTCTTGCTGGCGCTGCCAGGAAGCGTGCCCCAGCGGCGTGGACATCTACGAACTGATGATGGCACAGCGCCGCCGTGAAGAGGCTCCCGCCGGGTACCAGACGGCCTTTGACCATGTTTTGGACTGTGGGCTGGCGTTGCCGGTCTCGCAGGAAGAACTCGACCAGGTGCGGAGTGATTGGGGGTTGGAGCGGGTTGAGTTGCCACCTTCTGACCTTGTCCGTGTTTTTATTTGCGACGATGAGAGGATAACGTAATGGTGGAACCAGCAACATTGCAAGATGTGTGGTTCATTATAGCCTTTGGGATGCTTCCCATTACACTGTATGTGATTGTTCGCGTGGGATTAATCAAATCCTGGTACATCCTCGAACCTTTGCCCGGTCTGTTAAGTGGTACAATGGTATATGGTGCACCAATGTTTGGATTGGGCTTCATAGCTATTGCCTTGCTAGCGATGTTGCCTGTGGAGAGTGGAGACATTGTTGGATATGGAATTTTCTTTATCTGTATGTCATTTGGTATGGCGGGATTTGTACTTGCAGCTTGGCAACCACGCTGGCTCAAGCCTTGGTGGGTACAGTGGCTGGAGTATGAATACGGCTACTGCCTGGACATCTTGATCAAAGAAGCGCGGGCGATGGGCCGTTGGAATTGGGAAGCGCAAGTGAGCACACGTGCTAATTTTGAGCAGTGGGTAGATAGCGTCGTGGAGCGCCACCGACAGGAAATAGATGAACGCTGGGAAATAGTGCGCGAGTATCGGTTGGTAGATCAGTTGACGGATGCCTTTATGCAGGGAAAACCCACGATAGAAGACTATGTGGTTCCAAATGTCCCAGAGCACCGGCGTGTACAGGAGGAAGTGCGTTTGGAAGAAAAGGCAGTGCGATTGAGAGAGTACGCCAACTCTGGATACTTTAGGCCAACGAGCGATTTCCCCGGTCTCGATCAACGACTGGAGCCAGGTGACACTGTGATTTGGCGGAAGGAAGAATCTGCCAGAGGTGTTTTCTGGGGCACCAAAGCAACGGTCACAGGTAGAACGAGCAAACGAATAAAGATCGAACTGAGCGAATCTGGGAAAATCGTCACAAAATATGTCAAACCCGAAAAACTGGTTCTGGAGCAATACGCGGAAAAAACAAAATAAGAGTTGGACGAACCAAACATCGATCACAAAAGCGAGACGAAAAACAAAATGATATCCAT
>JAAEPW010000017.1 GCA_024232355.1 Chloroflexota bacterium | reverse complement strand
GACCCACTGATACGCCTCATGCAATTCCAGGTTCAGGTATAGCTTGAAGGCTGTGAAAATCAGCGTGATACCGGCGATAATCCAGGCCAGTGTTTTAACCACCTGTAACGACATTCGGTATTCATGGACTGCGGTTTGCCCGCCCCGGATCAGATGCCCTTTCATCATGTTCTTTTCTACCTTTTTCTAATAATACTTGTGGTAAAAGGGAAGAAGTGTGGTATAGTCAAGTATAGAACAGGAGAACTATTATGACCTTCGGTCAGGAACTGGTGAGTGCTAGAAAAAAAGGCGATAAACTGGCGTTTTGGCTCGTTGTGCTGATTGCAGTCGAGGTATTTGTGCTGGGTGTGGTGTGTGGAGCTTTGGGGCTGGATAAAGGTGTTACAGGATGGGTAGTAATCTTGACGATAGTCAGCACCTTCTTTGCGGCCTATTTCTACCAGTTCAGAATTATCGACCCACTCATTGAAAAAGGCGGTGACCTGTTCGAGAAAAATGCGGTGGACAGGGATCTGCAAAAAGGTTTGATGGACAAGGTCCGGGGTGGATAAGATCATTTATTCTCCTCCGGTTTTTTGTCATCGGAGTCAAACAATCCCTTAACGGCCTCATACCCGTCACTGATATTCTGTCCCAATCCATCTATAACTCCATCGTCACTCCTGTCCTCGACAGTCTCACCGGTTGTTCGATTGGCATGTGAGTACCGGTCATTAATTTCCTGTGAGTTGTTCTGCATTAGCTGGCTGCGACGTTTTGCGGCCTCATTCATTTCCTCCCTTTTCTCATCGATGTTGTTATCGGGTGTTCCACCAGCCGCGACACCGTCCCTGTTCATCTCGTTGAGGAGACCAGCATCTGCGCCGCGTGAACCGTGAATATCGCCCATGAGACTGCCCGGAGTTTTATCTTCCACGGGCAGATTGTTGATATAGTTTTGCACGGCGTCATCGGCCCAGTTCTCTGCCAACAGGGGGTTTCCCTTGGCGGCTAAATAGGCTTCGTTGACATTGCCGCCAAATTGCTCCGCCCCGATCTCAAGAGCGGTCTGGTTCAGATTGGCGGTGAAGCTGCCATTGTCTTCTTTAAGGGTGTTCAGTGTCTTATCGTAGCTCTGAACCCGTGTGAGGCTTTCGCCCAGGCTTTTCTCCGCAGACTGACCCTCGTTATAGCTGGCGTTCATGGAATCGCGCAGGTCGCGCAAGTTGCTCTGCCCTTCGCTGAACTGCATGTTCTGCGAGGTGGAGTGGAGTTTTTCAAAACTCTCACGCACGCCAAATTCCTCGGAGACTGTTTTTGCCTTGTCCCAGTTCTCCCGAGAAGTGCCGGCCATTGACCACTCGCCCCCGCCCTTAAGGTTCAAGAACTCCGTTTCGAGGCTGGCACTTGCCAGTGCACGAAGCGATTGTTGTTCGGACCAGTTCGTACCCTCGCTCAGACGTTGAGCTGCCTGCCTGATGTTCGAGGCGGAATCGACGACGGCTTCGCGTTGCTCCTTGCCCTGGGAACTGTTGAACCCTTCGCTGTTTTGCAATGTATTGCTGAACGCCAGTGACTCGCCCATCGATGCGCCGATACTTTTGGAGGCGCTCTCTGCCTGGGTGACGGCATGAGAACTGCTTTCTGCCGATCGTTCCTGCAAACTCTGGCTAACCCGGGACCCGAACGCGGCATTGAAGCCGGGATCGGAAATCGCCAGATCCTTGAATACGCTCTCGTTGCCGGCGGCTCCGCGATGATACATGGAACCGTCCTCGTTTCTGGACGATACCATTCCGTGATCTATAAGAGCGTTGGTTCTCATGCTGAAACCGGCCGTATTGCTGAAATTATGGTTGTCCTGGCCGGTATTGCCGATGTTGATGTTACCCGATGTGCCTTCCTCCGCCGCGGTGCCGGAGGCCCTCTGGGTTGGGGCCAGCATCGATGTTGCCAGACTGGCGAAACGGTTGGCCCCGAACATCACCCCGATTGCAATGAAGGGTACGGACATTGACAGGTAGCCCGCCATTGCCGACGCGTCCTGTACGATCGCATTTATGCCCACCTGAGAGATCATTGTGACACCTTCACTCCCGGATAAAGATGTGGACTTGAGGGCTACTTCGCCCATCATAATGCGGTGCAGGACCGCATAGAGCGGCCCCCAGCTTTGCAGCCAGACAAACCCGGAGAAGTAACCCCGCACCACGGTGAACCCCAACGGCGTGAGCATCATCAGCAGGGCCAGAGGGAAGGCGCCGTAATAAAGAGCCTCGAACACAATCCTGAGTATGGGGACCCACTTTTCCGCCTGTATCCCGGTGGTTCTGTATACCGCGCTGGTTTGCATATCGGAGCGCGCCTTCATGTAGCCCTGCATGGCGGCGGCGTTGCCGGTCTCCTGCGTCCAGCCGATTACTGAATCGTCAAAGGCGTTAATAATCATTTGTTGCTTCATG
>JAAEPW010000016.1 GCA_024232355.1 Chloroflexota bacterium | reverse complement strand
GCACAAAAGGATTCTCGTGATCCAGAACCAGGGCCACGTTGCCGCTGGGATCAACTGCCTGGACAAAGTAATAGACCGCAGAACTCACCGGTGAGACAGAGGCTTGTGCAAGACCGCTGTCGCCGTCAAAAGCCAGTTCTGCCCTGGACCAACTTGTGTCGCCCTGCTCCCGATAGAGCACCACCGTCCGAGCCACCGATCCGCTGTCGTCTTGTACCAGAACTCGGAATGTGAGCGAGAGACTGCTGCTGATCGCCTCCACCTGCCAGACACTGGGCGCGATAAAGTCGGTGGCAGTGAGAGGGGCGTGGTAGATTTCAAACTTTAAGTCGCTGTAGAGCCGCTGCGTGCCCACGGTCGGCGTGGCGTTTGAGGTCGCCCGGAACTGGGCCGGCACCACCACCAGTTGATCGTGGGATTGTCCGTCAATAGAGAGAAAGCGGTTGACTGTGCCGATATGGGCCGGATACCACGCTCCCACCGGATAAGCAAACTCTGTTTCGCTAGTCAGCTCATCGGTGGCAGGACGGGAAATGACCGGGTCAAAGTCGTGCGTATCGGAAAACGTGCCGCCGACCAGCAACGCGCCATGGGCAATCGTATCTGGCTCGTGAACGTTCCGGCTGGCGCGCGGTTGGATGGGCAGCGCCCCGGCGACGTGGACATCGTCTTCACCGACGGCGACATAATAGGTCCCCACGCCGATGGTGTGGGGCGTGTAGGTGAAGGAAAGATCGACGCTGCTGACAGTGACCCCCTCTTTTGCCTGCTGGCTGCTAACGGCCAACTGCCGACCCACGGATGAAACGGGAGTAGTCGTGATCGGCATGCGCACCTCAAGCATAGGCAAGCCATAGATCGCCATGATGCCCATCACCTTCTCGTCATAGTTGCTCAAAGACCCGCCAGAGGCGCTATTGTAGTAACGTTGTTTGGCGCTCAAGAGGGCCTGGCCCACCGTCGGCGCATGGCCGTCTTTCCAATAACCCAGTTCATCCACAAAGTTTGTCATCAAGCGCTCAGAATAGGCGATCAGGTCAGAATCTCCATAGCCATAACCGGTGTTGCCGATAAAGGTCGCTCCCTGTCGCAAGAACGCCTGCGCCCAATCGGTGCCGGTCTGGGCAGAAAGCGCGTCCCCATCGGGCACGTTTAGCCCAGAGTGACAGCCCACCGAAAAGACCAGGCTGCCGCTATAGTTGGTGGTCGCCGTCACTTCTGTGGCAAACACCTCGTTGAGCGGATTGGTGGGGTAGAGACTATAGTGCTGAAAGTGCGAGTTGAGCGAGTTGAGGTCATAAGCGTCGGGCGAGATGAAAACGGAGGTGCGGAAATCGTCGTCTGTCCAGGTGTCGTTGATCAGCCCGACAGGAGCGATGCCCTGGCTGGCCAATGTGGCGCTGATAGCGTCAGCCTGGTCTATGAGGAAATCATAGCCCGTCACCAGCGCGTCGCTGGGCATGATGACCGGCTGAGCCAGAAAAGCGTCTATCGCCGTCACAATTTCCGAGGGCTTTTCTACCAGCCGCCCGATACCAATCTGCGGCAGATACAGTTCTCGACCGCGCCAGGGCAGCGGCAGCAGCCCCGCATAATAATCGTCGCTCAAGAAATAGCGTCGTTCCAACGACTTGTTGAGATTCAGTGCAAAAGCCGTCTCTGCATAGTTGCGCTCGTTGGCCACCAGCGCCTCGTCGTGGATGCGGCGGTGAGGGATAACGCGGTCGTCGCCCACGATCACAAGGTATTCCAGGTTGGGATAAGCGGGCGTCAAGCTGTATAGGAGCGATTTGATGTGCATCGCCACGTGATTGGCGTGTTGAGGGCTGTCTGGATGCTTGTCCCACTGCTCATAGGCCCGCACAATCCGTGGATAGTCATCCAACGCGACCAGCTTGCCATCCACGTTATCGTTCAAGTCGTGGAGCTTGCTGACCAACCGAGTCAAAGCGGCGGTGCCTGTGCCGGTGTAGAACTGGTTCATGCGAGCGCCGTTGAACAAGATCAGCGTGCGCACGGCGGTATCGGT
>JAAEPW010000015.1 GCA_024232355.1 Chloroflexota bacterium | reverse complement strand
TCCATATCCAATGGCCATTGTTCTTGCAAGACCTGTTGCACGAGCGTATGCACTTCCTGGGCTGTCAATTGCTTTTTTCTCACTTTGCGGTTACGATTAGGTTGAGCCACTTGAACCTCCTTGGATTGTTTTCCTAAGCCTAATTATGGTTCAAAGTGGCTCTTTTGCAACCCGATGGCGGTTCATTGCGATCTACTGACTATACGTAACATCACTGCCCGTGCCAAAGTTGTAGGACGTGGTGTCGAATGTGCCATCGCCATCGTTCAGATAGACCACGTTCTGTTGTTGAAAGTTCCCGACAGCGAGGTCGAGGTCGCCATCCCCATCCACGTCGCCCCAGGCCACACTATACGTCCAATCACTGCCCGTGCCAAAGTCGCTGCTTACCTCATCAAAGACCACCGGCCCCACCCTGGCCTCTGCCCGGAACTGCCACACCGTCGGTGTGAGCGGAGCCATACCGGCCAGGCTGAGCGTGCCGGTGGTGGCCGTGGCTTGCACCAGTTCGCCGGGGAACAAGAGCCTGGTGGGGGTGAGGATGACTGTGCCCCCGCTCACTCCAAAGGTCTCGGTTAGCAGGCCGCTCTGCATGCCGTGGATGCTAAAGG
>JAAEPW010000014.1 GCA_024232355.1 Chloroflexota bacterium | reverse complement strand
TTTCCAGTTGGTAGCCTCGTTCTAGCTCGACTGACTCGCAGAACCAGTGGACAGGTGCCAAGCCAGAGCCCGATGAGCGTCGAGATGGTGCTGGGACGGTACGACTACATCCTGTCAGACGGGGAACGCTGGTCGGCGCGGCGTCTCGTACGAGTCAGAGGGACAGTGACGAAGACCAGGATCCCGAGAGCCGTGGACCGCTGATCAACAAGAACCTGCCGAGGAGCATCTCGCTTACTTGGGCCAGAAGAGATCGGCATCGATCATCACGATCAATTCTGTGCTGATCTCGCCTAAGTGAGGGGAGATGTAGTGTTGTGTAAATAGTGTAGTTAGTTTGCACTAGTTTCTTGTTGATTGTAGCCCGTGAAGTAAAAGGGCACGTGAATATGACATGTGCGTTGCATGTAAATTTCTCGGTGCCTAGGTGTCAGTTTTGTACTGGCAAGTCGATCTCGAACTGAGAGAGATCGACTTGTCATTCCTTCCTTTGGCGACCGTGGATCAACGTGGCTTCTGAATAAACGGTCTGCCATGAGATGCCGAGTGTACTGTTATCGGCGAGTTAGGTAGGGCCTACTCCTGCGCACCCGACCGCCGATACTACATGTGGCGACGCGACGCGCGATGATCTACTCGTGCGGGATCGGCATCGACGAGCTCCATTCCGGTCGAAGGAATCCGTCTCCGTCTGGACGAAAAAGACGTCGATTGGAACGAAAACCAGCAAGAAAAGCGACGAAAAGACACGCAAGTTTGGCCAAGCTGTTTTTTGTGCGCAGTGCATTCCTTTTCTTTTAGAGAAT
>JAAEPW010000013.1 GCA_024232355.1 Chloroflexota bacterium | reverse complement strand
TATATTCAGCATATCTATCCCGGCGAGCATGGCCGCCATCGCAGATAGTCCTGTCTCGTAACCGGCCTGGGCATCGTTGACTTTGGCGTTGGTCAGCCCGACGAGGGATCTGCAGGGCAGGTTGTAATAGCGGGCCATCTGGGCGCAGCCCATAGTCAGCATACCGGTCTCGATAGCACCCGGAGCGTAGGCGCCCATACGCATGTCGGCCACGGTTGGAAGAACGCCATAAATGAGGGGGGCGCCGGGTTGCGTCATCTGTATCAACAGAGCACAGGCCAGGAATTCGGCGTTGCATTGGGCCAGGATTCCCGGCAGGCTCAGGGGCGCCGTCAGGCCCGCGTTAGGTACAATGACTGTAAGATAGGGTAATTGCTCCTCAACAAAGTGCATAAGCATCTCGGTCGAGTCCACGTCTATCGTCAGGGGTGAGATGAGAGGGGTAAAGCCGTAGGTGAGGAAGGGGCGCACCCGATAAGCCGCCTCGCTTCCGGCGACCAGACAGCCCAGGTGAAAGAGCGACTGAGCCTCCTTGGCGTTGGGGGCGCTACACACCACCGGTTTGAGACAGTTTTTGAGGGCGGGGTAAACGCGCGAAAGGCAGAATTGGCCGGGCGGCGCGTCGCCGGCCGTAACCGAGACAACAAAAATATCGTAGCCCGGCAACTGGTTGACGAGGTGGGCGATACGGGCGATGTCGTCGGAGCGCGACCGCCGCTCCTGACCCGTCTCCGGGTCAATGATGTTTGGCGCGGCACCGCTCGTTGCCACCAGCGGCCCATCGTCGGGAATGGTGCGGTCGTATTGCGGGTCGCGGCCATGAAAGGTGAAGGTGGGCGGGAAGGCCTGGCAAAAGTGTTCGACCACTGCGGGGGGGAACTTGACAATTTGGCTTTCTGAATCAAGGGCGCAGCCGTGCTTGACAAAGCGCGCCCTGGCCTTTTCATTCCGCACCAAAATGCCGGTGTCTTTCAGAATCTCAAGTGAGGCTTCGTGAACACGTTTGACTTGTTCCGAGGTCAGTAATTCTGCTAAACCGGTTATCATTCTAGCCTCCAAAGTCTGTATTTACCCTATCGTTTCAGCATCTGCTATCTTCAGCGCGTCATCAATAGCCTCTACCAGAAAATCCACTTCTGCCTGGCTAACTATCAAAGGGGGGACAATCCAGAGGCCGAATTTATCAGAGGGTATGTAAATGTTTTTTTCCCGGAG
>JAAEPW010000012.1 GCA_024232355.1 Chloroflexota bacterium | reverse complement strand
GATGACAAAGAACCTACATCGGCCACTTCTTTGCCTCCGACCATTGGAGTTGCAACTCCTTTCACGTTGCTTCTCCCCAGTTACTCTCTGGAGAATCTGGAAGTGTCAATCTAACTTCCTGGAGTTCTGAACCATGCCAGAAGGTGATAGGCAAAACTAAATCGGCGTTCAAGGCGGTGGGTAAAAAGTTCAAAGAGGTAGGCGGCAAGGTTGGGGGGAAGATCAGGAGTATTGGGGAGAAGCTGGGGATAGTCAAGGGAGATGAGAGCACTAAACCAGATAGTAAGAGAAAGCAATCGAAAGGTGCCGCTCTTGCTGAAGAGAGAGGTCTTGGTGACTCTGGCAAAGGTCGTCATTGGGCTTTGCATCATGGGAAGCTAGTGAACAAACGTAATCCTCGTAGAAACACTAATGTTTCAGGTGAAACACAATATACAAAGTTTGGCAAGGAAATCCATACTGAACGAAAAAATCGGAGAAAAGAATCTGGCGAGTTTGATCTTGTGGATTCACCAATGAAAGATGATGCTGGTGAAGAAATTCAGGTGCCAAAAGCACATGACCTCAAAACTGGGATGCCGAAATCGAATAAAGGAACTAAGCAAGTTCAACCAGATGCAGTGAGCTTTACAAAAGGATTAATAGTTGACGATAAACCTTTAGAAAGAAATGTTTTAACAAAGGACCGTCAACAGATAATTGGTTATATCAGAGCATACGATGAGAAAACAGGCGAATTACCAAACACTATTGCCATCGAACGATACGATTCAGTAACTGGCCAGCCTGTAAAGACGGATTTATACAAGCCAAAAGACTTTTTACCCTAGACAAGTTACTGCTTTAGACAATTCGAGTATATTTTTAGAAAGTAAACCAAGTTGATTTTAGACGGAGAAACTGCCTCTGGGCAAAAGATCACAAAACTGGGATTCGTGGGTGTAAATAAATCACAAAACTGTAACGCCAGAATGATTGCAGTGATAATGAGAGCAAATTATGAGCAAGCCAACATCAGCCACAGAAGCACAAACCGATAAAAAAAACCGGCGCAAGGTCCAACCACCCGTCGTCGAACAGACCACGGCAGACGAACAACTCGACGTCGCCGACGCCTTTCACGGCGGGGACCTTGATGCGCAGGCGGAGATGTTGGGGCGCACGCACACGGCCCAGCGGCAGGCTTTGGCGTTGAAAATTGGCCAGGGGCAGGGCAACCGGCATCTCCAGCGGGTCATTGCGGCTGCAAAGCAGGGCCGTCGGGCGGAACCGGCTCGTGGGGCGGGTGTGCAGACAAAGCTCACCGTCAGCGAACCGGGCGACCAGTACGAGCAGGAAGCCGACCAGGTCGCCGAGACGGTCATGCAGACGTCCGCTTCTGCGCCGCCGCCGTTGCCCCCGGATGATGGCGACGATACGGGTTCGGTCAACCGTTCCGGCGGCGGGGGCGAGGCGGTTGTTTCTCCTGACCTCGAAACCCGCATTGGGGGCATGAAGGGCGGTGGCAAGCCTCTTTCTGACCCGGACCGCACCTTTTTCGAGGATCGGATGGGGGCGGA
This sequence comes from Chloroflexota bacterium, assembly GCA_024232355.1. Next base: position 6,261 of record JAAEPW010000012.1, on the reverse strand, counting down.
TTTTAGCAACGTCAACGTTCACACTGACGCCAGCGCCGCGCAGACTACCCGCGATTTGAGTGCCCGCGCTTATACCACCGGTTCGGATATTGCATTCAACAAGGGCGAGTACGAGCCGGGCACGACAAAAGGCCGCCATCTGCTGGCGCACGAGTTGACGCACGTGGTGCAGCAGGGCGGGGCGGGGGCGTTGCAGCGCGAGCCGGATGAGGATGAGGTTCAACTCAAGGCGGAGGAGGAAAAAGAGGGGGAGGCCGCGGGCGGCAATGGCGCAGGGGCGACACTGGGTGGTGGTGGGGCTGCTGTGGCGACGGTTCCCACTCCCGCTCCTGAGCAGACGGATGGTTCGAATGGCAGCGGCGCGGCCTCGGCGACGACGGAGGAACAAGCGCCTGCCGCAGGAGACAACGGCGTAGACCCAGCAGCGGCGGCGGAAGAACAAGCGCCCGCTGCTCCTGCTCCCCCCGAGGCTGCTGCGCCGGGCGGAAACGGTGCAGACCCCGCCAAAGAGGCCGAGCCTCAGGACAAAGCGCCCGCTTCTGCGGCCGAGGATCCGGCGTTCCAGGCGGTCACCGGTCAGGTGGAGCAGGTCGCGGTTGAGCAGCAGACGCACGATCCGACTGAGCAAAAGAGCCAGGAAGCGCAAGCGGCCGCCGAAATGCCGGCGGAAGAAAAAGAGGGCAAAGCACAAAATGTGCAAGCGGGCGCTATCGGGGCGGCTGCTGCCGAACAGGAGGCCGCCGCGGCTGATGGTTCCGCGCCGGGCTTTGACAAGGAAGCGTTTATTGCAGCCATCGAGTCCAAGATCAATGCCGTGATGCCCGAAGACCCCGAGGAGATGGAGAATATTGAAGACAGTGGGGTGATGGAAAAGGTCGCGGGAACGGTCAAGGAGCAAGTCGAAGGGGGCAAGGAAACGGCGCAAGGGGACGTTGACGACGAACTCGAGGAAGAGCCTGACGAAAGCACAGTGCCGGAAAAAGAGGTAACGTCACTCGATCCTAACGACCCTGGCCCGCCGCCATCGGCTATTGACGCCACCAAGGCTGCGCCCAAATCCAAAGGGCGAAGTGAAGTAGAAGCGCCGCTGCAGGAGGGCAGCAAGTCGCTCGATGAGCAGATGGCCGAGGCCGAGGTCACCGAGGAGCAATTGGAGAACTCGAACGAACCGGATTTCATCGCGGGTTTGGACGCTAAGAAAGAATCTCAGGCCAACGCCGAAACGGCTCCCCAGGAATACCGATCTTCTGAGCAGGGAACGGTCAGCCAGGCCCAGGGCGAGGCTGAAAGCACGGAACAAGCCAAGACGCAGGCTATGACCGAGGTGCGGGGGCAAGCCTTTGGCGAGATGGACGGTTTGCAGGAGACGGCCAAGGATCAAGACGAGGGCGAGCGGACGAGGATTGGCGACGAGATCAACACCATCTATGAAACTACCCAGACCGATGTGCAAGCAATCCTGGATCAGTTGGATACAGACGTTGACGATGCCTTTACACAAGGGGCGGATAGGGCGCAAAGGACCGCGATTGATTATATCGAGCGGGAGACCCAAGCCTACAAGGACGAACGATACGAAGGGGGATTGGGTAAACTCCAGCAACTCGGTGATGTGACTGGGATTACCAAGTTACCCCAAAAGTATTATGATATTTACGACGTGGGCCGTAAGGATTATCTCATAGAGATGGGAACGGTCTTGGAGGATGTGGCGGATATTGTCGCCGAGGGGTTGGGCAGCGCCAAGGATCGCATCGAGCAGGGGCGGCAGGAAATCGCCGATTACGTCGCCCAGCAGCCGGAAGATTTGCAAAAGGTGGCTCAGGAAGCCGCCACGGATATTCAAAGCAAGTTTGATGAACTGGAGCAGAGTGTCGACGATAAAGAGAAGCAGTTGATCGAATCTCTGGCCCAGCAGTACAACGATAACCTGCAAACCCTGGACTCTGAAATCGAAAAGATGAAGGAGAAGGACAAAGGTTTGCTGGACAAGGCTGCCGAGGCGCTGGGCGGGCCGCTGGCTACGATTGTCGAGTTGCGCGATATGCTGACGGGTGTGCTGTCGCGGGTGGCCGACGCCATCAAAAAGATCATTGCGGACCCGATTGGCTTTTTGGAAAACTTGATCGAGGGGGTCAAGCAGGGCTTTGAGAACTTTATCACCAATATCTGGGAGCATTTAAAGACCGGCTTTATCGGTTGGCTGACGGGCACGCTGACCGAGGGTGGCATTGAATTGCCCGAGACCTGGGATTTGAAGGGTATTTTCCAACTGGTGATGCAAATCCTGGGCCTGACGGTCGAAAAGATCAGCAAGCGCGTCGAGGCGCTGGTGGGATTTGACCTGATCGGGATGATCTCGCAAATTATGGAACTGGTCCAGCTTTATCAGAAAGAAGGGCTGGCTGGCCTGGCCAAGTACGGCCTGGAAAAGTTGATCGGTGCAGAGGGTATGGGTGCTCTGGCGCAGGTGATGGAGATCATCGAGATCATTCGCAGCGGCGACCTGGGCAAGTTGTGGGGGATCATCAAGGAGCATCTGAGCAATCTCAAAGAGATGGTGATCGACAAGATCAAGGATTTTGTCGTCGAAAAGATTGTCAAGGCGGGCATTACGTGGGTGATCAGTTTGTTCAACCCGGCGGGGGCTTTTATCAAGGCCTGCAAGATGATTTACGACGTGGTGATGTTCTTTGTGGAGCGCGGCAAGCAGATCATGGCGCTGGTCAACTCGGTGGTCGATTCGGTGTCGGCGCTCGCGGATGGGAACATTGGGGTGGCGGCCGAGGCTGTAGAAGGCGCTCTGGCAAAGGGTATCCCGGTGGCGCTGGGCTTTTTGTCGTCGCTGTTGGGGCTGGGGGATATCAGCGGCAAGATTCAAGAGATTGTCAAGAATGTCCACGCGCTGGTGGACAAGGGTTTGGACGCGATCTTTAACTTTGGGCCGGTCAAGATGGTGGGGGACTTTATCAAAAAGATCGTGGGCAAGGTGAAGGATTTTGCTCAGAATGGGTTGAAGAATGCGAAGAAGTCGTTGGGGTTTGGTGAGGAAGATACGGATCATCAATCTATTGCGGAACAAGCAAAGGTTGAGCTACAACAGGCTGATGGAGAAGTAGAAGATTATCAAGCTTTAAGAACTAGAAAGGAATCGCAAGCTAAACAAATTGAACAAGCCTACACTTCTAAATTGGATCCCGGAGTAAAGCTAACCATTGACTTTACTGATGTTGCAAATGACCAGGATGATCAGGATCTTGATTTTGAAGTGGTAATTGCACCAAACGATACCAAAGTAACAGGTGCTGTTAAGATTGACGAGGATACTTCTGCCAAGTTTCGTGAAGTTCGCGAGCGATTTTCTGGTGATGTCAAAGAAACATCGAATGGAAAATGGTGGGTTGGCTCTTATGAAAAGCTGGTAGAATTTCGGAAAGAGCTAAAAGGTGTGAATGAAGAGAAGTACATTGATTTTCTGTTCGATGCCCCCCCGACCGCGATACTCCAGAAGCTCACCATATTGTGGAGAAACGGCATGCTGAAATGTTGTCTGCCAAACCAAATAAAATGCAATCAGTTTTGATTCCTAAATCACTGCACCAGAAATTTTTTACGCCCGCGCTTTTGTCAGAATTACCAACTAGTGAGTCACCGTTCGAGCTTGGGGAATTAAAGACGGCATACAAGTATGTATATCAATCTACGCCTGACCTTTTGAAAATAGCACTTGATATTTTAGGGGAGTGAAGAGTTGGCAACTAGAAATAATCTAACCACCCAACAAAATTCAAATGCTCTCCAAGCATTCGACACTCTGGGTCAATTCTTGACTCAGGATGAATGGCACCCACAACAATTGGAAGACAAGACCATGTACCGTATGGGCTTTTCGGGCAAGAACGGCGACACTACCTGCTACACACGGGTGCGCGTGGACCTGGAACAATTTCTCTTTTGCGTCCTGGTACCCACCAAGGCCACCGAGGAAGCGTGTATGACCGTGGCTGAATTCATCACGTGCGCCAACTATGGCCTGCGCATCGGCAACTTTGAAATGGACTTTGGTGATGGTGAGGTGCGCTACAAGAGCAGCATAGACTTTGAAGGTGAGTTGCTCCCGGCCTCACCCATTAAAAACGACATCTACTCCGCCGTGCAGACTATGGATTGCTACCTGCCGGACCTGATGTCCGTCATCTACGGTGACAAATCACCAGTTGAAGTCATCGCCGAGATTGAGGGAAAATGACAACGAGAAATCAAATGAACACCAAATCTAAACTGTCCCTTTGGACAAACAACGGCCAAACAAAATATTATCTCATCCCACCCGACCAACTCTTGCCGGATGGCGATTTCACCATCCGCACCTCCACCGGCCAAGAACAAGCCGTGGACGCAACAGCAGCGGCAATCTTTGAAATCACCAAAGAACAAGCCGAGCAACACATCCAATCCCAGATGGACCAGGCCCTGGAAGGAGTCAAAGACGTCTTGGGCGACTTTATGGGGATGATGCAACAAGAGGCCAAACAGCGAGCGGCAACCCAGGCGGAACCGCCCCTGCGCGTGACACCCGGGTTGGTCACAGACCTGATCGGCTTTACGGCCGACGAGTTGCGCGCAAAGCCGGAAATACTCGAAGAACGGGTGAACGACTTTTTCGGCGGCATCAAAACATTCTTACAGAGCGTCACCTCCGAAAATCCGGCGGAACTGGAACCCGCCCGCGATCAGATGCGCTCGCTGCGGGCCACTTTTGAGAAACACGGCGTCGAGACGAACGAGGCGATGGAACAATTGCCCGACAAGATGCGGACGGCCTACCTGTCCGCTGACCGCGAGGAGAGCCTCAAGAGCAGCGCGGCGGAATTGGAAAAGCTGGCCGAACTGATCACACAGACGGCTGCGTCTGCCAGCCAGCAATTACAGGCTAGCGCGGACGATCTGCAAAGTCATGCCGAACAGATACACACAAGTGAGGAGTAATATTTATGAACGATCTAGACCCAACACCAGAAAACCAAAATGCATTACAAGCATTCGACACCCTCGGCCAATTCCTAACGAACGACGGGTGGCATCCACAGCAACTCGAGGAGCGGACCATCTACCGCGTGGGCTTTTCCGGCGAGAACGGGCAGATGGCTTGCTACGCGCAGATCCGGGTGGACCTGGAACAGTTCTTGTTCTATGCTATCGCGCCCACCAAAGCGCCGGAGGATGAGCGGTTGGCGGTGGCCGAATTTATCACCCGCGCCAACTATGGGCTGCGCATCGGCAATTTTGAACTCGATTTTGACGACGGCGAGGTGCGCTACAAGAGCAGTATGGATTTCGAAGGGGCGATGCTGACGCCGGAACTGATCAAGAATGCCATCTATCCCGCTGTGCAGACGATGGACCGGTATTTGCCCGGCTTGATGAGCGTTTTCTATGGCAGCAAGTCTGCGGCGGAGGCGATTGCCGAGATCGAGGCGGATCTGGGCTAGGCGCAAAGAAGGAGTTGGCTATGGCGAAAAATAAAACGGTAGCTCGAAAACCGAAAAAGCAAAGTTCGTCGCGCAGTCGCGGCAAAGAGTCAGGCGCGTCTCGCCAGGCGGATTCGAACCAGTCCGCAGTGGAGCATTTGCAGCAGCGGGCCGGAAACCGGGCCGTGGGGCGCTTGTTGGCCCAGCGCAAGGGGCAGGATGCGGCATCGTCTGGCGCGTCAAAGCAGGAGGCGCAGGGGCAAGAGCAGGAAAAGGCGTCCAAGACCCAGGTCGAGGCGGGCAAGGTCAAGGTCGAGCGCCCGGTCATCGAGTATTATGACGTCGGCGGCAGCAGCCTGGCCGAGGCCGCGCGCCAACTCTTGAAGGACGGCAAGTGGTACGAGCACGAGTACAAATACGTGCCCAAGGTGGTGGACGGCGTCGTGACCCGGGTGGACATTATCGTGACGATCACGCTGCGGCTGCCCCGCTGGACCGGGCAGGGCTGGATGGAGGCGTCCCCGGCCGACAAGATCGCGTGGTTGACGATGCTGGCGCAGGAGCAGATGGCGCCGGAGACGTTCGAGGAGGTCATCCGGCTTCCGGGCCATTGGCTGGGAGTGGATTGGAAAAAAGCACCCGACCCGCTCAAGGGCGAGTGGCGCGAGATGTTGCAATTGATGCAAAAGCAAGAGCAGGGGCACGTGGACGTGATCCTGCGGCGGGCGTTGGTGTTGCAACAGCGGATGCTCAAGCAGCCCGAGAAACAGGTCAAGGCGATTTTCGCCCT
>JAAEPW010000011.1 GCA_024232355.1 Chloroflexota bacterium | reverse complement strand
TTGGAAGAGATGGGGCTGCACCTGTCTATTTGACGCAGGTGACATTGGCCGTGGCAAAGAAAAAGCGCAAGCGCAGGAACATTCCCAAACGCAAGAGGTTCAATCGAAAGCAACGTTTGCAGTCGGCAAAGAGTTGGCTATCCACCTATGATGGGCGGCAACGTTGCCAGGGCGTACAGGAAGCGCTATGGCATCGATTGGACTGCGACTTTCATCGAGCTCGAGATGCTAGGAGTCAAAATAGACGCACGATACAAGAAGGAGGTGCTCCGGTCCGTGCGCGGGCAGGCTGAGGTAAAGAGACGCAAGCGTATGGAAAAATCCGCCGAGAGGGAAGGGCTGCTCAAAGACTATCAGGATGAGAATTTCGCGTACATTGTGGGCTACACCAACTGGGGTTTTCCTTATGGGGTGACCTGGGAAGAATTTGAACTCTCTGAATCCGAAGATGTAGCTCCTGATGAAACCATAGATGTGGGCTTGGATTAGGTCCAGCCAACAGCCGATCAATCCAAAGGGCTGCGGACGGCGAGGCCGCCCCGGTTGAGGACGTGGGTGTAGATCATTGTGGTTTTCACATCCTTGTGACCGAGGAGTTCTTGGACGGTGCGGATGTCATAGCCGTCCTCCAGCAGGTGGGTAGCGAAAGAGTGGCGAAAGGTGTGGGCACTGACGCGCTTGCTGACGTCAGCCTGTCGGGCGGCCTGTTTGATGGCTTTGTGTACTCCACTGGGGTCGAGGTGCGGGCGGCGCAGCACGCCGGACGAGTCGGAAGACAGGGTGGCCGATGGAAAGATGTACTGCCAGATCCACTCCCGGCACGCATTGGCATATTTGCGTGCCAGGGCAAAGGGAAGCTCGACGCAGCCGTGACCGTCAGCCAGGTCGCGCGCGTGAATGTGCTGCACGCTGCGTAGGTGTTCTTGGAGAAATGGCAGCACGACGGTTGGCAGTACGGTCACCCGGTCTTTTCTTCCTTTGCCCTGGCGCACGGTGATCTGGTTCTGAGCCAGGTCCACGTCCTTAACGCGCAGTTGCAGGCATTCTGTCACCCGCAGACCACTGCCATACAATAGTTTGACGATCAGCCGGTAGGTGTGCGGTAACAGCTCGATGATGTGGATCGTTTCATCCTTGGTCAGAACGGTCGGCAAACGGCGCGGTTTTGAGGACACAACTGGGTGGATCGCACCATCCAGTTCGATGTGGAGCACCTCGCGGTAGAGAAAGCGCAAGGCGTAGAGCGCTTGGTTCTGGGTGGACGCAGCCACGCGCTGTTCCACAGCCAGGTGAGTGAGAAAAGCTTCGATCTCTGGATCGCCCATATCGCGGGGATGCCGTTTGTCGTGAAAGAGGATAAAGCGAGTGATCCACTCCACGTAGGCTTGTTCGGTGCGGGGAGAATAGTGTTTGACGCGCATCACGTCGTGCACTTGGTCGAGCAGCCGTTTGGGTTGCGTGTTCATTGTCATGCTCCGGCAGTGATTCTATCAAGGGGACTGTGGATGACCGGACCGGGTCGCTTGAGGACGTGGGTGTACCGGTCGAGGGTGGTATTCACGTCTCTGTGACCGAGCAGTTCCTGGACGGTGCGGACGTCGTAACCAGCTTCCAGCAGGTGGGCGGCGAAAGCGTCACGAAAGGCACGGCAGTTGATCTGTTGATGAATGCCAGACGAGCGAGCAGCCTGACGCACAGCCTTTTGGGGACCGCTTGGGCCGAGGTGGTGACGGCGGGTGATGTCGGAACGGGGATCCAGCGATCGTTTATGGGCAGGAAAGACGTATTGCCAACGCCATTGGCGGTGCGCACGAGGGTGTTCTTTTTTGATGACCGGGGGCAGGTAGACAGCACCAGCGGCGGCGCCAAAGCCCTCAGAGATGTCCAGCCGGTGCAGCGCGGCAGCTCGTTCGATCTGTTCCCTGAGCGGCGCGACGAGGCTTTGGGGAAGCATGGTCACGTGATCGGCCCATCCCTTCCCGTCGCGGACGACGATTTGACAGAGATCAAAATCAACATCGCCAACGCGCAGGCGCAGACACTCGATCAGACGCAGCCCGGCACCATAGAGCAATTGAATAACAAGGCGATTGCCACCCGATAGCACGGTAATCACCTGGCCTACTTGCTCGCGAGTCAGAACAGATGCGGGCAAATAGTCAGGGTAATTGGGATGCAACATCACCACCACGCCAGGGTCCCGGTCCAGCACTTCGTGGTAGAGGAAGAACAGGGCCGAGAGGGCTTGTTGTTGGGTAGATGCGGCGATGCGGCGGTCCACGGCCAGGTGGGTCAGAAAGCGCTTTATCTCCGGCGCGGCCATATCCTGGGGATGACGGAAGGAGTCTTGCTCTGTTTTGTGAAAGAGGATAAAGCGCTTGATCCAATTTACGTAGGTATGTTCAGTGTGAATAGAATAGTATTTTTCGCGCAAGACGGCGCGCACTTGATCGAGCAGTTTTTGCTTGGGTCGTTCGGATTGTGCGGCCATGTACTTGCCTTGAGAGCGTAATCTGTGTATACTTTTAATGTTGAACAGGAATAAAAATAGTTTTGCTTAATGAGGAGGCGTGTATCGAACTTTTGTTCTATTCTACCACACGCCGAATTGAAAGTCAAGAGTTACACTGGATATTTGTCCACCAATTCTTCCTACTGAGGGTCCAAAATTGCCAGGTGGAAATCAGAGCCCCTAAATAGGAGCACAAGTGGACGGTTGGCAATCAAAGACACGAATTAGGCACATGATTGCCTATTGGAAATCTAATACATAGTTAGCAGCGCCGAAGCACACACAAGTGGCAGGGAGTTTTCCACCAAACCAAAATTGATTTGCACGTTGATAAAAGATGCACGGTGAGCGATAATCTCGTACACAAACGGCAGTTTTTTCAATTGGGATTCAAGTTACTTGGCAGGCTTGCTAAAATCTAGCCAACTTGAAGGATTTTTGCTGGAGTATTACGCCAAAGCTATCATAAGGTTTGTATCTGTGGAGGCAACCGTTGCCAACTTCGGATTTGGAGATTCTCAAGTCAACCATTCAAAAAAACTGGTCATCTAAGCCAAGTGATAAAGCTAAAAGGTATGTCGGTAAATTTTTTGATGCAACACGGTTTGGCACAAAGATAACGGCCAAAGTTCTAGGTAATCACGGCACTTATACCGTTTCTATGCAAGTTAAAGAGGGAAGCCTCACTTCTGCTTGTAGTTGCTACATTGGTAAATATGGGGGATGTCATCATTGTCAATCTTTGGCGATAACCTTTTTACAGGATACGACAAAATTTAGAGAACTGAAACAACGGAATTTAGATCAAGTTGGAGAGCTAGCAGACATTCCAGAATATTTACGAAGTGTCACCTTGGATGAGTTAATTCAAGAGCTGAAAAAGAAGGGGATTACGCAGAAAGCATTTGCGGAAAGTATTGGCACGAGTAGTCAGAAATTATCGGCGATAAAATCAAGTGAAAGACGAAACCGTTATTTTCACGAATTGGGAGCAACCAAACTGGCGTGTCTGTGGGTTTTGGAGAGGTTTACTAAAAAAGGGTAAAAAGTTGTCGAACAGGGCGAAATCTCATTGTGCTTTGGGAAGCAGGGGAACAGTTTTTCGCGGCAATGGAGGTTTCGCAAAGAGCAAGGGGGCGTGCTAACCCGTGTTGTAGCCGACGTTGCTATCAAATCGCTACTCCAACGCTACCGCCCGCATTTGGGTTCACTGCCTGGCGAGTGTGGCCACCACGCACCCGCAACGCGGCTAAACACCACCGTTAGCGGCCGGGCAGTTGTCAAGGACAGAACACGGCAGTGGAGTATGGAGATACAAGACAGCAAATGAGTCACCAGAAGACAATATGTTTAGCAATTGCATTGACTTTGTTTATTCTACTGATAGCCAGTTGTGGCACTGGGCGAGAACCAGCGTCTATGCCAATGCAAGAACTGACAGATATACCTCAGCCAACGGCAACTTTGTTACCAACATCAACGCCTATACCACCTACGGCCACAAACATACCAACTGTTATACCTGCCAACGTTGAGCCTCTCACCCGAAATATAGAGTTGATAGGACATATTGGCGGGGAAATACCTGGCTTTGCTGTTCCGACGCCAGATTTATATAACGCACATGGGCTCGCTACAGATGTGATTGTGGAAGGTAAGTATGCTTATGTTGTTCAAGGTGCTGATGGCCCTATGGGGACAGAGTGGGGACGACTCAGTGTCGTAGATATTTCTACGCCGTCCGCTCCATCGTTAGTAGGGTTCTACACACCAGAGGTAATTGCAACCAACATAGTTGTAGTCAACAAGGTTGCCTATTTAACAGATGGACAATGCGAGTTTGGTATGGCTACATGTTGGGGTAACTTGTATATTTTGGATGTATCCGACCCTACTTCCCTTGCTCAGGTCGGTGTATATGGTTTGAATAACATGCAATCAGAATTTCCGACGAATCGCAGTTGGTTTGCTAGTGGCGTTGCCGTAAGTGGAGATTATGCTTATGTCACTGGAGGGCCGTATCATTCTAATTCTGGTGAAGAATGCGGCATGAGTGTTGTAGATATTTCAAACGCCATATCTCCGACCATAGCTGGTGTCATGCGATGCGGGGATGTAGCTTGGGAGGGACAGAGTATAACCTTACAGGAGAACTATGCTTATATTGCGGCTGATGACGATGGTTTGCGTATCATAGACATATCAAACCCGTCCGGTCCTAAAGAGGTCAGCCATATTGAAGGAATCGGTAAGATTTGGGATGTTCAAGTAATGGGCAGCTATGCTTATCTTGCCGCTGATGATTCAGGTTTACAAATTGTGGATATTACCAACCCATCGGCTCTCAATTTGATAGCTACTTTCAAGACAGCTGGACGTGCTCTTCGTGCATACATAGCAAACGGCTATGTCTATATTGCAGCATCCGATGCAGGGTTACGAGTAATAGATATTTCTAATCCCAATAACCCAACAGAAGTTGCCTACTATGATACAACAGGCTATGTTTATAGCGTGTCGGTGGTGAATGGCTACATTTACGTTGCCGATGGTAAAGAAGGATTACTTATTCTTCAATTTGGTTAGTTTTTGAGTCAGCGGATGGGGATGGTGTGGAGGTTTTCATGTATGCGATAGGGTGTTCGATGCAAAGGCAAGCGGGCCGCTAACACCGCGTGCAGCCGACCGCCCTAGCAGGCGTGACAGCGGCGGCCACACGCGCTTTGGAGTCGGTTTTGTGGCGGAAGCCCTTTCCCGCATCCGGGCGGCGGCTGACGCAAATCGTTGTACGAAAACGCTAATCACGTGTATAGAAAAAGATCATAGCAACGTTCATTCCCGACAATAGTACGGGAAAAGAGTGATCATAAACGACGAGAAATGGTGATGGGACTATGAG
>JAAEPW010000010.1 GCA_024232355.1 Chloroflexota bacterium | reverse complement strand
CATCTGCATGTGCCGAAAGTTGATTCGATCTACAATGAATCGGGCCGCTGCACTCAGTGTTTTTGTCCATTCAGCGTGAACAGATTCACCGCTTGCGACTGCCCGCTCCCCCCGCCAGGTAGGCCGACGAAAAAAACAAACGGAGATCTTCATTTGCTCATTACATCTCAATCCGATTTAGTGATGACCTCCGGCCCGACCCAGCAGCTGACCCGGCCCTCGACGCCCTACTCCACCCACTCGCTGACCGTCGGTACATCAGCCTGCACAATGGGTAGCGAGCAGCAGTAACAGACAGTGAATTAAAATTCATTTTAGTACCGCTGACTAGCTCTACCGAACCTGCTGCACCGATTCCCGCCCCGCCGAGCTCCAGTCACGAAATGTGTGTACAGCCGATTCCGCCCCCACCCCCAGACTTTGTATCGCTCTAACGATGCTACCGTATTTTAGCCGCATTGTGTTGTTGGGAGCGGCCAGCGGGACCCTGTTCCTCGCCGTTCTGGCTGGCAGCGTGACGGTCTGGTTCAGAAGAATAAGGGTGGGCGCAAACGTGGATGGGAATGCCGATGGTGGCGGGGTCCAACTGTCGGTGTTCGGCCCCCCGCAGGCAGGAGACGAAGCGGAGGGGGAGGCCGATGCCTCGCTGTAGATGTTTGATGCCGCTGCTGTTGTTATTGTTTTTCTGCTTATAAAATTTATTTTTCCTTAATATACATCAATGTTGCTACTGT
>JAAEPW010000009.1 GCA_024232355.1 Chloroflexota bacterium | reverse complement strand
TAGTCCATCAGGGGTTTCTCTAGTGTTTTTATAATTCTTGCTCAAATTTTACGAGCGCTTGCACCAAGCCTAACCGGATTGCTTTTATTTGGTCAGGTGGGTAGCCACCCTTGAGAGAAATCACGACATCAAACCTGTCTGATATTTTCGCCAAACGTAACGGCTCAAAAGCACGATGATAAATACTATGACAATGGCACATTATGTAGGATCTCTTGAGCGATGAGATCGTCTCGGCTTTTTCTTTTTCATCCGGCTCTTGCGCGAGCGGGTTCGGTTGACCAGGTGTTTCACTACCTGCTCGGCAGCCTGCTGAGGCGAGAGTTGCGGCAACGGCATCACAGCCCGCAGCAACTCGCGCACATTGGCGACCGACAAGGACGGCAACTGATCGACTGCCATCTCGTGGTGCAGCTCAGGGTCACGTGGGAACTGCTGTTCCCAGTCCAGCTTGGTCTGAGCCACAAACCAGGAGGCCAAAATGGTCAAGGCCAGTTGATGCTCCCAGGCACGGAATTTCTGCGCTTGCAACTCGTCCCAGCCCATCTCAGATTTGGCATCCTGAATGCTGCGCTCCACAAAGTAGCGTTGGGTCAGCATCCAAGCCAATTCTTCCAGATGCGTTTCCGGAGGAGCGTTACTGAGCGCGTAGCGGCAGTCTCCGTCCGATTCAAGCCGCACCACCAGCCATTCCTGGGTTGGTTTTTCGTCCCGCAAGGTCCAGACGCGCCGGGCAGTGAACTCGGCTACCAGCATACCCCGCTCGCAAGGGCGCACCCGAATCCGCTGCCACTGCGTGTCGGAGCGCTGAATCACCTGGCAAACGGGCAGCGGCGTCTCCGGCGACAGTATGCGGGCTTTCGTGTACGGAGGCCCCCGATGACCAGGTGGGGTCTCGGGAACTCCAAACTCCGGACATTCCAGGTAGACCTCTGTGGTACGGGGAACATCAGCCATATAGATGATGTTCGCGCCGTCCAAGTTTGCACGGAACCAGTCCGCTCGTCCGTACAGGTCATCACATCCCACGGCCTCAAAGGGCAATCCATTGGCTTGAGCCTGCTGAATCATCCCCCAACCCAACTGGACCTTGGTTTTGAACCTGCGCTCTGCCGGGATTCCCAAGCGTTTGCGCTGCGCCTTCATTTTTGGCTCAAACCAATGCTCTGGCAGGAACAATTCCCCGTCTACCCAGGTCCAGGTGTGATCTTTGATGAAGCTCAAGAAAACACCCACCTGACACAGGTCCACCTTGCCCAACCGTCCATTGTATTGTCGCCCTGCACCTGCCGTCTTGACGCCCGCCTTGGCATCTGCGCTCTCGTCCAACAACAGCATGCCCCCACTTCTCAGTTCTGGGGTCGCCGCAATCTCAGCTTGCACTTGAGCATAGACCTTTTCAGTCGCCCACGGCGAGTTCGACATGAAGTGCTGGATATTTTCCTCTGGCTTTCCTGTAACGCGACCGATGCCGCTAAAGGTGCGTTTCTTTGTCATTCGCAACAACCCGCTTATGTAGTAATACGCATACCGGGCTTGATCGCGGGTCTTGGTCCAAAAGCAATGCCTATAGCGCGCCCAAAAATCCGCCAAGCGATCTGGCAGGCTAGCGGCGGCTTCCGGGGGCAAGCCCCAGCGAACGGGATTCCATATTGTTTGTTGTTCATTTTTTTTGCCATGCGTCTATTGATACCATCATTGAGCTAATCGGTCAAATGTGCAATTCAGATTTCCTAATGTGCCATTGTCATATTAGTCTCGGAGTTGATATGTTGGTCGCGGAACATGTGACCCACGAAGAGTACTCTGTTAAACGTGGTGCAGTGGCAGTCACTGTAGGAGCAGCGGGGGGCTTGATTGGAGGATACTTTATTCCCGGCGCATCGAGTGTCTTAGGATCGGGAACAACCAAGGTAGTGACAGCACTAGGAGCAACTGAAGCAGCATCAACAATCATTGGTACAGGGGCTACTGTTGCTGCCGATGCGGCGATGGCCGCAGGTACGAATGCTAT
>JAAEPW010000008.1 GCA_024232355.1 Chloroflexota bacterium | reverse complement strand
CTATGAATTGTGGCAGCCGCTGCTGTCCATTGCTGCGTTCGTCGAAGGGTTCGGCGCAGGGGGCTTGCTTGATCTGATGCAAGACCACGCCCTGGCAAGCATCGAGGCCGCAAAGGATGACCAGACTCCTGACTGTGATGAGACGCTTCTTCAGTTGTTCGCGGACGCCATTCAACACGGAGAATGTCCTACGTGCGGTGAGATTCTGGACAGGGCAAGGGGGGTCAGCTACGACGGCTTCAAGAATTGGAGCCCGAAGGGCGTCTCGAATCACCTCAAGAACTACGGTCTGCGGACCAGAAAAACCAACGGCCAGAAACGGTATTCCGACGTGACGCTGAATGATCTCAGGCAGATCCAGGTCAGCTACAGCGTTGACCTTGGGATACAGGCCGCGTAGGTGTAGCGACGGCCCCTCCGCCAACGCCCGTGCAGAGCTACGGGCTGAGGCGGGCAGGGCCCTGTTCGTATTCGAAGGGCACGTAGGGCACGTGCTCTGAGGTGCACGGGGGAGGAAAGAATGAGTTTCGATGCAAGCAGTTTCTTGGGTGGCCTGTTTACAGACCGCCCAGAGCCTAACGTTCCGGTCATTGTTCACGGCGAGCCTCCAACTCAGTCGGAAGAGGATAACACAACGGACGATCCTGTTGTGATTCATGTCGAGGTGAATGGGGACGAGCTAGGGCTCGTATGCCCCTCGCCCGAGATCGCGGCAGCAATCGAGGCGGGCAGAGACGAACTGGAAGCGACAATCAAGAAGATTGGCGATGCGTCCCGGTCGAACGACTGGCCGGGAGATGCTGTAGATCCCGGCGAACCTTGTCCTCGATGTGGTTCGCTAGACAAGTGGTGGGATCTGTGGGGTGGCGAGCACTGCAACAGGTGTGAGTGGACGAAAGTGGAACGAAGCCAACGGTTAGTTAGTCGGGCAAGGTCTGCCAAACGCATCCGAGCCTCTCCGGAGAAAAGAGAACGAACCGAAACAACGAAAGAACTACCTACCGACATGAGCCGTGAGGACTCTTCGTGAAAGTCACGGCCTTCTAGATACCATTACTCAAGCAGAGAGAGCGTCGATGCCCAAAGCCGTGCCCCTAATACCATTCCGCGAACAGATGTATACCAAATACCAAGCCTGCGATTCGACAACAGCGAAAACCAATGGAGCGCGTCCCAACCAGACTTGCGGTTGGTGTCCATTTCGCTTTGGAGAAACCGACACACGGTCCCTCGACCGCAGAATGAAGGAGTCGCTTTTGGTGTTTGATTTCGACAAGGAGTGGGCTAGCGTCAAGCCAGTACTTGACGATCCGCTCGCAATAGCAGCCCTGGACGCAGGAATGACCGTATGGTGCGAGGAGAACAACAAGGAATGGGACCCGAATGCGGGCCCCTGGGCATACAGTGACTGGCCCGACTGGCATTTTGGAGCGGCCGTTCAAAAGTGCTACGAATCAGAACGGGGAGACGAGCTGGAGCACTTGGCTGGGCTACAGGGCTGTCCTAGCTGGAAAGCTGATCAGGAAGCTTGTCAGGCATGGTACAATTCGCACTGGAATGAAATCAATGACAGACAAAACGAACTAATAGAAGATTTCTATCCGCAGCCCGCCACCCCCGACTGGTATCGATGCGTGGGGGCCTGTCACTGGCTAGTTCCTTGGAACTGCGCTATCGGTGAACTGCTCTATCCCGACTTGGTCTGGCACGTGATTGTTGCAAAGGAACATTCGACCGCCATCGGGATGGACAATTCCACGACGATCTGCATGGACATCTTGTGGGGAAAAAGCGGCGCGTCCAGGATTTGGGATGCAGTTCGTGAAGGCGAGTGGAGTTTCCTTCAGGATACGATCCTATTCGGCGCAGCACAACCGATGGCACGCGAGGCAATATCGCCGTCTACCCCCTCGCCTCCACGCGAGAGTGTACCTTCGGTCGTTTCAGGCGTTGCTTCGCAACTCTCGTTGGCCCAATAACGGCAGCGCCCCTGTCTGCGATGTGGCTTGTCGAACAAGGGGCGGAATCTGAGCGATGGCGAACATTGCAGTAGGCGTGAGTGGACAAAGAAGGAACGGAATCGGAAATTGATTGGTCGCAGGAATACCCTACGCGGGCAGCACCAAAAGGAAGGCCAGCGCAATGAACGGGACCGCGAGCCGACTACGCACGGGGTCAGCACAGGGACGTATCGCGTCTCATCTGCCGTGCCTCAAGCCAAACCCCAACAGGAGACCTATTGAATGAGTGAAATACTTTCCATGCTTCATCGGCTCGAAAAGCAGATGACCGAACTCACGCAAGAGGTGGCGATCATCCGCCAAGATCGAACGGCAAAAGACGCCTACTCGATCAGTGAAGCTGCCGCCATGACAAAACGCCAAGGAGCACGACCGTACTCCGAATGGTACTTACGGGAGGGCTGCCGCAAGGGGCTCATACGTGGTGCGTACAAGCCCGCACGGCAACAAGGATGGAGAATCCCCCATGACGCCCTACGTCGCATCCTGGTTGATGGTATGCCCGTTGAACAGGCGTAGGCTGTGGGCGGCCTGCTCGGCCGCTTCAGGATACAAGTGCCGGTATCTCCGGCGTTGTTCTTCTGTCGAATGTCCGACCCAGGCGTCGATCTGCGGTTGAGGGACGTTGCGTTGGGCACAGATCGAAATGAACGAGTGACGAAGAACGTGCAGTCCCTTGATCTTGGACCATTTCGTTGATTGCGACAGTGTTCGCTTGAAATGGTCATGAGCCTGATCCTCCGTTAGTTGCTTGCCCGCCTGCTTCTTCTTTCGACTTCGACGGAGGTTCGCCGGAGGCGTTACAGTCCAGCGTCCTCCCGGATGCTTGCCAAACCACTCTTCCATGACTTCCCGAAGCGGTGGCAGGATGTTCACAACACGACAGGACATGGATACGTCCTTCTTGTCCTTCTTGGACCAGATTTCAACGCACCCGCCTTCTAAATCCCAGTGCCGAACTTCGCTGCGAAGCACCTCGCCCTTGCGGCACCCGGTGAACATG
>JAAEPW010000007.1 GCA_024232355.1 Chloroflexota bacterium | reverse complement strand
TCGCCACGGGACACCTGCCCGGATATCATCGATATCCGCCGGACGTCAGCTCCCTTTCGGGATCGGGCAAAGTTTGAACCCGTATCCGCCCCATTACAGGACGGCATTCGCTTTTTCCTGCATCTTACGCCCGCACCCCATCAGTGTGCCTTGCGGTTTCACCTACCTGAACGTTTCCAGGGAGAAGATACGGGATTTCCACGTTCCACGCATTTGCCAATTATTGAGTGACTTAGGTCTGCCGATTACACCGACGGTTCAACATCCCCGTAAGGGCAAAATAAAGACCCCTAACCTGACCGCTCACCTTTTGGTCCAAGCTTGTCAGCCTCTTGGCTTGTCAGCCTCTTTAGCTTGTCGACTTTCACGGCGCTTAACGACATTCACATTACATTGACCATATCACTCGAACCCTAGCCCTTACCCGGATGAGGCTTCCAGGAAGGTGTCCACCTCACGGCTTTCACCCCTCCCAATAAGGGATTCGGTACATTCTCAGAGAGGCTTCATACCGACCGCACAGCGCACGGCAAGCATGCTCCTTAGGGCACCAGTGGGGGACCACTGAGATTGGGCAGAGCCTAAATGGCCCAGCCAATCAGCCAAACACACGACATCGTGTCGCACTTA
>JAAEPW010000006.1 GCA_024232355.1 Chloroflexota bacterium | reverse complement strand
TCGTGTTCTGTGCCGGGTCGCTCTCTAGGTAAAGCACGTACACACGCTGACCCTCCTGGTGCGTAAACCCGACGGGGCGCAGAGTGCTCATTTCTCCACCATACTCGTGTCCGCCAACCTGAAAACCATAGCGAATGATCCAGGGATGACGGTTGTTGACCGTCACGCTATAGTTCTGGGTCACTTCCACGATATGGCCCAGTGCCGCCTGGCCTGTACGCAGCACATCCAACGTCCGTTGAGCTTTTCGATAGCGCCAGATGATAATAGGGACGCCGGCCCCCAGGAACGCCAGTCCCAGCAGCACAAACAGGATACTGGGAAAAAACACAAAGACCAGCGGGATACCAACCAGCGCAAAAATGAATCCCACCAGCAAAAGGACAAACCCCACGATCGACCAGCCATCCGATCCCAGTTTACGCCAGACAAAGCTGCCCTTGAAAATACGAGGGGCTGACGGCGGCTCGGACAAATCGGGAATGGGAAGATCATCCGTATCTTGTGGGGGTGGCAGCAACGGCCCCCCGCAGTTCTTGCAGTTGTTTTGAAACGTCGTATAGTGTGTGCCACACCAAGGACACGTAGTCAAGGCAACCTCCAATTTTGGATTCTGTTCTCCCGCTTTAACAGTTGCAGGAACTATTGAACTTTAATTATAGCACGGTGCTGCAACAACTCAAGGACAATTCCGTTTTCGCCACATTCAAGGCTTGCAGTATCTCTGCTTAACCTATCCCTACAATAGCCCGCAACTCGTCCAAACGCCTGATCTCGTACTGGATCTCGACATCCTGATCGCAGACCAACCGGTCCGGATTGAACCAGCAGGTATCAATCCCGTATGCATTGCCCCCCTTGATGTCAGAGGTCAAACTGTCGCCGACGATCAAGACGTCCGCTTTCTTGGGATTTCTCATACGCTCAAAGGCGACTTGAAAAATACCCACCTCCGGTTTGGCGACACCGATTTCATCAGAAATCACAACGTCTGAAAAGCAATCGGCGATGGTTGATCTGGCCAATCGAGACCGCTGGACTTCTTTCAGCCCATTGGTGATGAGCATCAAGCCCACCCGCCCAACCAACGATTTGACGACTTGCTCTGCGCCATCGATGAGATACGCGCCTTTCGCCAAATTCTGGATGTACGTGACGCTGAATTTCACCGGATCGGACTCAATCTCAACCGCCTCAAACAACAACTCGAAGCGTCGCGTTCTCAATCGATCCTGAGAAATCTGGCCCTGCTCAAACTGAAGCCATATCTTGTGATTGATCCGCCGGTACGCTTTAGCATACGCGGGTTCGAATTTGTGTCCAAACTGCTCAAAAGTCCTTTGTAAAGCTGTTGCCTCGGCCTTGTCATAGTCGAACAATGTGTTATCGGCGTCTAATAGTAGCCATTTGTATTTCATAGAATACCCTTCTTTTTTACATCAAGCAATTGTGGTTCATCCAGAAAGTTTCCAAGCCGAGTATATTTGTTGAAATGCCCGTCGTCTTGTCAATTGATTTTTAATTCTAGATAATGGTAGAGTTTACCTTATTCCTAGTATACGGCGGCGGAGATCCTTTCGCAGTTTTCGGAAACCCTCTGAACGCCCATGCTCACCAGGGATCGTCAGATCCCGGCTTTGCGCGACGAAAATTGGCTCCGAAAACGGTAAAAACGACGATTTAGGCGGGGATCTGACGATCCCCTTGGAGCAATAACTGCCGAAGGATTTCCGCCGAGCAGCACTAGCATTCGCTAGAGATCATTTTCTGTATTCGTACACGAACGTACAACCAAGTTCAAGCCACCAAAAAACGCTTTTTGAACTTGCTTTTGTATCGCTTGGTTGCTGGGTCAGGAAATTCGACACTACGAATAAATGGACATAACGACAAATAATAAATGCGACAAGATGCCCCAGGAGTATAAATCTCTCCCAGATCATGCCATGTAAAGTCAACATCCCCCTTTTGCTACGTCCAGTACAAAGCATGATGACATTCACGCAGTTTTCCTTGATACGTTTTTCCATTTTTACTCTGAAAGCTATACGTGACATTAACACAATCTTCGCCATCCTCCATATAGTACAATGCATCGGTTACTGTCCCTTCTGCCAAGATCCCAAATGCACGGACAAACAAGTCACGGGCTTTGCTAAATAGTCTGTAAATTGTGTAAACAATCACTACCACAGGGCAAATGATTACAATCACTATCACCAAATAACCTAACTGAAGCAACCAGAGCGGTTCTCGTTTCCCTCGTTTTTTGCCTTGATCTCCAAACATAGCGATCAATCCTAATTATCCATCAGACAAGCAGAGTAACATGCCTATAGACAGACTATCTACCTACCACCCCCTGCCGCTTTAACTGCCGCAGAAACGTGCCCGACCTCACTCCCCGCTCCAGATGATAAGTCACATAATACTGCATCACCCGCTCCACCTCCGCGTGCAGTGCCGGTGCAGTTTGCTGGGTGCGCAGCCTGGAATAAGGACCTCGCTGGCACTCTTGCAAGAACCACAACCCATTGGGCGAGAGCGGCATGATTTTCTGCGGAGCCGTGCGTTTGGCGTAGCAGTCTTGGCACACGGCTCCGCCTCGCTCCGGGTCAAAGCCATAGGGCCACAAGCGATCATTCTGATCGCCGTCCTCTGCCGGTGCCGTTTCCAAGGGGTGAAACGGCACGGGCTTGTCATGCTCACCCACACAGCGGAACAGTTCCGGGCGAAAACCCGCCAGTCCCAGCAGATGGTGCTCATAAAAGCGGATGCTCAAGTCTGGATCATCGTCCTCACACAGCCAGGTGAGCGTGCGGTCGAGCAGCTCAAAGAGCGTATGGCCGCCCTCGCCCTCGGTAAAAAAACGGTCGAGCAGTTCGACGGCGTAGCGGGCGTGCGTCCCGCGCAACAGGTCGCTGCGCAACAAGGCGTGCGGCTCGACCATCTCGGCCTGGCTGACAATGTCCCACGAGTTTTTCACCCGCGAGACAACGAAATTGGAACGGGCGAACAGCTCAATGTGCCCCGCCTTGCGGCTGCGCGTCTTGCGCGCCCCCTTGACGACGACCTCGATTTTGCCCAGCGGCGCGCACAGGGTCAGAATACGGTCGGCCTCTCCCTGGTTGCGACGGCGTATGATGATGGCTTGGGTACGGTACAGTCGGTCTGTGCTCACGTTTGAACTCCCGGTGCGCCATTATACCACCCCGACGATGAAGCGCAAACGAAAAACCTCCCGCAGGTTGAGAACCTGTGGGAGGTTGGCGACGTGAACGATCTTGATATCCGGTCAATCGTCGGACAACAGCCTCAGCCGCGCTATGACAGGCAGGTGGTCAGAGGCTCCATCCCACTCCCCCACCCAGGCAGCCTCGGCCCGCCAGTCGTCCGAGTGAAAGATGTGGTCAATACGCACCAAGCGATTTGGGTACGGCGCTCCCCAAAAGCGGCCGCCCGTCGCCGGAAACGTGTGGCCCAGCCCCCACCCTGCCTCGCGGAAGACATCTACCAGGTGCGCGGACAGCGTACGGTGGACCTGGTGGGTTGGGGTCGAGTTCAAGTCGCCTAACAAGATGAGGGGTTCCGGTTGTCCATCCACCATGTCGAGAATCAGTTCGATCTGCTCTTGCCGCCAACCAAAACTGCGCTCGATACTCACCTGGTCGAGCCCGGTAAAAGGCCAGGCGTGAATGTCCACAACGCGCACGGAACGTCCGGCGAAATCGACCAACACCGACTGCACGCGACAGAACACGTCCTCGTCCACGCTCTCGATCTGGAATGGGTAACGACTCCAGACAGCGACCTGGGCGCGACAGTCAGCGGCGCCAAAGGGAGTGTGATATAGGTAGCGCGAGCCAATTTCTTGTTCCAACTGTTGCGCCAGCAGCGGGGTCAGTTCCTGGAAAGCGATCAAATCCGGATCAGTGTTCGCAATGCTGGCCACTATTGGAGTGGCATCGGTATTAGCAAAGAGAACGTTGTACGTCATCACAGTCAGTGTAGGGGCATCGCCTCCTGCACGAACGACTGACGATGGGGGCATCAGGTCACCGCCGAACAAACCCAAGAACAGCAATGTAACGATCAACAATGCAAACCAGGTCACGCGATGCCGGGCCAACGCAGCCAGCAGCATAACCAACGGCAGCGGCGCGAACAGGTAGATCGCAAAAGAATTGACCATTGCCAGCACCCAAAAGCCATCGCCGACAAAACAGTATGCTATATACCACCCAGTTATCAATGCCGCGTAAAATAGCACCAAGCCCGATACGATTAATCTGAGCCAAGCAATTCTCGATTTCTTCATAGCGCCTCCTTTCGCGGCGCGACGCACTTTTTCACAAACAATCTTCCTGGAAAATCCAGTTCACGTAAAAAGTGCGTCGCGCCTGATGTTATGATTGCTATTTTACCTCACCCCTCCCTCCTTGGCTGGACGACTGCCCTACGTATTTCGACCGGTAAATGGACGAACAAGCAACGCGACAAAAAGCAACGCAAAGATGCGACGCACTTGTAAAAGCGCGTCGCATCTGGTTGTGCCAGACCAGCCAGGTCTTTAAAGCCTGACAGGTCTACTCAAAGGATAGACTGTTGACCATAGTGAGAAAAGTAGAGCGAAAAGCATCCCACTGCTCGGGTGAGGCCATCGCAGTGACACCAAGCACGCTATCCTCAACGATAATGATGGACAAGCCTCCCCGGTAAGGCGTTTCATCAAAATCACCCAAAATGTCGGTGAGAACAGCCGGATAACCACCGATCATCCCGCTCTCTATTTCACCCATATCTGCGCCCATATTCTCAACCGCTGCGGTCAAGAATTCATCGGGGCTGGCGTCTTCTGCCAGACCAAGATCACCGGCCAACTCTGCCACCGATGTGACGTCGCATATCACTACCGGAGATTCGGCAATAGCGTCATCCATTGCCGAGTCGAATGCAGACTCGATCGCCGTCTCAGTTCCGGCAAACACAACCCGCGCACCTTCCTCACCATAGCGCATATTGTTGGAATAGTGCATGATGTAACCGCCCTCGGTGTTGCGATACTCGACCGGAGACACCGCCGCCGATCCTCGGAGTTCCGCAATCGTCGCCTCCATCATCGCCCTGTCGGGATCGTCGGGGTGGAGAACGAGATAGGTTGCGAAGGCTGCAATACACTCTGCATCTTGCCCCATCGCATAGTAGGCGACTCCCAGGTGCTTGTACGCACTGGTACGCCCCGGATCAAGCCCGAGAGCCTCGCTCAACTGGACGACGGCCTCGTCGTACCTGCGCAAGTCACTGTAGGTCAAGCCCAGGACGTAATGGGTCTCGGCAGAGTCGGGGTTGATAGCAACAGCCTGCTCCCACGCGATACTGGCTTCGTTTGGCATCCCTTGCTTGATATAGGCCACACCGATGTTGTGGAGGATCTCAAAATCATCCGGCTTGAGCCGGTTGGCCTCCAAATACGCAGCCAGGGAATCGGCGTGCTGGTCTATGGCGGCATAGGCGTGCCCCAAGTTGAAATATGCGTCGATGAGACTTGGATCGAGGCGGATAGCCTCGTGGTAGGCAGCCAAGGCCTCATCAATCCTGTCCAGGTTGTAATGAGCATTGCCCAGGCCATTGTGAGCCTCGGCCAAGTCCGGGGCCAACTCGATCGCCTGTTCGTGCTCGGCGATGGCTGCGCCAAACTCGCCTCGATCGGCATAGACAAGCCCCAGGTTGTAGTGAGCCTCGACGTAATCCGGGTCGAGGCGGATAGCCTCTTCAAATTCGACAACAGCTTGCTCCAGATCACCCTGCTCGTAATAATCCATCCCGCGTTCCAGGTTTTCGCTGGCCGATAGCGTGGGAGAGGCGACAGGTTCAGGCGTCGCAGGTACCAGCGTGGGAGGAACTGGCTCCTCCCGTCCACAGGCGAATAGTGTGCCCCCTAGTGCAGCAATCAATACAACGATCCATAACTGTCTTTTGTTGTTCATCCTTGTCTCCTTTTGACAACCAATGCGATTCATCGCATTTTGTGTACTAGCCGGGCAATTCATTGCCCTAGTTCAAGTCCGCAGCACCAAAACTATCCGGCAACAATTCCGCTATCGTCGTCTCGCGATATGCGCCTGTTACGTCGGCAATTAACACCAGGATATCCGCGCTAAACTCTCGCACAACCTGACGGCAAGAGCCGCAAGGAGAGCCAGCATTCTCGGTGACCACCGCCAGTGCCACAAACTCGCGCTCTCCTTCAGAGACCGCTTTGGTCACAGCGGTGCGTTCGGCGCAAAGAGTCAAGGGATAAACGGCGTTTTCCACGTTACAGCCTGTGTAAACTTGGCCCGATTTCCCCAGCAGTGCCGCTCCCACTTTATAATTGGAATATGGTACATACGCCCGTTCGCGTGCCTGCATCGCTTGGGCGATCAACTCTTCTCGTGACCACTCGTTCATCTCATCCCTCCCTTCAATCTTCTCCTGTTTCAGACTCACCGCGTACCCGCGCAGGCACCCCGTAAGCTACCGCGCCGTCAGGCACGTCGTGAGTCACCACAGATCCAGCCCCGGTCTGAGCCTGTTTGCCCACCGTTACCGGTGCAACCAACATCGTACCAGAACCGATAAAGGCATCATTTTTCACCACTGTCTTGTGCTTGCGCGCACCGTCATAGTTGCAAGTGATAGTCCCCGCGCCGACATTTGCCTCGGCTCCAATATCAGCATCACCGATGTAGCTAAAGTGGCCCATCTTGGCGCCGGGGCCGAGGGTCGCGTTCTTGACCTCGCCAAAATTACCCATGTGCGCACCCTCGCACAACCGCGCACCTTTCCGCAAGTGACCGAACGGGCCAATGTCGGCCTCGTCCTCCATCACTGCTTGCTCCAGCACCGACGCCCGCACCCGGCAGCGATTGCCGATCTGGCAATCCTCAATGATGGTAGTAGGGCCGATAGTGCAGTGCCTGCCGATCGTCGTATCGCCACGCAGGTAGGTGTTGGGCCAGATCGTCGTGTCCTGTCCAATGGTCACGCCAGGCTCAATGTAGGTGGCCGCGGGGTCCATGATCGTGACCCCGTCCAGCATCCAGCGCTCGTTGATGCGACGGCGCAACACACCTTCCGCCTCTGCCAGATGTACGCGCGAGTTGATGCCCAGGGCCTCCTGCGGGTCCGCGGCAGACACAGCCTCGACTCGAAGCCCCTCAGTAACCGCCATCTCGATCAAGTTAGTCAGATAGTATTCCTCTTTGGGCAAACTGAGGGGAATGCTATCCACGTGAGACCACAACCAGTCGGCATCAAAACAATACGCACCGGCGTCAAATTCCTTGATCGCCAACTGTTCCGTCGTAGCTCCTGCTTCCTCGACCAGCTGAACCACCCCGCCACCGGCATCTCGCACCACCCGCCCGAACCCACGAGAGTTGTCGTCCGTCACAGCGAGAATCGTGATGGGGCCACTGTTTTCCCGTTGGCCTGCCACCTGACGACGCAAAGTCTCTACGGTCAAAAGCGGCGTATCCGCATAGATAACCAGCACCAGATCACTCTGTCCCCGGAGCATCTCTCGCGCTTGGAGGACAGCGTGGCCCGTGCCCCGTCGCTCGGCCTGCTCGACAAAGGCAGCACGGGAACCGACCGTTTCTCGCACCGCCTCGGCTGCACGGCCCACCACCAGTACGGGCGGAATTTCTGTCAGTGCCTGCGCCGCATCCACGGCGTGAATGACCAGCGGTTGCCCCATCAACGGGTGCAGCACCTTGGGTAAATCGGACCGCATACGGGTGCCCTGGCCTGCTGCGGGGATGACGACTGCTAATTTCACATCTGACCTCCTATTTTATTCTACGATGGCTTGAATTGTCTCTCGGTGTTCTTTGTAATGCTCGTACGTATTGTAGACTACCCAGACAATGACGGGCTGCGTCTCGGGGCCGATGGCACAGCTTGGTTTCATCAAATCATCGTCCGTCACTTGCTCCAATGCGGCCACAAGTTGAGCGTGTGTCTGATGCAGATCGGCCAAAACATCAGTCAGGGAACAATCCCGGTTGCGCTCGAACAAAATATCGTTCCAATCATCTTCACCCAATTGCTCCAGTTTGGCCCGGTCAATTTGCAAGGCATTGTGAGGGAAATGTCCTTCAAACTGATTCAAAAACAGAAACCGTTCCCACTCGGCTATGTGCGCCAGGTGATCCTTTACCGACCATCCACATGGGCCAGGTTTGGTCATTTGCTGGTGGCTTGTGCTTTCGACGACGCGCAGTAGTGCGGACCATTCACGTTGGATGCGGTTTGTCAGATTGGTTTTGTCTTTCAGCAAAGGTATCGTGTCATCAGCCATATCTTTTCTCCACCTCACGTGAATCAAATTCTGGTTAGCACTGCCAAATAAGCGTTTGAATTCCCGTCTTGGGGTAGATATTCTATACTAAAGGATGCATGTCGTCAACAATAAAAAGGCTTTTGACTTTATGACCAACCGAGGTAGAATGAACGATACTGATTTTAGGTTAAAAGGCACTTTGTGACGTCAGCCTGTGATTTCACTCATTGACTTGGGAGATATAGCATGAGCAAACGGAAACGAAAGAAACGACGCAGTGCATTGCCAAAGCGAGCAAAGCGCCCGGGCCGCCAGTCGTCGCAAGGCTTGCAAGAAGCCCTCGACAGAGCCGATCACTTGATCCTCAGTGGACGCGCCCCAGAAGCCATCGAACTCTTGGAACCCTTTCTGGAATCTCATTCCCGCAAGGCCAACTTGCACTATCTTCTCGGGTACGCGCGCGCCAAGAGCGGGGATATCTGGGGAGCTTTATCAGGCTATGAACGCGCCCAGAAATTGAGCAAGAATCCAAGTTACTGGTCTTCACTGGCTTCGCTCTACCTGGAAGTTGGTCAACGTGCCCACGCCCTACGCGCTTTCCATCAAGCCATCAATCACCAAGATGATTTTCCACTGATGGGAAACGTGCGTGGCATCGTAGCGGCTCTGGAGCAAGATTTAGCCGAAATCGCCCACAGTCTCGACCTGCCGGTAGGGCGGGCTGAGAATGGCATCTACCATATGGAACGCGGACGACAGGCGCTAACAAACAACAACTACCCGGCCACTATCACCGCCAGTCGACAAGCGATCAAGCTACTGGGAAACTGGCCCCCACCCCACAACAACCTCACCCTGGCCCTGTTCTGGAATGGCCAACCGGATGAGGCGATCACCGCCGCGCGCCGGGTCCTGTCGCACGCCCCCGATAACGTCCACGCCCTGAGCAACGCCATCCGCTATCTGGCCTGGACGGGATGCGAGGACAAAGCGCGAGAACTGTGGGACCGGCTCAAGACCATTTCCCCTGTAGACGACGATGCGCGCCGCAAGATCGGTGAGGCGGCTGCGATTATGGGAAAGGATGAATTCATCTACCAACTGTTGCGCCCGCTCGTCGGTACTAGGCCCAGCCGGGCGCAGGTCGATCAATCACCCCATGTCACCGATATCGAACACTTTTACCTAGCCATCGCTGAGGCCAACACGGGCCGACGGCACGATGCTCGACGCCGGTTGCGGGCCCTGCGTCGGGATTGGGCTTGGGCAAACGTCCTTTTGGAACCTCTGAAAACCAAAAAGGCAGGACCAGGATACTCAAAACGCTTTCCCTACTTTAACAGCACCGACCTTTTACCCAGGGGCGAGATAGAAAAATTCATCAAACTGGCCGAACGCCAGGACGAATTGCCTTACAAACGATTTCGCCGCGAGATGGAACAATTCGTGGCTCGTTTTCCCCAAGTCATTCGTATGGCAGAAAAATTGATCCTGGAAGAAGACCAACCAGACGCGGGTATCGAAATGCTGAACGACATCGGCACGCCAGAAGCGTACGACGCCCTGCGCCGCTTTGCACTGAGTCAACTTGGGGACGACGATACGCGTATGCAAACCCTGACTCGTCTGATGGAAGCAGAAGAGATCAGCGAGGACGACGTCCTGTGCATATGGATCGACGGAGAATGGCGCGATGTACAGTTCAAAGTGCAGTACTTTCCGGAGGATGATGAAGCGGAATACCCCCCCCAAGTGGCCGAGTTGGTGAATCGAGGCATAGACGCTCAACAAAAGGGCGATCACGCCCTGGCGGAGCGGTTGTTCCAGCAGGCGTTGGAACTGGAACCTGGCGTCAAGCAAGCGTACAACAACCTGGGCGCTATCTATGCTCAGCGTGGGGAGCACGACCGGGCGAGAGAGGTGTTCCACAAAGCGCTAGAGCTAGACCCCCTCTACCCGATTCCCCGCTGCAACCTGGCCAACTATCTCTTGAATGATGATGACGTGGAAGGCGCCGAGGCGATGCTCGAACCAATAGTCAACGCCCCTCCCGATCACCCCAAAGACGTCGCTTTTTACTCTTACATCCAGGGTCGCCTCCTATTTCACAAAAAGGAGTATGATGCGGCCCGCCGCGCACTTCGCGCCTCGCTCAAAGCTTTGCCCGACTATGCACCAGCCAAGAATCTGTTAGAGCATCTCGACAAATCTACCCCTCTCCTAACAAACTTTGACAATTGGGTTGCGCGACAACACAAGCGCGATCAGGCTAAACGCGCCCGTATGCAAGCCAAACTCACCACGCCGGACCCAACACTCTCTGATGCGCTGTCTATCCATACCAAGGATATCCTCATCGGAATGGCGCGCGCGGTTCTTTCACGTGGTGGGTGGTCAGCTTTGCGCAAAGCGGAATTGCACCACGAGGTCGTCGAGGCTCTGAGCGATCCCTACTTTGTGGAATTGGCGGTGAACGGATTGAACGACGACGACCGCACCGCGCTGCGCCAGATGTTGGCAAATGGCGGCACGATGCCCTGGAAAGACTTTGACACGCGCTATGGAAACGACCTGGAAGATTCTCCATACTGGAACTATCACGTGCCCGAGACAACGATGGGAAAACTACGACTGCGCGGACTGTTGGCAGAAGCGACGGTGAACAGGGAACTTTTGGTGACCATCCCATCAGAACTGCGCCCCATACTAGAAAAGATATTGGACTGACAGATTTTGATTCTGTGAAAATGAATGTCCGACCTGTGCAATTGCCATTTGGGTAGGGCGGGTTTGCTACCCGCCTCTTGAACTAAAATGGCGGGTAGCAAACCCGCCCTACTGAAAAGAAGAGAGAAATCGTGAAACGAATTCTGGTCCGAAAAGAGATTTGCAGCGGCTGCCGGGCCTGCGAGGTAGCGTGCGTGGCCCAGCACGACGGCCAATTCGGCACCGCGACGGCCCGCATCCGCGTGGTCAAGATCGAGCACCTGGGCGTGGACCATCCCCGCGTCTGCCGCCTGTGCCATCGAGCGCCGTGCGTGGCCGCCTGCCCCACCGACGCTATTTACAAAGACGAACGCACGGCGGCCATCCTGCTGCGCCCCGACGACTGCATCGGCTGCTCGGCCTGCGTGGACGCGTGCCTCTTTGGGATGGCAACCCTGCATCCAGAAACCGGCCTAGCCCTCATTTGCGACTTGTGTGGGGGTGATCCGGCCTGCGCCAAGCGCTGTGCCACCGGCGCGATCGTGTACGACGATACAGGCGCGGGGGCGAGGGCAAAGCGCGAGAGCTTGACTGCCAGCGCAGAACAGACCCGGCAAGAGGTCACCCACACATAGGTGAGTCCCTGGCAGTTGCCGGAATACGAACAAACATCACCCGCCCCGCTGCCTGTACGAGCAGCGGGGCGGGTGTCTGGTTGTCGGTGTCAAATCGCCGGTTATTGATTCCTGAGCACCAACGGCAAATAGATGTAGAAATCATCCTTGGTGACGGTGATGACGACCGTGTCCAGCACGCTCGACAGAGCCAGTGTCCCAGCAGGCGTGTCCGTGACAGTGAGCGTAAAGGTAAGCACGGCGGCGCTGGAGAGTGCGGTGAAGGTGGTGATACTGAGATTGGACGTGAACGTGACCTCCGGGCCACCCATTTGCGCCCAACTGTACATCAGTGATACATCGCCGTTGGGATCATAACTGCCGCTGCCGTCCAATGTGACGGTCGCACCAGTGGTGACGCTCTGATCATCCCCGGCGTCGGCTACTGGTGCGATGTTCAGTGTGATGGTCACACTGGCATCGTCGCGATTGTCCGCAGGGGTGGCGTCGGGCGTGGTGCTGGTGATGATGGCCGTGTTGGTGAACGTACCTGCCGCCAACGGGTCGCCCCCACTCTTGGCTAAACGCGCTTTGCCAGTATAATGGACGTACTACTATCGTAGGAGATCACAAAATGCACAACGAATCTGGCTCACTGTACGGTTACGGCGGCAACATCCTGCGGGTCAACCTGACCGACGGCACCATTCACCGCCACTCCACCGAGGAACACCTGGCGCGCGCTTTCCTGGGCGGGCGGGGGTTGAACGTGAAACGGCTCTGGGATGAACTACCGCCCCACACCGATGGCCTCTCGCCGAAGAATATGCTGGTCTTTGGCGTCGGGCCGCTGGTGGGCACGACCTTTCCCGGCGGGGCGCGCTTTAACGTCAGTGGGATGTCGCCCCAAACCGGCATCCTGGGCGATTCGAACGCGGGGGGATTCTTTGGCCCCGAGCTAAAGTTCGCCGGGTACGACCAGGTCATCATCCAAGGTCGGGCGGAACACCCGGTCTATCTCTGGATCAAGGACGACGTGGTCGAGTTACGGGACGCCCGCGAACTGTGGGGCCAAGACGTGTGGGACGCCAGCCAGGCTATCCGGCAACAACTCGGCGATGCCGGCGTCCAGATAGCCGCCATCGGTCAGGGGGCAGAGAACGGCGTGCGTTTTGCGGGGGTGTTTGTCAACCTCAACCGCGCGGCGGCCCGCACGGGACTGGGCACGGTGATGGGGGCCAAGAATCTCAAGGCTGTGGCGGTGCGCGGCACGGGACTTTTTCCCGTGGCCGATATGGGACGCTTTGGCGAGATTATCACACAGTTGGACGAGGCGATCTATAACCACCCCGAATACGAGATCCGGTGCCGATTGGGAACAACAAAGCTCATCAAGGCACTGAACTCTATTGGCGGCCTGCCCACGCGCCACTTTCAGGGCGGTCGCTTTGACGATGCAGACGCGGTGAGCGGCGAGGCCATCGAAGAGCTGTACAAGGTCAAGAGCAAGGCGTGCTTTGCGTGCATTATTCCGTGCAGCCGCTTCTTGGTGGTGGACGATCCGCGCTTTCCCGGCCTGCGCCTGGAGGGGCCAGAGTACGAACCGCTGGCCGGGTTCACCGCTCGTGTGGGCAGCAGCGACCTGGCGCTGGCCCTCAAGTGCATCGACCTGTCGAACCGCTACGGCCTGGACGCCATCACCCTCAGCGAGGTCATCTCCTGGGCGATGGAGTGCCACGAGCGTGGTATGCTCTCCCACGACGAGGCCGACGGTCTCGATCTCGCCTGGGGCAACGGCGAGACGATCCTGGCCTTGGTGCACAAAGTGGCCCATCGAGAGGGTTTTGGCGATTTCCTGGCCGACGGCGTCCAAAAAGCGGCCCAGCGTCTGGGGCGAGGCTCGGAGGAGATCGCGCTGCACGGCAAGGGGTTGGAACTGTTCCAGGCCGACGTGCGGACCATCAAGGCCTACGGCCTGGGCAACGCCGTCGCCAGCCGGGGGGCCGACCACTTGCGCTCGGAACCGTGGTTCGAGTTCTCCGAGGACCCTGAGGAGGGCATCCGTCGCTACGGTATCCCCGAGACGGCCTTTCGGCTGGAATACAAGGGCAAGGGGTTGGTGGTCAAACATTTTGAAGAGATGGCGGCCATTTCCGATGCCCTCGGGGTATGCAAGAATACGTATAACAACATGGAAGTGCTCGATTGGGACGAGACCGCCGAACTGCTCCAGGCTGCCACCGGCTGGGATTTCACCGGCGAGGAAGTGCGACGGATCGGCGAGCGGATCGTAAACCTGGAGCGGCAGTTCATCGCCCGCGAGGGCATCACCCGCCAACACGACACTCTGCCCAAGCGTTTTCTAGAGGAACCGCTGCCCGAAGGAAGCGGCCCCAGCACCGGCTCGGTGTTGGAGCTGGAGCCGATGCTGGACGAATATTATCGTGCCCGAGGCTGGGACATGGAGACCGGATTGCCGACAAAAGAGAAACTGAAAGAGTTGGGGCTGGATGAGTAGAAACGAGAAACCGGCGCTTTTGATCATCGATATGGTCAAAGACAACCTCGATGAAAGCAAAGGCTACGCAATTACGTCTCTCGCCCAGCAAATCGTCGGCCCAATCAACAACCTGATTGGCGTATTCCGAAAGGAAGGGTGGCCGATCGTTTTTCCCACGGACGCTTATCACGAGGATGATTTTATTTTTGAGGGCCGCCTGAGGCCCTTTTCGTTGGTGGGGACAAAAGGGGCAGAGGTGGCGGATGAATTGGATTATCGGGAGGATGAGGACCTATGGCTGCCCAAACCAAGGTTTTCAGCTTTTTTCAAGAGCAACCTCGACGAGTGGCTGCGAGAAAGGGGGGTGACGCTGTGTGCCGTCGCCGGGATTGCTACCGAATACTGCGTCCTGACGACCGTGATAGACGCGGTCTGCCACGATTTCAAGGCGGTTTTTGTGGAGGATTGCTCGACCTCTTATTCTGAGAGTATTCACCAGCGAACATTGGACCTCTACCGCCGCAACCCGCTCTATCCACTGATGAGAGTGATCACATCGTCCGAGTTGGTGGCAGAATTGTTGGGGGATTCTGCTAGCAAACTGTCGGAGAGCACTGTAGTATAGGGCCTTGTGCCCGTTTTGTGCCTGTTTTTGAGCTATTTCGCCACTCGTAAGCCGCCCACAAGGGGCTAAACTACATCTCTCTGACAGGCTGTTGGTAGCTGAAAAGTCAAGGAGGAAAAGCAATGAAATTACCCATTCTCTGGGAACTACCTGACGAGATCAAGGAACGATTTGGCGAGAGGGGCGCTGGCAAACAGCGGGCTATGGTCGCGGACGATCACCTGCTGCTCGTGCTCCACAAAACACCCACGCGCGAGCAGCGAAAGCGCGAAGCGATTTTCTTTTGGCGCAAACCGACCGGTGAGTGGGAGAGCAGCGGCCGGGGAGATGGTCTGCGCGGATTAAGAAGGCACCTCGGAGAATACGGCTCGGCAGAAGAGCGATTCAGCGAGGAATACGAGCAAGCCAAGACGGCCGAGGACTATTTCCGCATCCTCGAAGAGATGGCCCCTCTGCATCACGCAGCGAACAACCTGCACGCCACCTTGCAAGCGGCACGGGAGGGGATTCCCGACGACCGGGACATCATCGACCTGCGCGACTGGGCCTACGATCTAGAACGAACGTTGGACCTGCTCTACACCGATACCAAGAACGCCCTCGATTTCAACATTGCCAAAAAAGCCGAGGAACAGGCCAGGCTCAGCTTACAATCCGTGCAGACCGCACACCGGCTCAACATCCTGGCCGCGATCTTTTTTCCATTGACGGCCATCTCTAGCGTGTTTGGGATGAATCTGCGCAGCGGGCTGGAGAGTCCTTCCATCCTCGTGTTCTGGTTCGTGTTTGTGATCGGGCTTACCCTGGGCTTTGTGACCCGGGAGTGGGTCTTGAGAGGAATAAGGAGAACAAAACACTAGGAGGTCTCAATGTACGAACTCAAAGTCGCTGTCACCAAGGTGGTGGGGGAATGCACAGCTAACCCACCAATGAAGTCAGGTGACTATTTTAGTGTGCGGGATGGGGATATTCGCATCCCCGAGGGTGGCTACATCTGTCTGTACGCCCTTCAATCCATCTTGCCGCTCATCACCCCCAAGGAGCGCGAAATTGCCGAGCCCAAGGATGAGGACTGGATGTGGCGGGTACAGCGCGCCCAGTGCCCCGATCCAAAGGGGCGAGTGATTTTCAAGATAGAACAGATGGGAAAGGTAGACAAGGGGAGAAAGGAGACAAGGGGACAAGGGGATAAGGAGCAGAGGGGACAAGGGGCAGAGGGGAGTGAGGGTGAGGGAGGGCTCAAGAGTTTGCGCGTGGTTGTGGAAGAGGTCAAGAATAAATGTACTTCGGAGATGCAGCCGGGTGATTATTTCGTTTTGCACAGTGGACGGCTGTACATTCCGGCGGATCGTCACTTTTGTCTCTACGCCTTGCACGCTGTTCTTCCGCTTCTCCCGGCCAAGCAGCGACTGTTAAAGGATGGCGACTGGCTAACGGAGGATGCTCACGTCATCTGCCCCGATCCGGCGGGCAACGTAATCATGCGGATAGAGAACCTCGAATAAGAAAACACAAGATGCCTCAACCACGCGTACGCGACCTGGGGTTGCCAGTGGGCAACCTGCCCACTGGCACACACAATGCCATCACCGACGTGAACGGCGTGCGAGTGGGACACACGACGCTGACCTCAGGAGAAGGGCCATTGAACCCATGGCGCAGTCCCGTTCGCACCGGCGTGACGGTGATCTTGCCCCACGGCGACAATCTGTTCTGTCAAAAGGTGCGCGCCGCCGTCCACACCATCAACGACTTTGGCAAGGTGTGCGGCTTTGAGCAAGTACGTGAACTGGGCCTCATCGAGACCCCCATCGCGCTGACCAACACCCTCAACGTCTATCTGGTGGCCGATGCGCTGGCGCAGCACGCGATTCAACACAGCCCCGAGATCGGCATCCATACCGGCAGTGTCAACATAATCATGGGCGAGACGAACGACGGCTACCTCAACGACCTGCAAGGGCGTCACGTCCGCGCCGAGCACGTCTGGGCGGCGATTGAGGCCGCGTCGGCGGGGCCAGTAACAGAAGGGGCGGTTGGCGCGGGCACAGGGACAAGCTGCTTTGGCTGGAAAAGCGGCATTGGCACGGCCAGCGATAGTCTGATCGCGACCTAGCCGATCCTGGGCAGTAAATGGATTGCTGGGTTGGACCTCTCGCCCGACGGCAGCGCGCTGTACGTGACAGATTCCAAGAATGATTCCGTCTTTGTCTTGAATGCGGTCACTGGGCAGTTTATCACGACCATTCCCACGGATCCGATGAACGATCAATCCAGGGGCGTGGAGGTCTTTCCGAGTTCAGTCGGCCGCTTTGCCTACGTCAGCAACCCCGACAGCCGAGAGGTAGTGGTCGTGAACCTGGACAGCAACAGCGTGGTCGGGAACATCTTGACAGCCGACAGGGTGTTCGGCATGGCTCTCTTCCCACCCAACACATCTTGCAGAGTGGCAGTGTATCTGCCGATGGTGATGAGGGATCAATGACGCTAGATTGAGGTGGGATTCGATATCCGTACGTGTGACGGGTAGATTCGATCAGGGCTGGGGTTTGCGAAAAGCTCCAGCCCTTTTTAGTCAATGTGCTGCTGGCGTTGCTCACCCACTCTGCCGGACTCGACATCATCCAGAAACCCGATCAGGATAAGAAGGCAGCACTGGTGCGCGAGTTCCATCATCAAGTCTAGAGCGATCCTGGTCGCAATCTGATGATATTGGCTGTCAATTCCTTCAGACGATCGTGCCGCTGGCAGTATGCGACCACTTCCCGGGCTTTTTTCCCCTCGCTAGGCAAATCTTGAAAATCTATACCCATATCAAAACAGAGATCCTGAATTTCTTCCTGATCAAATTTTGTCTCTAGTGTTTGGCGCAGAGTTCGGCGCAGAATGGCAGGGTCTGTGGATGATTGTAAGACGGTCCCCACCAACTCGATAAAGGTCGGAATATCAAACTGATCCTTGGCAATAAAGTCTATCACGTGATATTGTTTGAATGCGTCCCGCACAACCCGGATGTCGCCGTGCCCACTGACGATGATACAGGGCGTCTTTGAATAATGGCGCGAAATATGGGCCAACAGCCGCTCACCATCCAGCATCGGTGCCGATTCGTCCAGCAGCAGATCCAGGATCACCAGTCCAAAGGCACGTTCCTCCAAGGCTTGACGGACATCCTGATAGCCTGCCAAAGTCGTCACCGTATAGCCTTCGTCCTCAAGAGATTCTTTCAGAACTGCCTGCCACCATTCGTCGTCCTCTACAATCAAAATAGCTCGTTCGTCACTCATAAAAGACTCTCCTACGATCTCGCTTTGAAATAACTTTGCAAGTCACGCTTGCAGCGTGACAACAACAAATACCATCACGTTAAAAACGTGACCTACATTTTCTAAACATGATCCAAAGGTGACTGCCTTGTAACTTGACCCGGCAAGGCTCCTAGTGCCTGCCCCATCTCTGCTGCGGTCTGATAACGCTTCGTGCAATCCTTGGACGTGGCTTTGACAATGACGGCTTCCATTTTGTCCGACACCGACGGGTTGAGAGCACAGGGTGACGGTATGGGTTCAGATATGAGCTTGAGAATCGTTGTGCCTGGATTATCGGCCTGAAAGGGAGGCGAACCGACCAGCATTTCAAACATGACCACACCCAACGCATAAATGTCGGCGCGATGGTCTACGTCTTGGCCCTTTGCTTGCTCGGGCGACATATAGTCGAGGGTGCCAATGATACCCGTACGAGTCAAGCGCGGCTCGGCCATAATTTTGGCGATGCCGAAATCGGTCAGCTTGACCTGGTCGCCGGGCAGCAGGATGATGTTGGAAGGTTTAATGTCACGATGGATCACCTGGGCGTTATGCGCAAAGTCGAGCGCGTCGCAGATCTGCATAGCGACGTCGCGCACTCGGGCGACCGGAAGAAGGTCACTCATCTCGATCAACTGCTCCAGCGTTTGCCCCTCCAAGTATTCCATCACCAGAAACGAGGTATCACCCTGTTCAGCGGCGTCAAAGATAGTGACAATCCCCGGGTGATTAAGTCCGCCAGCTGAACGTGCTTCTCTCTGGAAACGTTGCCTTAGCTCTGGATTAGAGGTCAGGTCGGGACGCAGCACTTTGAGCGCAACCGTACGCTGGATGTTGGGGTCCAGTGCCTGGTAGACGATGCCCATCGCACCCTGCCCCAGTTCTTTGATGATTTCGTAGCGACCGATACGCCGTTTCCCGTCTTGTGCCAGGCTCGGGGCATCTCCCTGGCTCTCCCCGGGCCGAGAGTGGTCTATGGCCCGCTCCACAATGTCCAAAAACTCGCCCAAATCAAACTGGGCCTTGGCGATAAAGTCGAAAACATTGTACCGTTTGAACAGGTCGCGCACCAGAGTCGTCGAGATGTCGGGCAACCCCGTCACGACAATGCAAGGAATGTGCGGGTCAAATCGGCTCAAATAGTTTACGATGCGCTGTCCGGCCTCGACCTTGATACCCTCGCTTTGCAACTGACCGGGCAGTTGCATGTCGACCGTTACCAGATCGATGCGCTCTTGCCCATGCTTGACCTTTTCCAGTACGAGCTTGGCCTCATCGTAGGTCGCGGCGACGATCACATGGTACTCTTCCTCCAACGTCTCGCGCATCAGGTCTTGCCAAAAAGGATCATCTTCTACCACCAAGACTTGGCCCCTGTACTCCATAACCTACTCCTTGAACAATCAACGCCTTATTTTAACGCGCTTTGTACCAGGGTGATAAATTTGATAACGTCAAAGGTTGTCTTGTCAAGAAAGGCAATAGGTTGGAATTTCTTGACACTTTGTTCAGCCATTGCACGAGTTCTGGAACCACTGACGACGATAGCCTTTGATTTGTGTCCCAACGAGACCATCTGTTCCAGCACACGTATACCGTCTTGGTTGCCATTTTGACCGGTTAGATTGACGTCAATCACCAATAGATCAAAAATCCGGCGGTCCAGAGCAGCGACCGCTTCACCATAACTACTGGACGTCTCGACCTGATACCCTGCTCCCTCCAATTCCTCACGGAACACATCTTCACGCCAATATTCTTCGTCCTCGACCACCAACACGTGATATTTTTTACTCATAACCCTCCCTCCGGTTCGCTGATTGGCAAAGTGACCGTAAACGTGCAGCCCTTGCCCTCCTCACTCTCTAGCACAACATCTCCACCCAGACGGCGTAAAAAGGTCTTGGACCACCACAAGCCATACCCCATCCCACCTTGTTTCGTTGTCGCGCCCATATGAAACAGATTGTCTCGTATCTGCGGTGGGATGCCCGGGCCATTGTCTGCGACCGTCACGATGACCATACGGTTCTCTATCTGCCGGCTGCGGACCAAGAGATAACCGCCCTCCTTTGCCATAGCATCCATCGCATTTTTCATCAAATTGCGAAAGACTTCGTCCAACTGCTCGGTAGCCTCGACCAGGGACAGATTTATACCGTATTCGACATCCATCTCGACGCCAACCGGCGTAGTCAGTTCGGCCTCGGCAGCGGCGATAGACTCGTTCACGTTTATGCGTTCCAATTGGATCGCCCGGAAAGGTCGCCGGATGTGCCGGGCCACTTTTAGGGTACGGTCGGCGTTCTCCAATATCTTTTGCAGTTTGTCGTCGAGATATTCATCGGTCAATGCGCCACGATCCAATTTCATTTTGACCTGTTGGGTGAGCGGGCGAATCGCGCCCACGGTATTGTTGATGCGATGAACCATGTTCCCCGCAATATCGGCCATAGCGGCGATGCGTTCCGCTTCCACCTGCTGCTCTTGATAGGTACGCAAGGTCTCCAAATATTGCGCGTTCTGTATAGCAATAACCGCCTGGTTGGCCAGAGCCTCCAGCAAACGACGATCATCAGGACCAAATTCCTCTTGCCGGGAACTGCCAATGACCAAAAAGCCTTTGGGCTCTTGATCATCTCCGCTCACGATGGGCGTATGAAGGACAGAGTGAGCGTCGGGAGCCAGTCGCCAATACGTAAGCCCCCACGGGATACCACCAGCCGATTGCCCGGCAAAGCTCTGAAAAACATCTTGATGTCTGGCAAAGCGTTCCTCTATTTCTTTCGCAGAGGGCAAAATCAACGTTTCGTTGGGATCCAGCCATTGAATAGACGTCTCATCCCCTCGCCGCATACGAGAGAATACCTTGCCGCTTTCCTCATCTATTAGCAAAACAGCGGCGTGGGGGGCAGCCGTGATAGACATGGCTCCGTGCAGAATACTATCCCACACTTTATCTATCTCGAGCGTAGAGCTGATCACATTGTTGATCGCCTGTAGTTCCTCCAACTCGCGCACTTTGCGCCGCAGATTGGCATTGGCTTGCACCAGTTCGCGGTCAAGAGTTTGGAACAATCGCGACTTGGCAATAGCCAATGCAGCTTGGTGAGCGATGAGGCGCACAAAGGCCAATTCGTGCTCTTCAAAATGGTGAAGAGTACGAAAGTTGATGTACAAGACACCCATCTCATCTTTGTCTGCCTCCAACAGAACACCCACAAACGATTGGATGTCTTCCCGCTCAAAAAACGGAGCTTGCAACAGAGCCTGCTGATCACAGACGACGCCCCCGCACACTAACAGTTTTCGCTTGCGGATTACCCGCGTTGGGTCATCCACCGGCATGTGGGATTGGGCAAGTTTCAGCGGATGATGTGTACCAAAGGTTGCCACGTTGTCCATATCGTAAATATCAGCCTCTGAGGCGACAAAAGGATAAACGATGGCACAATCTGCCTCTAGCGCCTCACAAGCGCCGCGGGCAATACGTTCCAGTAGCGCCTTGGGATGCTCTGTCACCGCTTCGGTGATAGCCTGAGCGATCTCGACCAACGCCTCCATCTCTGAAGCACGGCGCTTTTCGCTGGTGAACAAACGGGCATTCTCTACAGCCACAGCCAGCGAAGCCGCGACCGAGCTGATAATCTCCAAATCCTCCTGATCAAACTCGGATCCAATCTTGTTGACGACCTCGACCACACCACTGACCGCGTCTCCAACCTGCAACGGTACACACAAAAGTGACTCGGCCATCAGGCCCGTACGTTGCTCAAACTGGCGTGAATAGCGTGGGTCGTTCTGAGCATCGTGTACGATCAATGAACGGCCTGTCTGGGCTACCATTCCGGCGATTCCCTCTCCCATCTCTAGGCCCACGTCACTCAGCTTGTCTGGCAAGGATTTATCTGGCAGGGAAACCACGAGCGAAAGTTTGGCGCCCGCTCCATCTGGAGAGGATTCTTTGAGCCAGATAGAGATACCTTGCACCCTGATTAATTCGTCAACTCCCTGTATTACCCGTTCCAACACCTCGGACAGCGTCAAGCGAGCGGTGATCGCCTCGCCGACCTGATTTAGTGCTTCCATCCGTTGCAGGATGCGGGCATTCTCGATAGAGATCGCACTTTGAGAGGCAAAAATCTGCAACACCCGAGCATCGTCCGGGGTAAAGTCACTGTCATCTCGCTTATCCGACACCTGAAGCGCCCCAACGGGCCTTCCACCTATACGCAACCAACAAAATATGGTGGAACGCAATCCCATCCGCTCCTGGATATCACCAAATCCCATCATCTTTACAATCGGGGCGTCGGCCACATCGTTCAGTATAAACGGTCCGCCACTTTCCCATATGGCCCAAGACGGATTATCTTTGCTGAGAGAAATGCGCCAATCACGGACGATCTCACTGGGCACGCCAAAGGCGGGTTCCTGGCAAACTAATTTCCCACGCTCTGGGTCAAAAAGCATGATGGCACTGCTCTTTGCTTCCAACAATGTAGCCGCTTGCTCTGTCAGTTGCTCAAAGATATCCTGGGGATTGGCTCCAATCGTTACTCGACCCAACTCCATCGCCATCTGTTGGAGGCGCGACAGTTCACTCAGTCGCTTTTCCAGTGCCTCGCTTCGCTCTGTCACTTGATCCCGCGATTCCCGCAAGTTTTGGTAGAGTTGGGCATTCTCAATGGCCAGAGCCGCCTGGTTCGCCAAGGTTTGCAATGAATCCAGGTCAGACTCTGCAAGTTGATTTTTTCCACTGGCAGCAAACAAGTTGCCCACCAGCCGGTCTTTGGTCAACAGAGGGATCGTCGCCAGCGTGCGTATGCCAGCCGCCACTTGCATAGCCTCGGCCATCTCTAGCGTCACCCAGGGTTGAAACAGGTCAAAGAGATTAGAGGTGACCTGGATCTTTCCATCCAGAGCAGCACTCACCGCCAAATTCTCTGTCTGATCCATAGTCACGTGCGTATCCACCAGCCGGAAGCCGACTTGTTTCTCGTAGGATTCGATCAGATCGGTCAGAATGGGATCTGCGGCAAAAGCTCGCACCGGTAGAGATTGATCTTGCTCATTGTATTCGGCCAGAATAGCCCCATTATACCCCAACCCCGATACCACACTGTTCACTATTTGGTTCAGTACCTCGGGCAAATCCAACGACGAGGAAAGCAATGCACCAGTCGTCTCTTGCAACGCCTGAATCTCACCGTATGCCTGTTCTGTCCGGGTCAATTGTACTTGGGTCTGATGATGCAAGCGATGTGTTTCTTCGAACAACTGTGCGTTCTCGATAGCTATCGCGGCCGATGTGGCTAGAGAACGCAACATTGCCAAATCATCTTGGGTAAATCCTGGCTCTGGTTTGTTCAGGGCCTCTACGACGCCAATCACACGCCCTTTAACGATCAAAGGGACACACAGAATCGAATCCGTGACAAACCCGGTCATATTGTCAAAGGTGGCACTGTGACGCGGATCAGACAGAACGTCCTGAACCAGTAAAGGGTCACCGTGTTCGGCCACCCAACCGGCGATTCCATGTCCAGACGATAATCGCTGGTCAATCAATACCTGGGCCTCGTCTCCCGTCCCTGAGCAAAACACCAGTTCTCCGGTTCGTTCATCCAATAAGAGGATTGAAGCAACATCCACACCCAACACGCGTCCCGCTTCTCGGAGGATCACATCCAGGGTCTCATCCAGGTCTAGGGTAGATGCCAGTGCTTGCCCCACCTCGTACAGCGCGGTGATTTGGGCCACCCGCTGTGCCAGCTCTTGGTTCGAGCCTTGCAATTGATCGATCAGGGTATCCCGTTCACGGCGCAAGCGTCCTTCAGTCAGCGCGCGGTGCACCACATCCAGCATCTCTTGCATAGTAAAAGGTTTGGTGATATAGTCCTTGACACCCAACCGCAACGCCTCGAGCACCAGTCTTTCCGTTCTCCAGGCAGTCACCAGTACCACCGGCAAATTCACTTGCTGCTCGCGCAAATCCCGGAGCACCTGCATACCGTCCATCTTGGGCAGTTGCAGATCCAAAAGGATCAAGTCTGGTCGTTCACGCAAAGCCAAATCCAAGCCCTCGACACCGTCGCGAGCGATGACCGTGCGATAGCCATTGCTCTGCATCATGGTGTCCATTAGCACGTACAAATCTTTTTCATCTTCTACAATCAGGATTTTTTCTTGGGGCATAAAACTAGCCTCCTAGTGTCGAACACAATACACATTTGTGATCTCTACTTATACCGCTGTGAAATTCGGGGCTTGGAGTTTGCGTGGATAGTACAGAATCCCGAACCAAAACTCTAAGAACATCCCTAATTATACTCACTCTTTGCCCACAGGCAATTCAGACTCTTGAGCGATTTCCATAGCGCCCAAGGAATCAAGCATACCATCTTGCTCAGGTAGACAAGACAGGGTAGAATGTACACAGCTTGAGCAAGTCGCACACACGCTTCATTTTATGAGAGGCTTTCTTTATGGACAAGACAGATCACAAAAGTTCTAGTACCACCATCGCCTACGGACGGCTCTTTCGCAATCGAAACTTTGTAGCCCTCTGGCTGGGGCAAATGGTCTCTTTTGTCGGTGACTATTTCAACTGGATCGCCGTACCCATCATGGTCGAGCGGCTAACCGGATCGGCGCTGATGGTGGGACTGTCGGTGATCTCGAATGCCCTGCCGATGTTATTCCTAGGTCCGATAGCCGGGGTTTTTGTGGACCGTTGGGATCGCAAGTGGACGATGATCGTCTCGGACCTGTTGCGAGGGTTCTTGGTGCTGCTTTGTCTGTTGGTGCGGACACCGGAGCAGGTATGGATCTATTACGTCGTCGGCTTTTTGATGTCGTGTGTCAGCCGCTTTTTCTATCCATCCCAGAACGCAATGCTGCCCCACATCGTTCCTGATGAAGACGATCTTTTGGCAGCCAACGGCCTGATGCAGATCATCCAAACGATGGGCTTGTTGACCGGGGGAGCGATGGCGGGGTTTGCCATCGAACTGTGGGGCGAACAGTTCGCCTTTGTCGCCGACTCGGCGACCTTTTTCGTGTCGGCAGCCGCCGTGATGACGATAACGGCAACTCGCACGACCAAAGGGCAACAGGCCACCGGAGGGCAAATCGCCGCCGTGTGGGCCGAGATCGTCGAGGGCGTGATCTATCTGTTCGGCAACCGGACGATGGTGGGCGTGTTGCTCTGCCTGGGAGTGGCGCAATTTGGCATCGGAGCCCTTCAGGTCGCGTGGGTGCCCTTTTTGCAGCGCACGTTTGGGGTCGGCGCCGAAGGAGTGGGCATCGTAGACTCGGTCCAAGGTGGGGGGATGATCGTAGGAGGCCTCGTCCTTGGTTTCTTGACCAGACGGATGAGCCAGACCGCCATAACAGGCTGGGGCCTCGCCATCGTCGGCCTGACTTTGTTGGGAATGGGGCTTGCACCCGGGTTTGGCTACGTGGTGGCCTGTAGTTTCACCCTGGGACTGGCACTGATGCCTGCACAGTCGGTACTGATGACGATGATGCAATTGGCCGTGCCCGACCTCAAGCGGGGGCGGGTAGGCAGTGCGCTCAACGCCCTGACCTCGGCTGCCGGAGTGCTCTCGATGGCTGGTGCAGCGGCCTTTGGTGAGATCATTGGCCTGCGGACAATCTACATCGTGTGTGGGCTGATCATTACGGGAGGCGGGTTACTGGGTCTATTCGTGCTGCAAGCCCCAAAGTCCGATCCATAAATCCCGCAAATCTGTGTTCTTCCCTTGCGGATACAAATCATAAAGGAGTCTCAACCATGTCTAACGAACAATTTCTCCAGTTTCCCAGCAATTTCGCCTGGGGCGCTGCCACTTCATCCTACCAGATCGAAGGGGCGTGGGACAAGGACGGCAAGGGCGTCTCCATCTGGGATACCTTTTGCCGACAGCCGGGCAAGATCGAGGACGGCAGCACCGGCGACGTCGCCGCCGACCATTACCATCGCTGGGAAGAAGATATAGGCATTATGGTCGATATGGGCCTGAACGCCTACCGATTTTCCATCTCTTGGCCGCGCATCCTGCCAGCAGGCAAAGGCCAGATCAATACACCCGGCCTCGATTTTTACGACCGGTTGGTGGATGGACTGCTGGCAAACGGGATTGAGCCTTACGCCACCCTCTACCACTGGGATCTACCCCAGGCGCTCCAGGACCAGGGGGGATGGACGAACCGGGACACGGCCCGTTACTTTGCCGACTATGCCCACGTCGTTGCCGAGCGGCTGGCCGACCGGGTAACGTATTGGACTACCCACAACGAGCCGTTCGTCACCGCGATGGCCGGGCACGTCGGCGGCGAGCACGCTCCCGGCACGCAAGACCTCGCCACGGGGCTGCTGGTCGCTCACCACGTGCTGCTCTCGCACGGCTACGCCGTCGAGGCATTGCGCGACACTGGCGGACGACCGATCAAGGTCGGCATCACGCTCGACTTTTACCCCGCCTACCCAGCTTCCGACTCGGAAGACGATCACCAAGCCGCCAAGCGCTTTGACGCGACACGCAACCGGTGGCTGGCCGATCCGGTATTCCTGGGTCGCTACCCGGAAGAAATGACAGAGCTATTCGGGCCACTGTTTCCTCAAGTGCAGCCGGGTGATCTGGAGCGCATCGCTGCTCCAATC
This sequence comes from Chloroflexota bacterium, assembly GCA_024232355.1. The sequence continues at coordinate 30,670 of JAAEPW010000006.1, read as the reverse complement.
GATTTTTTGGGCGTCAATTATTACAGCCGCTCTATGGTCCGGCACGACCCCAAATCCCCCAACCTCCAGATAGAGTGGGTGAAACCGGAGGACAGCGAATACACGGAAATGGGATGGGAGATCTATCCGCCAGGGCTGCACAAGTTGCTGACTCGCCTCTGGGCCGACTATCAACCCGCTGAGATCTTTGTCACCGAGAACGGCGCCGCCATGCCCGATACATTGGACGCCAAAGGCCGCGTGCGCGACGAGGGCCGCACCCACTACCTGCGCGATCACCTGGCCCAGGTCCACCGCGCCATCGGCGATGGCGTGCCGATGCGCGGCTATTTTGCCTGGTCGTTTATGGACAACTTTGAGTGGTCACGCGGCTACAAAATGCGCTTTGGGTTGGTCTATGTGGACTATGAGACGTTGGAACGGACGGTCAAGGACAGCGGGCAGTGGTATGCAGAGGCGATTCGGGAGAATGGCATACGACACGAGCGATAACATGGAAGAGCAGTTGACCCATCTGCGGCAGCAGATCGAAACGGCAGAGGCCGAGTTGATCGAACGCGAGGCCGAGCTGGTGGACCTGCGCACAGAAACATACGCCTTCCGGCTAGAATACGACACCCGGCTCGGTCGCAAAGTGATAGAGTTGGACAAGATCGAGACCGAGATCAAGCGCTGCCAGCAAAGGATCGACGAGTATCACGAGTGGGGACCCGACGGCCCGCCGTACACACTGGACGGTACCCCGTACGCATCCGTCGAGGAGCAGTACCGGCATGCCTGGCAGCAACCAGAGACATCGCCGCCGCCTCCACCACCCCCGGTTAAACCGGTGAATGCGGCAACCGACGCTCAGATCAAAAAACTGTATCGCCAGTTGTGCCGTCGTTTCCATCCCGACCTGGCTCAGGACGCATCAGAACGCGTCTGGCGAACGGAAATAATGACGACCATCAATGCGGCCTATGCAGCGCGCAGCCTGGTGGAACTCCAAGCTCTGGCCGAAAGGCCAGACCGTTCCCCATCCGTCGAGTCGGACACCGATGAGCAACGCCTGACCGCCTTGCGCGACAAGCTGCAACAGGTCGAACGGCGGCTCCAAGAAGTGGAACAAGAGACCCATGATCTGATGAACAGCCCAGAAATAGACCTGCGCCTGGACGTAAAGCTCGCCCAGCGGCAGGGGCGGGATTTGTTAGCCGAGATGGCGGCAGAAGTGGAAAGAGAACTGGAGCGAAAACGCGTAGAGTTGGACCTGGCGTTAGCCTATATGAGGGAACTAGGAATCACGAGTTAGCGAGTTGTCCAAAAGGGTCAGGTGTTACTGCTAGATGCTGTTTCTTTGCCACGAATTATCACAAACACAAGCAACACAACGCCAAGCAGAAAAATTGGTGCAATCCGTGGCAAAAATCAATGATCAGGTTACAATTTGATCACGGGGTCAATCCAGGCCATGACCGCTGCTCGTGAACATGTAACCCACGCCGCGCACGTTGAGAATGTACTTGGGAGCCGAAGGATCAGCCTCCATTTTCTTGCGCAGGCGCCGAATGTGGACCCGAACAATTGCACGCGCACCCCAAGCGTCGGTCTCGTATCCTTGAGCGCGTCGCACCAATTCCTGCGGGCTCCACACCTGATCCGGCGTTTCTAAAAGACACACCAATATCTTGAACTCGGTCGGGGTCAGTTCGAGTTGCTGCCCGCTCAGCATCGCCACGTGTTTCTGACGATCTACTACCACGTCACGAACTTGGAGAAATCGACTGGCTTGGGGAGATGCAGTTTCTTCTACTACTTCTGCGCCCTCCACCGTGACCAGTTCGGAAAGTGTCCGCTGTAGTTTGCTGACCAAATGCTGGCGTTGTTGTTCTTGTTGGCGTTTTGCCAAGCCCTTGCGCACGCTCTCCAGAACCTCCGGGATAGGACAGGGTTTGAGCAAATAGTCATGCGCGCCACTTCGAATGGCCTGAATCGCAGTTTCCAGAGTCGCAAAAGCGGTCAGCAGAACGATCACCGTGCCAGGAGACTGATCCCGTACGGTCTCTGTCACCTCGAGTCCATCCATTCCAGGCATTTTGAGGTCCAGCACCATCAGGTCAAAGGGACCACTCTTGTTCAACAGGCTCAGGGCCTCTTCACCACTGGCAGCCGTTGCAACTTGGTACCCCTCCAACCGCAATATCTCTGCGAGAGAGACGCGCGCTACCGCCTCATCATCGACTACCATAACGCTTGCCATTCGGCCTTGGTCTACCATTTCTCTACCCTCACGAGTCGTTCAAAAATAATTTGGTGTTTTGCTATGCATCTTCCGAGTGAAATCGCTCAAAAAGTGTTGCTATTTCTGAATAGCACTGCTTCTGAACAACGCCTCACTATGTAACTTTACAGAGACATTCGATTCTGAGTTGCCGACTGATGCACAGACAACTTGACAACAAAAGTCGATCCTTTGCCTAGCTGGCTTGATACTTGTATCTCGCCACCGTGGCGCTCAATGATCCCATAGCTGATGGCTAGCCCCAACCCTGTGCCGTCAGATTTTGTCGTATAAAACGGTTCGAACAGGTTGGCGATTTCTTCAGGCAACATGCCTGGACCTGTGTCGTGAAAACGCACCAATACCCATTCGCCATCCTCCGAAAGCGCCGTCTCCAACCGCAGATCGCCACCCGACGGCATGGCATCGATCGCATTAATGACCACGTTCAGCCCAACCTGGGTGATCTGATCAGCAACCATCGGTACCAAGGGCAAATCTGAATTCAAGTCCATGATTACGCGAATGTCGCTATGTTGCAACCGTTTTTGAGCCAAAGCCAGCACATTTTCTACAACGTTATTCACATCAGTAGGCACGACGCCGCCGCGCGAGGGGCGGTAAAAATCCAACATGCGCTGCACGATCTCGATCAGCCGCTGGACTTCGGTCTGCGCCATACCCAGATATTCCGAGCGCTTTTCCTCACCCAGACGTTCGTGCATGCTCAGATGCAGGCTGTTGTGAATCGCTTGCAGAGGATTGTTGATCTCGTGGGCAACAGATGCCGCCAACCGGCCAATGCCCGCCATCTTTTCTGCCTGCACCAGTTGGGCTTGAGAACGTTCCAACTCACCGGCAAAGTCGGCGATCTCGCTGTACACATTGGCATTGTCCACCGCCACCGCCACCGAGGCCGCCATTGCTTGTAGCAATTCCAAGTCTTTGTCCGTAAACGTTCCATTCAGCTTGTTGATGACCTCGATCGCACCGAGCACCCGGTCGCGGATTTTGAGCGGCACACAAAGAATGGCGTGTGAGGTCAGGCCTGGCTCCTCATCCACGTCGGACGAGAAGTGCGGGTCGCGCCCGACGTCGTTGACGATTTTGGAATCGCCGGACTGCACCACATAGCCCACAATGCCCTCTCCGGATTGGATAGTCCGCCCAGAAATCCAGCCCCGCTCGGGGCTAAAAGTCTTGCGGAAAACCAAACAACCCGCCTCCTCGTCCATGATCACCAGAGATCCAGCCTCGACGTGCAAAATCTCGCGAATTCCCTGTATCGTCGCCTCAAGCACTTCATCCAACTCCAGGCTAGAGGTGACCACGCGGTTGATTTCGATGAGGGCCGATAATTCCTTGCTGCGTCGATGTGCGGCCTGCTCACTGCGGCGGATGCGCATCACAGCGTCAATCCGTGCCAACAGTTCCTGGGGATCAAATGGCTTGGTCAGGTAATCGTCAGCCCCAAGGCCCAGACCCAAAGTTTTGTCGCTGACCGAATTGAGGGCCGTGGTCATAATGATCGCCGTATCGCGCAGCACGGGATCCGCCTTGACGCGGGCGACCACCTCGTAGCCATCCATCCCTGGCACCATAATGTCGAGCAAGACCAAGTCGATCTCGCGCCCCGTCGACGCCTCCTGATGCAAAAGTTCGAGCGCTTCCTCTCCCGAGTGCGCAACCTGCACGTCGCAACGTACCAGCGACAGCATATTTTGCATCAATTCTACCATCTCGGCGTCGTCCTCAACGACCAGGACACGAGGATCTGCCACTTGTTTACTGTCGTTCATCTCATTACCACTGTGTAATATACATGAAACTTGGCCCGTAAAAGAATTTTCTCAATACTGATTATACTTTTTTTCCGAATGCACACAAGTTGCGTCAACACAAAGACCTGCCAGGTTTCCAAAGTTTTTGCAAGCCAAATTTGACCCGATCAACAGTGTACGTCCGCTCAAAAGTGTCCTGTAAAATCTGGCAGGTCTAGTTATGATATTGGGATCACTCGATATCGAGCGTCTCGATGCTCCACAGTTCGCTCCGCGACGTGGCATCCAATATGAGATTCCGCACGTTCGGTCGGGTAATAGAAACCCGCAGCCACATGAATAGAGGAATAGCTGGAAGTTCTTCGGCAAAGATGACCTGCGTTTGCTTGTGGTATTCTCTGTACTCAAAAGTGCCGGGCAACGCTTCAAGTGCTGCCCGGCAAATCACATCGTACTCGGGATTGCTGTAACCAGTGACGTTGCCCCCATACCAACGTTCTATATCTGGAATCTCGGAAGTGACATAATGCCCACACAGAGGAACCACGTCAAACCACCACGCCGTTTCCGCCATGTCGAACCGGCGGCCAAAAAGCGGTCCTTCGGGGCCGTCGGCAAAGAGTTCCCACGAGGGTCGGGTCTCCAAATTGACGCGAATGCCGCAATCAGCCAGATTCGCTTTGACGATACGGGCCGCGTGTTGCGAATCTGGACTGTCCGAAGATGTCAACAGGGATACTTCAAATAACGCGCCGGTATAGATTCCGGGGATGCGGTGAGCCTCGCGCACACCGTCCCCATTCTCATCCAGCCATCCAACTTGTTCCAGCAGCGCGCGTCCGGTTTCTGGGTGATAGCCCCAATGCAACAAATAATCACCCGCATAGAGGGGATGTCCCGGCGGTAGATAACTGTCCGGTATAACACTGCGACCATACGTGACCTCGTCTACAATCGCCTGACGGTCTATACACTGAATGATCGCCTGACGCACCCGCACGTCTTGGAAAAAATCGAGGCGCTGATAATCAGACATGGGCGTAATGCCCAAATCGATGTGCTCCCACCCATTGTTCGGTGTCGAAAGAACGGTCAGCAAATCGTGCTGTTCCGCTTGCACCAACAACGGCATGGACAATTCAAAGTCGGCATCGTGGGTCCCCACGTCACACTCACCCGACAACAGACGAGCCACTACTTCTGGCGTACCCGAGTTGAAACTGAACACTACCTGATCCAGATACGGGAGCCCCTGGTCAGCACGAAAATAATTTGGATTACGAGAGAGGGCAATATGATCCCCAGCCACCCATTCATCAACGATAAACGGCCCCCACCCCAGCGGGACACGGCGTGTTTCATTTGCCTGCAACAACTCGTCTGGATCACGTTCCTCCAGTTGGTGGCGCGGAAGCGGAGCAAAAAAGTTCATAAAATAAGTCGGCGTGACAAAACCCGGCAACCCAACCCACTTTACGCGCCAGTCATCTATCAAGCGGTACTGGAATGTGCGCTCTGTCAGATAGCGATTGCCCGGCGTGACAGGGTCAGAAGCTACCTGGAAAGCAAAGAGCGAGTCATCCGCCGTGATAGGTTCACCATCGGCCCAGGTCACATCCTCCCGCAACGCAAAGCTGACCTCCATTCTCTCCATCGACAACGGCTCGCCGTCAAACTCGACCGCGCATTCGTCGGCATAGCAACCGGCTGGACGAACCCACGTTCCCGGAACCAACTCGACGACGCTGCCATCGGTATTGAGCACTTGGAGACCCTCTCGCACGCGGACAGTACGGGTGAGCGCGTCACCATCAGAGATCCTGGGCACCTTTTGCAGAATCACCGGCTGGTAAACATAATCGACGTGATCGATCGGACCATCGTAGAGCGCTTCCATCACGTGTCGTGTAGCTTCCAGACGGGAACCACCATAAAGGTACAGTGTGTCAGGCTCACCAACCAGGCAGACGGTAAGCGTCTTTGGCTCTGGCGGTACAGGGGTAGGCACAACTGACGGAGCGGATGTGGCTGTGACCACGATCATCTCTGGCGGCGTTGTCACAGTGACGGTGACGATCTGAGAAGCACAACCCGTTAGTATCAAGACCCCCACAATGCAGGCAGATAGAATACATCGGTGTTGATGCGGCATCTACTTCTCACTCCTATCCATTCCATTTCCTCCCAAGAAAGCTTTGCAACGCGGTATGGAAACCACGGCTACTTTGACAAACTATTGTCTACCTCGAGCATTTGAGCACTTGATCTATGCCTCAATAATCGAGTATAACATCACCTGGACTGAAATGCAACCTCAGTCCAGGCGAGTTTCTAAAGTATATTGTGGAGCAGTTCAAGGAAAAAGCGCCTAGCTCCGCAGGCGAGCAAAAAACTTGCGGATCACGGCCTGCCAAGATAGCGTGCGGATATCGCGACCAGCTTGCCGGGCGACGTGGAGATTCCCGGGACGAAGGCTGTAGGTCATGTTGTGATATTCGGTCAACAATTGTTGAGCAGGCCTCGCAGCATCTGGGAGTAGATGGCTCAAAGCTGCGGTACGTTCGGCAGGGGTATCAGCAGGGTCTGGAGGGGCGTTCAAACGGTTCAAGGCATAGTTGACCTCTACGTAAGCGCGCGCCAGGGGAGCCAAAGTGGCATAGACGGCCCAACGAGCCAGCGCAGCGGGCGGCTGCAAATTGAGACGTCCTAACCCTATTTGCAATATGACGGGGAACGGTATGTGATCACGTGGGTGACGCCTGCGCCAGATGAGAACAAGCAGGATTAGTCCCAACCCCAAGCCAAAACTCGAAACCATAACAGCCCTCCTTGGACCCGCCGAGGAGGTATCGGCTACGGGTTCGGAGGACGAATCTTCAACCGGTATATTCATGTCTTCCATAAACGCTTCCCAGCGCTCACGCCGGTCAGGTTCGAGTTCAAAAGATGAAAGACTATCTCCCGCACGTTCAGCTAATACCTCACCCAAAGGACGGCGGAGAGTGGGTTGGGAAGCAGTCGGTTCAAATTCGACCCACCCCAGACCTGGGAAATATACTTCGGGCCAGGCGTGGGCATCGCGGTGGCGCACCACGTAAAGTTCACTGTCTTGAGGCCAGGTGTGAGTGTCGCTCGGAGTGATCATGTAAATGTCTTTGCCAGATTCACGCTCACCCTCGGCATAGCCAACGGCCACACGGGCAGGAATACCCAGATAACGCAACATGGCAACCTCGGCCGAAGCATAATAGGTACAAAAACCCTCCCGCACCTCAAAAAGAAACCACTCCAGAGGGTCTTGATCGGCCGGAGGGCTTTCAGGAATGACATCGGCGAAACTGATATAGGTGCGCAGGTAAATGGTGATGGCAGAGACAATATCGTAGGGATTGTCTAGATCAAACGCGATCTCTTGAGCCAATGCCTGCACACGCGGCGACATGTCATCAGGAAGCTGCAAATAGCGGTCGGTGATCCCGGAAGGATAATCGGTGCCAGCCGAACGCAATTGAATAATGGTTGCGTCGTTGAAAGCAGAGCGAATGCTATAGGCATCTCCCGACCGTAAAGGCGGGTTGGCATGCAGAGCCACGATGTCGACAGTGCCGTCAGGACCAGGAACCAACTCGGCACGGGCCGTGCGACTGGACCACAGGAATCGAGCAGGAATAAAGAGGGTCGAGACAGGAGCCGCAGTAGTGACGGTAAAAGTAGACGTCCACCGACCTTCATCTGAAGCATCCGGTTCCTCCTCCGGCAATGCCAACTCGGACGCAAAATCATCGGGAGCAATACGCTGTGTTGTAGATACAACGGAGGTGGTCCATTGACCAGCATCGTAATAATCATAGACGCGAGCGCGCCAATAGTAGCGGGGAGGCGCAGGGACGTCGGGCTGCACCTCGATTACCAGCGTGATGTCATCGGTCAACTCGTCCCCACGCCCCAGGAGAAGGCTGTCACCATAAATGGTGTACACACCACTCACCTGATCGCGCAGGGCCGCAACACCATTCTCCAAGCGATTGCGTAAGGCGATCCAAGGCCGAGAGATATCTCGCCAAGCACTTTGGGCCGGGAAAAAAGCATTGCTCACAGCGGGTGTGGCCCACGCCAGCAGAATCAGCAGAACCGTAATTTGCAAAGTGACACGAGCCAGGTCCGTTCCCACGTAGGTAGGCAGAAAAATGTGCTCTCGCTGCCAACGAGCGTACTGATGCAAGTACATCACCCGGGCCACAAGCAAAAGCGCAAAGAAAAGAAAAGCCGCCAGATACCAAACACGTCCTGGCCAAAAAGGATCATAGTTTTGGATAATGAGCAGGATTGCACCGATAGGCAGAATCACTCGCCAGGCGCGCGCGTGACGGGTCAGGGTATAACCCGAATGCACACCCACCACCCAAGACAGACAGGCGATGACACATACAAAGAGCAATGGATCTTTTACCGGCTCTTGCCGCATCAATTGGAAAATGGAATTCGTCAAACGCACCCACAGGTTGAGCAAACGATCACCCCACAAAGCATCATCCGAAATATACGTCAGGGTGAGCACAAGTTGCCAAGGAACAGCGTACAGGCCGCAAAACAGGGCAAAGACAAGCGACTGACGCGAAGAAAAGGCACTCTGCCCCAGCGCCAGACCAGTTACCGCCCCCAAGGACATCAAAACCTGGACAATGTCCAGATGATCGGTCCATCCGGTGACAATCAACCGACCGGCAGCGATGAATAAAGCCGCCAGCAACAAAAGAGCAGTCGAAGCATCCCACCAACGGCCCGGCGTCGACGATCTCAGCATCGCTCTCAGTCTCGGTCCCAATTTCAATACCGTCCTCATCAGGCGCCAACTCCTGCCAACCGCACATCCACGCTTAAAGCGGTCTCTAAATCCGTATCATTCATCACCCTGCGCACGCTCACGCCAAGCCCTGCGATGGTCATTGCCAGTTCGTCTGTCCCTGGCGAACCACCAAAAGAGGCCGCGTCGAGCAATACGACTATGGGGCGCAGCCCCAGCCGCAACAACTGATCCGCGGCCACAGCCACTTTTTCTTTGACAGAGGGTGTGATCACAATCACCGTGCTACCCCGAGGCAAGTGTCGTGCTTGAGCCATCACCAGGGCAGCAATAGATATTTTGCCGTGGGCACGCAACAATGCCATAGATTCCAGAATTTTGCCCAATTGCCGTCCGCCCCGGTCGGGAGGTAACACTTCTGGCACTTGAGGTTGCCCGCAACTGATCAAACCCACTGCGCGACCGCGCCGCAGGAAATAACGTCCCAGAGAGGCCGCAATGCTCACCGCATATTCTTCTGTAGAAGGGGGCAACATCACCCTCGTCGTTAGGGCACGCCATGAGACGTCCATAAGCGGGTCAGGCGGCGTATAGGGCAGTTCCGCCTGGACCGATAGCGAAGCGTCCACAAAAATCCAGACCTCGGCCAGGGGATCCAATTCAAATTCTTTGACCATCAGAGCATTTCGACGTGCCGTACTCACCCAATGGATACGCTTCATCGAGTCGCCAGGGGCGTATTCCCGCACGCCGGATGCGTTTGGAGTCACCTGGTGCGTACGGCGGCGCAGGGCCTCTCCCCCCGACAGCACCCCCGGCGGGCTGGGAAAGGCTTGCACATCTACCATCATTGGATAAACCAATAGAGAACCGCTCGATGGCACTGTACGATTGGACAGAAACAGGCCAAAAGGATCCCCCGACGTTAGTTTAACCGGGCCCATAGCAAATACTCCGCGTCTTACCAGGTGAGTGTTCACCAAATAGGATCGTCGCTGCCGCCCCTTGATCAAAGTGAGCACCCGGGACCCGCGCAAACCCGGCAAGTTTGACTGATCGTGTACTTCCAGCCACAAGCGGGGCAAACGGCTCTTGTTTTGAATCACGAATCGGTCTTCGAGAACCTGTCCCACTTGAGCACGCGGCGGCGGGGGATCACGTTTCACGTCCAGCCCACGCAGCGATAGCATAGACCAGATCCAACTGCCCACAAGCAAAAAGCCCCATAGATAACTCAAACGAGAGTACAAAGACGAGCCGGTTATTGCCAGGGCCATCAGACTCAGGGCCAGCAACACCAGCACCACATATCGCGAGGAGACCATTCTTTTGGTCGATTTCATGACGAAACCTCACTCATTGCCGATCAAATCCTCTTTTGGACATGGATAACTCTACAAACAAAGAATAACGCTCATTTGCTCTTTCATAGTACACAAAACTCGGACAAAAGGTTCATACCTGGCTTGACCGACGAAAAAGTCCAACGATGCCCCTAGCAAAAAGCGCGCATTCTTTCATCCTCTTGCAATTACCCCGAATTCGATATCTCTGTCCCAGGCGTAGCAGTTTCAACTTGATCGAGCAGTCTCATCAATTTAGTGCGCAGCATTTGCATCTGCTCTGCTCCCAAAATGGCGCTATATTCGGTCTCGATCTCCATTTTAACGTCCACCACAGCCTCCAAGAGATGCCACCCCGTCTCCGTCAGTGTGACGATAAAGGCCCGCCGGTCCAACGGATCCACCATGCGTGTCACGTATCCTTGCTGCTCCAAATTGCGCACCAGATTGCCAATGGCTTGACGCGACACCCCAACCTTTTCGGCGAGAGCCGTAAACCGCGTTCCATCCACATCGACATTCGTCAGCAACATGGTATGGGCAAGCGCAAGGTTGGTGTAACCACGCAGGCGCAGCTTTTCGATGGCGCGTGAACTGAACGCGCGGTACGTCCGCAGTAAAAGTCGACCCAAATGCCGCTGCCGTAGATCGTTTAACTGCTGCGGATCGATCAAAGTGTGTTGTTCAGACATACGGGCATACCTCCCGGGAAATTGCGCAACCTAGTTTACAATATTGGTGTTCGTTAATCAAAATATATGATATCACAGGAGCTATAGCATGCAAACCCATAAACCACGCTGGCTTGATACCATTTTAACAGCCAATAACAATTTCCAGACACGCATTGAACCTACAAAACTGCCAACGCAGCGCACGCCCGGAACTGTCGCCGTGATCACGTGTATGGATCCCCGCGTCAACCTTGAAGCAAGCGGAATTTCTCAGTTTGCGCCCAATGGTGAGGGGCAATCATCCGTTCGTATCATTCGAACCCTCGGGGCGATGGCTGAGGAACGTTCATTGGTCGTTGGCATCTTTCTCGCAGGCATTCACGAGATCGCCGTCCTGATGCATACTGACTGTGGATGCTGTGCCGCCTTTAGCAGGGTCGATACGATCATCGAGCGTATGCAGAAAAACGTCGACGCAACACAATTGCGGCAATTCAAAACCGAGATCGGCGAACCATTTGAAGAACGACTGCGCGTATGGCTCAAAGCCTTTTCTGATCCCTATGAGGCAGTGCTCTACGAAGTAAAAGCGATTAGGACGTTACCGTTTGCGCCACAGCAACTCGTGGTCCACGGTCTGGTCTACGATCTTGCTTCAGGGAGTGTTGATGTGGTGGTCAATGGATATCAATAGAGGTTATGTTTGACAAATCCCCTCCATCATAGTATGATGCGCGCTTGGAACGACAATCCAAAGGACAAAAGAGACTTGCAATACCGCATTGAGATTGTAGCACGAGACTCTGTCGACAGCCGGGAAGCGACTCTGCTTGCCCAATTCGCCCAACTAGATATCCCGAACGTTCGGGGTGTCACCATTAGCGACCTCTACTTTCTGCGCGGCGATCTCTCCCCCACCAACCTGGAACGCCTGGCCGACGAGCTATTGACCGATCCCATCATCCAAGAATACCATTGCCAACCCGCCGATACACCCTCAACCTCGAACGAGAACTGCCTAATCATCGAGGTCGGCTACCATCCAGGCGTCACCGACCCCGTGTCCGGACACCTGCTCCGCCGCGCCCAACTATTGGACATTGGCTCTGTCGAGGCGACGTCCACCGGCACCCGATACATTTTGGAGGGGGATCTTTCCACCGCTGACCTGCACCAGATCGCCCGCCAAGTCCTCTGCAACGACGTCATCCAAACATACACTCTGGGAGTCCTACCACCCACTTTTGTTCCCCAGGCCGAACCTTCGGATGAGGTGGAGATCGTACCCATCCGTGAGGTTGACGACGAGACCCTGGCCCGAATGAGTGTGGAACGGGTGCTCTTTCTCTCGCTCCCAGAGATGCAGGCCATTCGCGATCACTTCTGCCGCCTGGGGCGCGACCCCAGCGACGTGGAACTGGAAACCCTGGCCCAGACCTGGTCGGAGCACTGCCAACACAAGGCTTTCAAAGCAAGCATCCATTACGTTTGTCAGGGCGGGATGTCCCGCTTTCTGCCGGGCGGCAAAACAATCCCCGCACCGTACGAAGAGACGATACCCGGCCTATTGCGCGCCTACATCCAGGCCGCCACCGAGCGGCTGGAACCGGATTGGGTAATCTCGACCTTTGTCGACAACGCCGGCATTATCGAGTTTGACGATGAATTCGAACTCTCTTTCAAGGTCGAGACCCATAACCACCCTTCAGCCCTGGAACCATTTGGTGGAGCCAACACCGGCGTCGGGGGCGTCATCCGCGACGTCATTGGCGTCTCGGCGCGCCCCATCGCCAACACCGACATTCTCTGCTTTGGCCCGCCGGACATGGCAAAAGACGATATCCCGGGCGGAACCCTGCACCCCCACCGCATCGCGCGGGGCGTCATTGCCGGGATCGAGGATTACGGGAACAAGATGGGCATCCCGACCGTTTCCGGCGCGATTTTGTACGACCCCGGGTACGCCGCCAACCCTCTTGTCTACTGTGGCTGCGTCGGGCTGGCACGGCGAGGGCAGCACAAGCGCGATCCGCAGCCCGGCGACCTGTGTGTGGCGCTGGGCGGACGCACCGGGCGCGACGGTTTGCACGGCGCGACCTTTTCCTCAGCCGAACTGACCCACGAGACCGGCCAGACGGTCGGCACCGTCGTCCAGATCGGCGACCCGATCACCGAAAAGGCGACGTTGGAAGCCATGATGATCGCCCGCGATGAGGAACTGTACACCGCCATCACCGACTGCGGCGCGGGCGGCTTTTCTTCGGCCGCTGGCGAGATGGGGCAAGAGATCGGCATCGAGATCGAACTGAGCGACGTCCCCCTCAAATATCCCGGCCTGCGCCCGTGGGAGATTTGGCTCTCCGAGGCCCAAGAGCGTATGGTAATGGCTGTGCCTAAAAAGAACCTGGCCCGCCTGAAAGAGATTTGCGACGGCCTCGACGTCGAGCTAACCGTCATTGGGCGCTTTACGGGAGACGAACGACTCCACGTCTGCTACGACGGCAAGACGGTCGCTAACCTGGATATGGAATTCGTGCACAATGGCTGGCCCCGCCTGACGATGCGCGCCGAGTGGGTCCCGCCCGACTTTTCCAAACCGGACATCACTCCGCCCGCCGATTTGACCCCCACCCTGCTGCGAATGCTGTCTGACCTCAATGTTGCCAGCAAAGAAGCCGTCATCCGGCGCTACGATCACGAGGTGCAGGCCGCGACAGTGGTCAAACCGCTGGTGGGTGTGGCCAACGACGGCCCTTCCGACGCCGCCGTCCTGCGCCCGTTGGAGACCGGCGGCGAGCGAGGGCTGGCGCTGAGTTGCGGCATCAACCCATATTATGGGCGGGTGGACCCCTACGCGATGGCCTGGGCCGTCACGGACGAAGCAGTGCGCAACGTCGTCTGCGTGGGTGCCGACCCTGACCGGATCGCCATACTGGATAACTTTTGCTGGGGCAATCCCAACCTACCCGATCGCCTGGGCGGGCTCGTACGGGCGGCGCAAGGCTGTCACGACGCCGCCCTGGCCTACGGCACACCCTTCATCTCTGGCAAGGACAGCTTGAACAACGAATACGTGGACCCTGAAGGGGTCAAACGCGCCATCCCGCCGACGCTGCTCATCTCGTCCCTGGGCATCGTCCACGATGTGCGCCAAGCAGTGACGATGGATCTAAAGAACGCGGGCAACCTGATCTACGTTGTCGGCGAAACGCGAGCCGAATTGGGCGCCTCGCTGTATCACCGACTGAACGATGCGATGGGAAACGACGTCCCCGCGCCGGTTCCGAACGCCATCGAGATGATGCGCGCCCTGCACCGGGCGATGCGCGACGGGCGGGTCCGCGCCTGCCACGATATGAGCGAAGGTGGTCTGGCTGTAGCTGCCGCCGAGATGGCAATGGCCGGACGCTTGGGCCTGGACCTGGATTTGGTCTCCCTGCCGCGAACGCCAGACGTTGTGTCTGACGCCGTGGCCCTCTTTGCCGAGAGCAACAGCCGCTTCCTGGTCGAGGTCGCGCCTGATGATGCCCCCGCCTTTGAAGAGACCCTGGCAGAACATCCCGTGGCTTGCCTGGGCCGCGTCACTCAAAATAGAATTTTGCGAGTGCGTGGTCTGCAAGGAAACGTGATAATTGAGAGTCATATTGACGATCTGCTCCAGGCGTGGCAGTCACCGGTGTTGATGTAATAGAAATGGAACACGTAATGAGCCAACCATCTGTACTGATCCTCCATGCCACCGGCACCAACCGCGACCGCGAGGCTGCGTGGGCGGTGGAACAAGCTGGCGGCAATCCCGTCGTTCTGCACGTGAACCAATTGCGAGACCGTCCATCCCAGTTGCAAGACTACCAAATGCTCATTCTGCCCGGCGGCTTTTCCTACGGCGATGCCCTGGGCGCTGGTCGATTGCTGGCCTCCGACATGCGCTGGCTCTTGCAGGACAAATTGGCCCGTTTTGTCGAGGCAGGCAAGCCGGTCCTCGGTATCTGTAACGGATTTCAGGCCCTGGTCAAGAACGGCTGGCTTCCCGGCCCGCCGGAGGCCGGTCCTCAGGCCACATTGACCCACAACGCATCCAACCGTTTTGAATGTCGCTGGGTCTGGTTAGAACCGGACCCAAAAAGCCCCTGCGTGTTTACACAAGGGTTGTCGGAGCGCATCTATTGCCCGGTGGCTCACGGCGAGGGGCGTTTCATTCCCCGCGACGAGGCTGTTTTGGAACAGTTGCAAACGCGCCGGCAGATCGTCCTGACCTACGTCAGCAACGACGGTGGTCCGGTATCCTATCCCGCCAACCCCAACGGCTCCGTCGCCAATATTGCGGGTATCTGCAACGAGCGCGGCAACGTGATGGGCCTAATGCCCCACCCAGAAGACCACGTCATCCCCTGGCAGCACCCCCGCTGGACCCGAGGAGAGCAAGGCGAACTGGGCCTGACCCTCTTTACCCAGGGAGTGCGCTACGCCGCAGAACTGTAAAAATAGAACACGGATAAGGAACAAAAATCCGCGCCCCATTTTTCTTCAAGTTGTGCTCAACAGCAAAAAGGCATCAAAATGAACAAATCACGCCGCTTTGCCGTTCTGGCCGGGCAGGACATCAATAAAGAAACCTTTATCGAACCCTGGCCAGAAGCCGGTTTGATAGTGACCGACAGCCCCTACGACCCAAAACCCAGCCTGCGTCTGGAAAACGGCCAGATAGTAGAAATGGACGGTCGCCAGCGGGCCGAATTTGACGCCATCGATCTATTCATCGCCGATTACGGGCTAGACTTGGCCATGGCCGAGAAGGCGATGGCCAAACCCTCTCAAGAAATCGCCCGCATGCTGGCCGACATCAACGTGCCTCAATCGACAATTCGGCGGCTGGCCGGCGGCTGTACCCCAGCCAAACTGACCGAGATCATGCGCCATATGAACGTCCTAGAGATGATGATGGGCTTGACTAAAATGCGGGTGCGCCGTACTCCGGCCAACCAGGCCCACGTGACCAATTGGAAGGAGCATCCCGCCCTGCTGGCCGCCGATGCTGCCGAAGCTGCCCTGCGCGGTTTTGCCGAAGTTGAAACCACCGTCCGCGTAGCCCGCAACGCCCCCTTTAACGCCCTGGCAGTCTTGGTTGGCGTGCAGACCGGACAGGGCGGTGTGCTGACCCAGTGCGCGGTCGAAGAGTCGTTGGGGTTGCGGCTGGGGATGAAGGGCCTGACCACCTATGCAGAGACGCTGTCCGTCTATGGCAGCGAACGCTCGTTTGTCGACGGCGACGACACTCCATGGTCCAAAGCCTTTCTGGCCTCGGCCTATGCCTCACGCGGCATTAAAATTCGCTTTACCTCCGGCACCGGCTCTGAAGCCCTGATGGGGCACGCCGAAGGCTGCTCGATGCTCTACCTGGAGGCCCGCTGCCTGATGCTGACCCGGGGCGCTGGCAGCCAAGGGGTGCAAAATGGCTCTATCTCGTGCGTGGCTCTGCCCACATCCCTGCCTGGCGGGGTGCGGGTTATACTGGCCGAGAACCTGATGGCCGCCATGCTGGGGCTGGAGGTTGCTTCTGGCAACGATGCCCTGGCCTCGCACTCGACCATCCGCAAAACAGCCAAGCTCATGCTGCAATTCATCCCCGGCACCGACTTTATTTTTTCCGGTTACAGTGCCATCCCCAAACGAGACAATCTGTTCGGAGGGGGCAATTTTGACGCGGACGATTTTGACGATTACGCTGTGCTGCAACGCGATATGCAAATTGACGGCGGCCTGCGCCCGATCACGGAAGAGGAAGCACTGACCATCCGGCGCAAGGCGGCGTCGGCCATTCAGGCCGTCTACGAGGAGTTGGGCTTTCCGCCGATCACGGACGAGGAGGTTGATGCAGCTATCACAGCTCACAGCAGCGACGATATGCCAGATCGTGACCTGATCACAGATTTGGCCGCCGCCGACGCTTTTCTGGAGAACGACCAGAATCTCTTGACCATCGTGCAAGCCTTGCAAAATAGGGGTTTTTCTGACATTGCCGCCAACATTATGGAGATGGGGCGTCAGCGGGTGGTCGGTGATTATCTACAACCCGCGGCCATTTTCGACCGGACGTTCCGGGTCTTGAGCGCTATCAACGACGCCAACGACTATGGTGGGCCTGGCACGGGCTATCGTCTGGAAAACGAGCGCTGGCAAGAGATACAACAAATTCCCCAGGCCAAATCACCCCACGAATTTATTGACGAGCAACTCGGAAAGCCGATCCCCACCCTGGTCGAGCTTGGCCCGATGAGGCCCGGTACGCGGCCAGAGGTAATTGTCGCCGTTGGGCCAGCCTTTGGCACAGAATTAGTCAAAAATATCAACGGCCTGCCGCACGAGGACATCTTGGCCGCCATTCTGACCGGCGTGGCCAGCGAAGGCCTGATCGCCAGGATCGTAAAAGTCTACACCAGTTCCGATTTAGGTGCCATCGCCCACATCGGCGCTCGTTACAGCGGTTCTGGTATCGCCATCGGTCTGCAATCCCGGGGCACCGCAATCATCCAGAAACAAGGGTTAGCTCCTCTCAACAACCTAGAGCTATTTCCCCAGTCCCCATCCTTGACCCTGGAAACCTATCAGGAAATTGGCCGCAATGCCGCCCGGTACGCCAAAAATATACAGGTCAAGCCCGTGGCGGTCAAAGTGGATAACTGGTCTCGGCTGCGCTTTATCGTCAAAACCGCTTTGCTGCACCGGCGTGAAACCGAAGAGGTATTCGACCAACCGCCGGTAGAACTCTTGTTTGATTGGGAGCCTGATGTATGACCAATATTCACAATGACCACCTCTCTTATCCCTTGATGGAACACGCCGCCGACGAGTTAACGGCGATTAACGGCCGTCCATTGTCAGAGATCACCCTGGAGACAGCCACATCCGGTGAGTTGTCTGCCCGTGACCTTCAGATCAGCGCCGAGACGCTCCACGCCCAGGCTCAGATTGCCCTCCAGTCGGGGTATCCCCAACTTGCGGCCAACCTCACCCGGGCGGCCGAATTGACCGCTCTGTCTGACAAAGAATTGTTGGCAATGTACGAAATGCTCAGACCAGGCCGGTCCACCTTTGACGATCTGATAGCATTGGCCCAAAAGCTAGAAAGCGTCTATCAGGCCCCAGAAAATGCGCGATTTGTGAGAAAAGCGGCTTTGGTTTATCAGTCCCGTGGGATACTACGATCCGAATGAACGGTAACAAGCAAAGGAGCCAAGTATGCGATCCTCAGAAGAAACGAAACTCGATTTCCTCTTGGGCAAATGGACATCTTCCGACCGCACCTATCCGGGACCATTCGGACCGGGCGGTACCAGCGAGGGTGCAGCGTCGTATCGGTGGGAGGTGGGTGACAAGTGGTTGATTTATGACTTTCAGACCCACATCCCCGAACTTGGGCCTTACGAGGTCCGCGGCGGGGTTGCCTATGACCCGGCCAATCATGCGTACAAAGCTTACAGCGTGAACAGTCTGGGCAAGATGCTCCTTTACGAGGGTCTCTGGGAAAGCGACGAGATGTTGGTCTTTACGCTGGTCTATCCACAACCTCAAAAAGACACACGGATATCGTACATCAAAGGCCCGGACGGCACAGTGCGAATGACTTCGGAGCGATCAACTGAGAAAGGGGGGCGAGAAATCTACTTTGAGACACTTTTGTCACGGTAAAGCAATTCACTAGCACACACTTTTTCTGCCACGAATTTCACGAATTAACACGAACATGAGCAACGCGACACAGAGCAGTGCGATAAAAATTGGTGCAAATTCGTGCAATTCGTGGCTAAAAATCAGCAATTGTTGGTCACTTGGGCTTTTCCCATGTTTGGAGGTTTTTCGCCCCTCTCGCAGACGCTCCCCCGCTAACCACCGCCGCGCCCAGTTCTGCTTCTATTTGCAAACCCTCTTCCAAGGATCGACCAAGCCCCTGGTAAATGGCCTGGCGGTCGTGACGCAGACACATCTGCGGAAAAGCCGCAATCTCGTGGGCCAATTCCAACGCCCGCCGAAGGCTCTCGCCCGGCGACACCACCTCGTTGGCCAGCCCGATTGCCAGCGCTTCTTGGGCTGTGACCGGCCTGCCTGTGAGCGTCAGTTCCAGCGCACGGCCCAGCCCAATGATGCGCGGCAGCCGTTGCGTGCCGCCGTCAACGAGGGGGACGCCAAAGCGGCGTTCAAAGTAACCAAATATGGCCGTCTCGTCCGCAATTCGCAGATCGCACCAGCAGGCCATCTCCAGGCCGCCAGCCACGCAATAACCGGCAACCGCCGCGATGGTGGGCTTGCTGAGAAACAGCCGGGTGAACCCCAGCGGCCCGTACGCTCCGATCACGTCCGGGGCCAACTCGGCCAGGGCGGTCAGATCGGCCCCGGCGCAGAATACGTCATCTCCGCCGGTCAGGATGCCCACACTGGCGTCCTCGTCCGCCTCGAACGCCAGCCATGCCTCCCGCAGAGCCTGGGCCGTTTGCCCGTTGATGGCGTTGCGCTTGTGCGGACGGTTGATCTGAATAACGCGGACAGGCCCATCGCGAGAGACGAGCACTGGGTTTTCTATATTGTCGGTCAACGTTACCTCCGATTGTGTCAGTGAGCCGTGCATCCCTCCAATTGCTCGCAAAACGCGTGGCAGATTTCCTCCGTGGTGCCTGCATAGACGATGTAAAATTCGTTACCATCTTGCGAGAGTGTGTAACTGGCCGAGCAGGGTTGAATCTCAAGTTGAGGTGCATCAGCCTGCCCAGTGTCCAACACCACCGGCACGACGCACTTGAACAGGTTCACCGGGTCGGTCAGTGCGTTGCGATCAGCAATGGCCACTGCACCAGCCGACAGAGGCATTTCTTCCTTGGCATACAATTGCACCTGCGCGGCTCCTATGTCTTGGTAACAACTAACAATTTGGTCTACGACGAGTACGGCTACGGCCAATTCCGGCTGAGCGGCCAACAGCGCGGCCCCTTCGCTCAGATTGGTGATGTGATCGGTCAGCACCTCTCCCTCGACCACGTAATGGTCCGGCAGATCGGGCAGCATCTCGACGGCCGGCGGTACACCAGTCGACTGCCCACCACCGCACCCACTCAACGAGGTAACAAGAACTAGAACGCATATCAATTGGATAGAAAACTTGCGCATCTCAAACTCCTTTGTATTTTTTGCTCTGCTCAGATTGGTGAAACGATCCAACTATTGCTCACAACAGACGTGACGTCCGCGTCGTATGCAAATGAACAGTGACTACTCTGGTACATAGCGGCTGATCCCTCCCTCTGTACCGATCCAGACCACACCATCAAGGGTGACATGGATAGCCTCCACGCCGGGATGAATCAACCCATCCTCCGTCGTAAAAGTCTCCCATTCTTGGCTGGACGGATAAAAGTGGCCCAAGGCGTCATCGCTGCCGACCCAGACAGTCCTGTCCGGGCCCACGGTCATTGTGTCGATCCAGTCATCAGGCCAGGTGAATCGGCTCCATCGAGCGTCGTCCAAGTGATAGAGATCACCATCGGCGATTACCCACACGTTGCTATCAGACGACTCGGCAATCCCGTGAACGTCGCCGTACTCGCCCCCTATCGGACTCCCATCGGCCTCGACGACGGGAGCATTCCAATCGTGCCCGTCGTAGCCAACCAAGCCATAGTCGCCGCCGACCCAGACCATCCCATCCCCAGCGACACGGACATGCTCCACGCCCTCAAGCACCGGGTGGTCGTCGGCAGTAAAGTTAGTCCACTCGTCGGCCACCGGGTCGTGGCGCATCACCCCGACGTCGCTCCAGAGCCACAACACATCGTCGGGAGCAAAGGTGACACCGTAGACCGTGACGTCGGTCAGTGGGTCCGGCTCGATGCGGTGCCAGCTTTGCCCATCATACCACCGAAGATCGCCATAGCCGCCGATCCACAGGTGATACTCGCTGTTCAATCCAGGGACAGAGGGCCAGTTCAGCGCGCCATCTTTGTTACCAAAGGTCTGCCAGGCATCAGTAGCCGGGTCGTGACGGGTCAGGCCCCGTCCAGGAAAAGTGAACCAGAGCGCGCCCGTCCCATCTTGCAGAATTTGGTCCACCTGGTTGCCACCCAGTTCGTCGTCGGTGGCGAAATTCTCCCAATTCTCTCCATCGTACAAGACCACGCCGCCGCCGTCGGTACCCAGCCAAATTCCATCATTGTCTTCGATGATGGCGGTCGCTGCCCAGGCAGGAATGGTATCGGGGTCCGGTTCAAAACGCTCCCAATCGCCCGTCGCTGAATCGTAACGGGTCGCGCCGCCCTCGCCGATGAACCACAGGCTGCCATCGTTGGCCTGGTGTATGTGATAGGTTTCACGGCCAGACAACTGGGGGATGATATCCCACTCGTCCGCTTCCAGATCGAATCCCACAATCTCGCGGCCAAAACTGACCAGTAGCGTTTTGTTGTCAACCAGCAACAGATCATAGACCTGATCGCCGGGCAGGCCGTCGTCGCTGGTGAGCGTCCCCCACTCGTCGCCGTCGGTGTAGGCTAGGCCGCGCTCGTCCAGACCTACGAAAAGGATGCCATCCTCGTTTTGCGCAAAGGTTCTTGGCCGGGGAAAGTCAAACGGCATGGGTGAAATTGGGGGCGGCCCCCAGCCCCCGTCATGGGTGTAATAATTCAGGCCGCGCTCGCCGTAAGCAGTGCCGGCCCAAAGCGCGCCGTCCGTATCCAAAAAGAGGGATATGACCCAGGGAGTATCCAGTCCGTCGAGATCGTCAAACGTTATCCACTCCTCGCCGTCAAAGCGACTGATGCCCGCCTGAGTAGCAACCCACAGATTGCCGTCGTCGTCTACTAACAGGTCGTTGATCTGACCAGATGCCAGCCCGTCGGTGATTCCGAGCTTGACGTAACTGCCATCCTCCAGGTCCCAGCGCACCAGACCGCCCATACCACCGGCCCACACATAATCACCCTGGCGCGCTACAGTTTGGACAAAGTTCGCGTTGCTATAATTGGTCCATCCGGCAGGCAAAGGACTGGTGGCAAGAGGCGGTTCTTCCATCTCATTGCCGTCCAGGTTGGGCAAGATCAGCAAGGCGGCGACGATCAGCACAGCCAGCAATGCCAAGCCACCGGCAATGGGCAGCCAGGGAATCCGCTTGCGGGTCGGGGCCACGACCGGTTTTTCCTCGTCGGGCGGGGGAACAACTTTGGTCGCTGCAATCGGTTCGGCCGTCTCGGTTGGTTTGTACGACGGCGGAGCCTCGACAAAGGCGGGCTGCTGGATGACGGCGGTTGGCCCATCCACGGGCTGTATCGGTAAATCAATTTCTGTCGGCAGGCCAGCGACGGCTTTGTGCAATGTATCGCCCATCTCCTCGGCTGTCTGAAAGCGGTCAGCGGGCAGTTTGGCCAGGGCTTTGAGGATCACCCGCTCGACCGCGTCGGGCAGATCGGGCGTGATGTGGCGCGGCAGAGGCAAGGAAGCGTTGACGTGTTGCATCAAAATAGCCAGCGGCGTCTCGGCGTCAAAGGGCACTTGGCCAGTGACCATCTCGTAAAGCATGACGCCCAGCGCATAGATGTCACAGCGGCCGTCCAACGGGTGACCCATCCCCTGCTCAGGCGCCATATAGGCCGGGGTACCGACGACGGCCCCGGTGGCGGTGAACTGGGCCGTGCCCGCTACCAGCTTGGCGATGCCAAAGTCAGTCAGGAAAGCGTCACCTCGCCGGTCGATCAGCACGTTGGTGGGCTTGATGTCACGGTGGATAATGCCCTGGCTGTGGGCGTATCCCAACGCACGGCAAAGCTGGCCCAGAATGCGGGCCGTCTCGGTCAGATCCAAGGGGCCGCGTTGGACGATCAAATCCTTGAGCGTGCCAGCATCCACGTAGCGCATGACCAGGTAAGTGATGCCCTCTTGCTCGCCATAATCGTGGACTGGCAGGATGTGTGGGTGTTCCAGGCTGGCCAGAGTACGCGCTTCTTGGGTAAAGCGCGCCACAAAGGTTTCGTCGTTGGTAAAGTGGGAGGGCAGGATTTTGACTGCCACGTAACGGTCCATAGAGGGTTGGTATGCCTTAAAGATGGTGGCCATCCCGCCTTGGCCGATTTGCTCCAAAATCTGATAGGAACCCAATGTCTTGCCAATATACGGATTCATCGCTTCCTCCTTATCCCTGGACAAGCCGCGCCAAACGAATTTCCCGATCAAATCTTGCCCAGTACTTGGGCAAGTAACTGGGCTAATCCCTCTACGCTCGGAGGCTTGAGCAACCAACCACTCAAGCCCTGACTTTGTAGTTCTTTCAACTCGTTCGTCATCGGATGACCCGTCATCAGGATTATGGGCGTTGTCAGACCTTTTTGTTTCAGTGCGTGAAACAGTGGTATGCCCCCCATCTCTGGCATCACGACATCGCTCAATACCAATGCAATGTTGTCACCCTGCTGCTCCAAGACTTGCAACGCCTCTCGCCCGGATGTGGCTTCCAATACCTGGTAGTTTAGCGATTCGAGACTCTCTACCAACGTTTCTCGGACAACTTTGGCATCTTCTACCAATAGCACCATTTCCCCACGACCTTGGGGGAGTGCAACGAGTTCAATTGTGGGAGACTCGATCGGATGCACCGACAATGCAGGCAAATAGATGGTAAAGGTTGTACCTTGTCCCATTCGCGTCTCTACGTCGATCCGCCCCTCATGTTGCCCTACGATACCATGCACCTGTGCCAGTCCTAACCCACTACCTTCTCCAGGGGCCTTGGTGGTGTAGAAAGGCTCAAAGATGTGCTCCAACGCGTCATCGGGGATACCTATTCCAGTGTCTGAAACTGCTATCCGAACCCAAGCTCCTGCTTCCATTCCTAGTATGGGAGGTGGTTCGCCATGTCCAGTCTCCACGCGATCCAACGCGATGTGCAAAATTCCCCCATTAGGCATTGCGTCCCGCGCATTGACCGCTAGATTCATCACGGCCTGCTGAATGCGGGTCGGATCGGCGTTGACGGTGTATTCATCTATTCCATACGCCATCGTCACCCGGATGCTCTCTGGCAGCGTGCGATCCAGGATATCGACGTATTCCCGCAAAAGTAAAATCAGATCAAGCGGCTTTCGCTCAAGCACCGCACTCCGGCCAAAGTCGAGGATCTGCTGGATCAATTTGGTCGCATGGTGAGCCTGCCGATTGATGATCACCATCCGCTCCCGGACACGATCGGGTAACCCCTCCATCCGTGCCGTCATCTGGGCATACAGAACAACGGTTGCCAGAATGTTGTTAAAATCGTGGGCAATACCGGCGGCCAATTGGCCCACAGCAGCCAATCGTTCTTGTCGACGGACACGCTGCTCGATCTCGCGTTCCTGGGTCACATCCCGGACCACCAACACCCATCCGCCAGGCAAGGGACCATCCTCAATGGGACGGGCAATGACCTCAAAGACCCTTGAAGAAGGACTATCAGCCTCTACATAGTGCCACAGCCCTTTTGGCGGCGAGGTCAAGAGATCGGTCAATGAGCGATTGCCCAGATGAGTGAGTATATCTCCCACGTTGGCATCAGCCAAAACGCATAGGTCTCTCTCTGCCACCGGGTTAGCCAGGATGACCCGACCATCATCGTCCAACAAAAGAACGCCCTCTGGAACCGTGTCTATGATCTGCTGGGTCCGTCGGGCTTGTTCTCCAATCTGTGTTAGCAATCGTTCCCGTTCCTTCTCCGCCCGTTTCCGCGCCGTGATATCGCGATCGACCCCACGGTAGCCCAACAGGTTTTGCTCTTTGTCGAATATAGGCACGGCATTAGTCTCTAGCACTACGAGTCGCCCATCTTTGTGGAGGTGTACGTTTTCCAACCCGACAATTGGCTCTTGTTGTTGAACAAGGTGTTCGAACAGCGTGGACACTCGTTTTTCCTCGTCCTGTGGCATCAGGTCAAACAGAGTCTTTCCGATCATCTCATCTGGCTCATAGCCCAGGATGCCCGCAACTTTGGGACTGGTATAGGTATAGACACCCTGATTATCCACCTCCCATATCCAGTCGCTCGAGACCTCGACCAAAGAACGAAATCTTTCCTCGCTCTCCCGCAATACCATTTCCCAGAACGGGGGAATGACCGTTATTTTGAGCGCCACGCCCTTGTTGTTCCACACACCATCACTATTTGAGCCCTTGAGTCTCAGGGTATACTCGCCGCTGGGGAGGTTGGAGTAGCGCCCAAAGTGCCGGTTTCCAGCATAGTACCAGTCTTTGTCAAAACCTTCCAGCATGTAGGCGTATTGGTTCTTTTCAGGTCTGGTGTAATCCAGAGAGGCGAATTCAAACTCAAAATAGTTCTGCTGCCAATCCAACACGATCTCCCGCAGCCGGGTCGAGTCCTTGCCGAAATCGACTTCCTCGCCGCCTTGTTTGATCGAGGTCAGCACGATGGGCGGGATGTGAGGATTGTCCACGATCTCTTCTGGACGAAACTTGTTCAGGCCATTAAACCCCCCAAACCACAGTTCACCGTCTTGTGTCTTGGCATAGGCCCTTTCAAAAAAAGAGTCTCCCTGCAAGCCGTCGCCTTTTCCGTACACCTTGAAGGTTTCGTCTTGAGGGTTGAATCTCGTCAATCCGTTATTGGTGCTTATCCAAAAACATCCCGCGTCGTCCTCAAGTATGCCCCAAATTGTGTTATCAGGGAGCCCATCCTCGGTGGTATAACGTGTAAAGATCTCCATCTTGCGATCAAAGCGATTGAGGCCATTGTCCGTACCGAACCACATCGTGCCAGAGTTATCCTCCAAGACCGTACGAGATGTGTTGGAACTGATGCTTTGTGGGTCATTGGGATCGTGGACATGATGTTTAAAGGTTTCGGTTCGTTTATCAAAGCAATTAACGGCGGCATCAGTACCGTAACAGGTTATCCACAGCAGGCCGTTGTGATCTTGATAAACCTGACTTGTTTTATTGGTGCTCAGACTATTGCGATCATTGGGGTTGTGTTGATAATGCGTAAAGGTTTCTTGCTTTTTATCAAACCTTTCCAGGCCGCCGCGGGCAGTTGCCATCCATAGAATGTCAAGATCGTCTTGATCTTGAACGATTTGCCCGATCAGTCGTCCATCGACCAAGCTGTCAGGGTTGCTCAAATCGGGGACGTAGCGTCGCGTACATTTGCCCCTTTCCCTATCAAATACGTTTAGGGTAGCTTGTGCCCCGTCGCTGGTCGCGACCCAAAAGGTGTCTGAACCGTCCTCAAGTATAGCTGTGACAAATTGGGCCGGTAAACTGTGGGGATCGTTATGATCGTGGGAATAATGAGTAAAGGTATCGGTCTCTCTGTTAAAGCGTTCCAGCCCGTTCGGGACGGTTCCAACCCAGACGACCCCTTGCCTATCTTCATAGATGAGCAATATACGGTTCGAACTCAAACTGTCCGGGTTGTAGGGGTCTTGTCGATACAGCCTGAATCTGTTGGCATACGGGTTGTATTTGGCAACTTGGCCAGCTCCTAGGGCTATCCACAATGCGCCAAAACGATCCTCATAAATCGTAATTATAATACCTGAGGCCAAACTGTTAGGGTCCTTGGGGTTGTGTTGATAACGGGTGAAGGTTTGGTTTTGCCGATGGAATCGGTTGAGCCCCCCACTAAAACACCCAATCCAAAGTTTGTCCGATCTATCTTTATAGATGTATTTGATGGAATCCCCTCCCAGACTGGTGAGGTCATCTGGGTCATGTCTATAATGGGTAAATGTGTGCGTGTTTTTGTCAAACGCATTCAGTCCGCCGCTGCCGGTGCCGATCCACAGTGTGCCCGAACTGTCTTGGTTGATGGCTGTAATATTGTTGTCACTCAAGCTGTTTGGATTGTCAGGGTTGTGAGTATAGTGGGCAAAGGCGCCAGTGTCTCTGTCAAAGCGGTCGAGTCCTCCCGCCCTCGTTCCTATCCACAGTGTGCCGTTCCGGTCTTTAAAGAGAGACTGCACGGCATCGTCACTCAAGCTGGTGGGATCATCAGGGTGATGTCGGTAGTGGGTAAAGGTGCTGGTTTCCTTGTCAAACATGTCAAGTCCTCTATCCGTTCCAATCCAAAGTATGTCGTCCTCGTCTGACAAGATAGACCATACATTATCGTTGCCCAAACTATGGGCATCATCGGGATTGTGCCTATAATGGGTGAAACGGCCGGTCTCTTGCTCAAACTTGTTCAGCCCTTCCTGTGTTCCGATCCACAACACACCATCTATATCTTGTGCAATTGCATTAACATGATCTGTCGAGAGCGAATCTACCCCCTTTTTATAGAATTTCAAGTCATAGCCGTCGTAGCGAATCAGTCCGTTACCACTGCCAATCCAAAAAAAGCCATCTTGATCTTGAATCAAGGTGGTAATTGGTATCCCTATATTGACGGGATGTTCGAACCTAATAGGGTCTTGTGTATGGTTGATAACTCTAGCTGACATAGGACACTCCTCACTAACGCTCCATATTGGCTGTGAGAGAACGTGGTCAATCACTTGCAACGTTTCACTCTACCAATATCGAGAGACATCAAGTGACCAGCGACCTACCTAAATTATAATCCAGTGGGGGCACTAGCACAAATGGACAATATCAACGAAAAAGAATGCCCGATCTGGTGATGGGGCATTAGGTGAAACAGGAGATAAGAAAACGCTCTAGAGCTTTTTATCCAAATGCTCGTCGCCGTCAAAACTGAACAGCTTGCGCTTGTCCTTGACCACGGTCTCCAGGTGAACCGGTCGGGTCCAAACGGCGTGGACGTGTTCCAGTGTAGATTGTGCCCAATCCAATTGGAGATCGATGCCCTCGTGCTCGTGTCGCAAGAACAATTCGCCCCGGTTGTCATAGTTGGCGTCTTGGATGACGACCATGGGCTGACCAAAGTTGGTCAAGCTAAAGAGGAGTTGGCGCTTGATCGCCTCAAAATCGCGGCTGTCGATGATGTATTCTCTGGTGCTGGGGTTGAATTTATAGGTAAAGAATTTGTGGCGGCGGGCGAATTCGTGGGTCAGGAACGTGTCGATAAAACCGACGTCGTTGTATATCCGCCGCACCTCGAATATCTTTTGCCGCCCCAGGCCAAGCTGTCGATCCCAATTTCGGCGCGCGGCTTGATCCTGGCATTCGTCCCATTCTTTGCCAAAGCGGCCCTTGTCCCACCGCTCTTCGATGTCGCGCAGCAGTTCCAGTCCCAGTTTGTAGGGGTTGAGCCGGCCGGGCGAGGTACCCATTGTGCCGGCGTGGTGCTCTGCGTAATCGATCACCTCCTCGGGCTCGAGTGCCTTTTGCGTCATGATGGTGCTGTGCCAGAAACTGGCCCAGCCTTCATTCAGGATCTTTGTTTGTCCTTGGGGCGCGAAATAGTAGGCTTCTTCGCGCACGATGGCCAATACGTCTCGCTGCCACTCGGCCAGGGGTGCGTACTCGAGCAAAAAGAGCATCACATCCCGCTCTGGCCGCTCGGGGAAACGCTTTTTGCGGTCTTGCTCCTCTTTGACCTTGGCGCGCTGCGCTTCTAGGAACTCGGGGGGATTGATATAGTCGTCCATATAGGTTTTGCTGGGCAGCTTGCGCACCGGTCGCGCGCGGCCATTGTCCTTTCTCTTTTCCGCGTGGCGGTACCGTTCCGCGCGACGTTGGATGCCGGGCGAGTGAATGTCGATCAAATTATCGAGAGAGAGACAGCAATCGAGGAAACGCTCGACCGTTTCGTAACCGTAGCGGTCGATGTAGCGCCGGATGCGGGTGCCGTGATTGGCCATCTCGTCCATCATCTTGCGATTGGTGTGCGCAAACCACATGTTGTTCTTGAAAAAGTCGACGTGGCCGCACACGTGGGCCATGACCATCTTTTGATCCACCAGCTTGTTGCTGGCCAATAGGTAGGCGTAGCTGGGGTCGTTGTTGATGACCATCTCATAGATGCGGTGCAGCCCGTACGCATAGCTCTTGGACATGCGCAGGTATTCCATCCCAAAACGCCAGTGGGGATAGCGGCTGGGAAATCCGACGTAAGCGGCGGCCTGGTTCATCTGTTTGTAATCGACCACTTCGTAGAGCGTGGAAAAAAAGTCCAGCCCGTACTCGCGCGCATACGCTTCGATCTCTACCTGAAGCTTGGCCAGTTCCGGTGACAGGTTCATCGCTCACCGTCCTTTCCCCAGAAACACCTGGATCGCATCGTACACCTTGTCCTTGTTCTTGATCGTGGCGATTACGAATCGTTCCTCGTCACTCAGTTCCAATTCGCTCAACGCCTTCATAAACTGGCTCTGGCTGCGGGGACCGCTGACCTCGCCGTAGCAAAAGAGGTTGACGTATGGCAGGATGGTGTCCACCAACATACGGG
Organism: Chloroflexota bacterium; assembly: GCA_024232355.1. The sequence continues at coordinate 1,429 of JAAEPW010000006.1, read as the reverse complement.
CGCATTGAGCGTTGTCGTCTTCCCAGTTGTCGCCGTCGGTAAAGTGAAAGGGGTAAATGTTCCACTCGGCGGGGTTATAATCTTTGTGGATGATCCCCTGACAGAGATTGTAGGCCGACGATATGGCCGTGCCGCCGCTCTCGCGGGTGTGGTAAAAGGCGTGTTGGTCGACCTCGCGAGCGGCTGCGTCGTGAATGATATAGCGCACCTCTACTTTTTGGTACTGGGAACGCAGCCAGGTATCGATCCAGAACGCGGTGAGGCGCACAACCTCTTTCTTGCGGGCGTACATCGAGCCTGAGACATCCATCATATAGATGATGGCGGCGTTGCTGTCTGGCTCATAGTGACTCTTCCACGAACGGTAGCGCTTGTCCTCCCGCACCGGTATGACGGCGGGGTTCGCGTGGCTGTAGACGCCCATCGCGACCTGCCGTTTGAGGGCCTCGCGGTATGTCCGCTTAAAGTGGCGCAAGCTCTCCGGCCCAACCTGCCGGATGCCGGTATAACGGTCCACGCGGCTCTCAATGTTCTCCTTGCCCTTGGGTTCAATGTTGGGCAGTTCCAACTCGTCGCCCATAATGCGGGCCAGTTCCTCCAGCGTCACCTCGACCTCCATCACGTGTTTGCCGGGGCGATTACCGGCCTGGTCACCTTTACCGGGCTTGTCGGGGTCGAAACCGACGGGCGTGCCTGGCTCTCCATCCCCTTGTCCTACTCCCCCACTCTGGTGGCGTCCGAAACGGAATTGGGGAATCTGGATTTGAGGGATGGGGATGCTGACCAAGTCACGGCCTTGGCGTCCGATCAACTCGCCGCTGCTCATATACTTGCGGAGATTGTCCCGTACCTTGCCCCGCACGATTTTCCGAAACCGGCTTTTGTCCTGTTCAATTCGAGCAATCATCATTCCACCTCCTCACCGTACCTATTACCTTATCTATCCATCTCCCTTGGTGTCCCCTCTTGCGAATATGCTAGCGACGTAATTCAGTACGTCGGTAGCGCAAATATCACAATAGCCATAGTTGTTGACAAGTCGTGTTTTGACCACGTCGATCTTTTCCTGCGTCTCTTGGTCGATGACGCTAGAGACCAGGGTGGTCAATTTGATCGAGTCCTTTTGATCCTCAAAGAGCTTGAGCTCCAGCGCCTTGCGCAGCCGCTCGTTCGAGTCCCAGCGAAAGGTCCCGCCGTCCAGCGCGAGGGCGGCGATATAGTTCATAATCTCCCGCCGGAAATCATCCTTGCGGCTGTCGGGGATGTCGATCTTTTCCTCGATAGACCGCATCAACCGCTCGTCGGGGTCTTCATCCTCGCCGGTGTAGCGGTTGCGAACCCTTTCGCGCTGGGTGTAGGCTTTGACGTTGTCGATATAGTTAGCGCTCAACCGGGCGATGGCGGCCTCGTCGGCGGTGATGGCCCGCTG
>JAAEPW010000005.1 GCA_024232355.1 Chloroflexota bacterium | reverse complement strand
TTCAGTTGAATGGGATTACAATGTAGCCGCGCTTTCCATAGCGCGTGAGGCTCTGCGAGGTATGGAAACCTCGGCTACAAATCCCTTTTTGAGTCACAATTGGATTATTATCCGGAAATCCCACCCAACTGAACCAGTGCCGTGTAGCTAAAAGCAATACCTATTGGTTCAGTTAGCATAGTTTAGCCCCTTGTGGACGTTCCTAGCGGGCACAAGGGGCTATGCTACTCTTTAACTGCACCGTATTGAGTCTAAAAGCCACTCAAACACCTATTGCCCAGAGATAGACCATTGGTAATGTTCCCATCACCTGTATCAAGAATAAACTCCAGCAAAACGCCAGCCATACGGCTCTAGAACCGAGCATATCCTTTTTGATCAATATCACGTAAACCAGTGCACTTGCGATCACTATGGGGGTAAGGTATGCCAGCCCCCCTTCCCAAGCTGTTTCCGCCGGGTACGTGATGGGAGTGATCCGATTCAAGATAAAAGCGCCAGGCAGTTGAGCCCAGATCATCATTGCACCAAGCATTTCCACATATGCTGTGGCTGATACCCTGTGGAATGGGGTAAACCATAACATCAAGAGCATTGGCATTCCCAGGATAAAGAGTAACGGAAAGGTCAAGCCCTTGGGCAAAAGTATCCCTTTTAGGACATTCTTGACATTCTGCATTTGTCCTCTCCGTCGCGAGTTCCCCGACACAGATATCTATCTCGTCCCAGAGAGTGGTATCTGTATCGTCAATTTTCGCTCGATGTGGGGCTGGTGGGGACCTTGGCCTGCCGCAACTTGCCGAGACCAGCCAAATCCATTGGACAACCTGATGAGAAGAAGTGTAGCATGATTTTGTTTATATCACAATCTGTCTACCGAGTAACCCTTGAAAACGTGGACGTTGTCAACTTGAGACCTTTTTACCTCTCGGATAGAATTGCTTTTGCAATTCAATAAAGGGGAGAAATATGAGGGAAAAGAGATCATCAGCCGCATGTACAAGCCTTAACTTGATGACATTAGCCCTCTCCCCACTTGCCTTCTGGCGCATCTTGACGTATCATACCCCCATTCTTTTCCAAGGAGGACGTTTGTGACTGAAACAAAAACAACGAGCGATTACCGCATCCACAAACACCCGGTATTATCGGTCGAGAAACAATCCACATTCGAGTTCACCTGGCAAGGCCAGCCGATGCAGGCTCATGAGGGAGAGACGATCTCCTCGGCCCTCTTTGCCCACGGTGTGCGCACCTTTGGACATCACCACAAAGATGGCGCGCCCCAGGGTATGTTTTGCGCCAATGGCCAGTGCGCCCAGTGCGCGGTCATCGCTGATGGCCTGCCCGTCAAGGCATGTATGGCCCTCGTTCAACCGGGGATGCAGGTCAAGCCAATGGATGGCAAACCCGTTCTGCCCGACGTTCACACCGTGCCCCCGACACACACAGCCGAATCCGTCGAGGTCGAGTGCCTCATCATTGGCGGCGGACCGGCAGGGCTTTCGGCAGCCATCGAGATGGGCAAAGCCGGCGTGCGTACCCTCATCGTGGACGACAAGCACCGCCTGGGTGGCAAGCTGGTCCTCCAGACCCACAAGTTCTTTGGATCCATCGACGCCTGCTACGCCGGGACGCGCGGCACCGACATTGCCACTCGACTGGAGGAAGAGGTGCGCGAGTTTGAGAATGTGCAGGTCTGGCTCAATACCACCGCTCTGTCCGTTTTTTCGGACCGCAAGGTGGGTATCTTACGAGAAGGACACTATGTCGTCGTCCAACCCCACGCCATGCTGCTGGCGACGGGCGCACGGGAAAAATCGTTGGCCTTTAAAGGGAACACATTACCGGGCGTCTACGGCGCGGGCGCTTTCCAGACCCTCGTCAACCGCGACTTGGTACGGCCCACCGAGCGACTGTTCATCATTGGCGGGGGGAACGTGGGCCTGATCGCCGGGTATCACGCGCTCCAGGCCGGTATCCAGGTCGTTGGCCTGTGCGAGGCGCTGCCCGAGTGCTCCGGCTACAAGGTCCACAAAGACAAGCTGGCCCGCCTGGGCGTCCCCATCTATGTCTCACACACCGTGCTCAGCGCCAACGGCGAGACAGAGACCAAGTCTGTGACCATCGCCGAGATCGACGATAACTGGCAAGCCATCCCTGGCACGGAGCAGACGTTTGCGTGCGACACGGTGCTGGTCGCCGTCGGGTTAGACCCGGTGGACGAATTCCTGCACAAATCCCGTGAGTTTGGCCTGCCGGTCTATGCGGCGGGAGACGCGGAAGAGATCGCCGAGGCGTCGGCAGCCATGTTCACCGGTCGCATCCGAGGGATGGAGATCGCCCGCAGCCTGGGCCGCGACGTGGGCGAGGTGCCGCGCGAGTGGCATCGCACCGCCGATATCCTCAAATCCCGCCCTGGCGCTGTCGTCACCGAGGACATCCCAGAAGTGGAGACTGGTGTCTTTCCCGTGCTCCACTGCGCTCAGGAGATTCCGTGCAATCCCTGCACGTCGGTCTGCCCCCAGGAGTGCATTGTGATGGAAGGGGCGGATCTGGGCCAAGCCGAGGACATCCGCAGCCTGCCCGAGTACATCGGAGTAGACTGCTCCGGCTGCACCCAATGCGTCGCCATCTGTCCGGGGCTGGCGATTACACTGGTGGACTATCGCAAGGATGCTAAAACTCCCACAGTAACAGTGGCCTACGAGTTCCCACGGGACACGATCCAGGCCGGGGACGTGGTGACGGTGCTGGACACCGAGGGGGCGATCCTGGGTAACGTAGAGGTGGTCCGGGTACGGGCGCCCAATTTTTCCGACCGGGCGCTGCTGGTACAGGTGCGCGCGCCCCACGAGATCGCCAAGACCATCGCCGGCATCCGCGTGCAAGAGCAAACAGTGACCGAGCCATTGGCACGATACGTCGAGCGTATGACCGACGACGAGATCATCTGTCGCTGCGAGCGGGTGACGGCGGGTGAGATTCGGACCCTCATCCAGGCCGGTATACGAGACATTAATCACATCAAGGGCGTAACACGGGCCGGAATGGGAGCCTGCGGAGCCAAGACCTGCGCCAACCTGATCCTGCGGCTATTCCGTGAGGAGGGGGTGCCATTGGCACAAGTGACCGAAAACACCCGACGTCCGCTGTTCATCGAAGTGCCTCTGGGAGCATTCGCGGGCGTCGTCATTGGAGAGGGGCTGGCCGAGGAAGAGCCAGCGGACCACGCAACGGACGCGCACGAGGGAGGACTATAATGACCACACAAGTATACGACGCCATCATCATCGGTGCGGGGAGCGTTGGGCTTCCGACCGCCTTTTTTCTGGCCCAGGCAGGGCTCAAACCGTTGGTCATCGACCAGTTCGCCAGCCCCGGTCAGGGCTGCAACAAAGCCGCCATCGGTGGCATCCGCGCTACCCACTCGTCCCCGTCCAAGATTCGGCTCTGCATCGATTCGATCAAAACGTTCTCCACCTGGAAAGAGACGTATGGAGACGACATCGAGTGGCACCGGGGTGGCTATGCGTTTGTCGCTTACCGGGAGCTAGATAAGGACAGTCTACAGGACCTTCTCAAAATTCAGCAGGCCCAGGGGTTGGACATTAATTGGGTAGACCGGGACGAAATGCTGGCACTGATTCCCGATCTAAACCCCGAGGGATTGCTCGGCGGGACGCACTCGCCGCGTGACGGATCGGCCTCGCCGATGCTCAGCGCTCACGCGTTCTACACACGGGCGCGAGAGCGCGGGGCCGAGTTTCGCTTTAACGAACGGGTCACAGGCATCATTCGACGACGAGGCAAGGTGGTGGGCGTGCGCACCGACAAGGGAGGCTATGCCACAGGTGCGGTCATCAACGCCGCCGGTCCGTGGGCGCGAGCCGTAGCCCAGATGGCGGGGCAAGATGTATCCGTAGCGCCAGACAGTCACGAGGCAGGCATCACCGAGCCAGTGGCTCGCTTTCTGGAACCAATGGTGGTAGACATTCGCCCCGCCGCCGGCTCCAAGAATTATTACTTTTACCAACACGGGCCCGGCCCTATCGTCTTTTGCATCACGCCGGACCCACCCATCGTTGGCACCGACCGTCGAGAGACCTCGATTTTTTTGCCAATGATCGCCCAGCGCATGGTCGACTTGATGCCCAAACTGGCCAACGTCAAGGTGCGCCGCACATGGCGCGGTCTCTACCCGATGACGCCCGACGGCTTTCCCATCGTCGGGCGGGTACAGGAATTGGAGGGGTACATCCATGCCGTCGGGATGTGCGGACAGGGGTACATGCTGGGACCGGGGGTTGGCGCGCTGCTGGCTCGAGTAGTACAGAAAGCGCTCACATCAGAAGATGAGGAAGCGCTGGAAGAGTTTAGTCCATACCGAGACTTTGGCGGGGGAGAAAAGCTAAAATAACAGGAAACGATCATGAACACATTACACAAATTAACAATAGCGTTTATCGGCAGCGGGACGATGGCCGAGGCGATGATCCAGGCGTTGTTGCGCGCGGGAGAGATGACGCCGGAACAGATCATCGCCAGCGGGCCGCGAAGCGCGCGGGGTGAAAAGTTGCAAGCCCAACATGGCATTCGCACCACCACAGATAACGTCGCCGCCGCCAGCGAGGCCGATATTGTGATTCTGGCGGTCAAACCGCAGGTGCTGCCCACCGTGCTGACCGAGCTACATGGGCACGTGCGGCCCGCTGCGTTGGTGGCTTCCATCGTCGCCGGGACGCCCATCGCCACCATCTGCGCCGGGCTTGGTCACGACGTCGTCGTGCGCACCATGCCCAACACCCCCGCTCAGGTCGGGGAGGGAATGACGGTATGGACGGCATCGGCGGCGGTCACTCAAGATCAGCGCGCCCAGGCCCAGGCCATCTTGCAGACGATGGGGTTAGAGATGTACGTCACTCACGAGGATGCGCTGGATATGGCTACCGCCGTCAGCGGCACCGGCCCCACCTATGTCTTTTTGCTGATGGAGGCGATGGTGGACGCGGCCGTCCACCTGGGCTTTTCCCGCCGCCAGGCGCGCTTGCTTGTCCTCCAGACTGTGTCCGGCTCGGTCAAATTTGCCCAGCAATCAGACATCCACCTGGCCCGGATGCGGAATATGGTCACATCGCCCGGCGGCACTAGCGCCGAGGCGATCTACCAGTTGGAAAAGGGTGGCCTGCGCACGATACTCTCCAAGGCGATCTGGGCCGCTTATAAAAAATCGCGCTTGTTGGGGAAACGGGCGCAGCAGCCCCTAGAAGGCCCGCTGCAAGTCGGCAATAATGAGGAGAGCTAGTACAGATTCAAGAATGACTTTGCATTGCTGAATGCACCATATTTGGGAATGCTCTCTCCTCGCAATCAAAACGAAAAAACGGCCTCCATTACGGAGGCCGTCTCTTTTTGTTATCTTGCTTCTGAGCAACGCCTTATGCTAATCCAGGTTCAGCCTCAGTCTCGGACCATCCTGTGGTCTCTGCCTCTACCTCGACCTCTGTCTCTACATCTTTCAGCGCTTGCAACTCTCGATACGTCAGCGTCCAGGTGCTCGACTTGAACACTTCCATCAACCCACTGACAAACACCCACGGTGCTGATACCACCAACATAAAGATCGGTATACCGATCACAGCTCCTGCAATCCACGGCGCCGGTCCTTGGACGAACAGGCTCGTCAACCCGCCCGCCAACAGCGCTGGCAGGCCACCCAATGCCACACCCAAGACGATCAGAAAGAGCACGACTGGGAACAACACGATCAAGCTGACAATCACTACGATCATCCAACCGATTCGCACACCGATCATAATGAGCCACATCACCCCCACGTCCTTTAGGTTTTGTCTCACTATACTCAGTCCCTCACGGATCGACTCGATCACTCTCAAGCCCTTCAGCGCGCACACTCGCCAAAAGAACTGTTGTAGCACCGTGATCACTGCTCCGACCACGATGGCTAGCAAGACCACGATCAGGAACAATCCGCTCGAACTTATGGTACCGATCACTCCCATAGGCGTCTGCTCTGTCAGCCACAGCAGCAGTGGAGCAGCCGACAATAGGAACAGCGAGATAAAGACGATTGCCACCGGAAGGCAGATCAGCAAATCGATCATAAAGAGCCGGAACGTGGTACGCGACCATCCCATCCGGAACCCCTCGCGCACGCTGCGTTGTTCTCCTGTCTTTTCTTGGTCGTCCACCATCCGTATCAATGCTGTCCTAGCCACGTAACGGGCTATCGTCGCCGCGACGGTCAACAAAATGACCACACACGCCACAGCCACACCAGCCCCTATTAACGAGTTTACGACGTGGGGCGGAATCTCCGACCATGAGTGCTCGTCAAATTGCCAGGCGTACTCTTCGAACGGCCAAGAGTCTTCGTCAAACTGCCATTGATACTCGCTGTGTTGAAAGTCTCTGTGGCCATTGCCCCCACCGCCAGTGCTGCCACTACTACCGCTGGCAGTGGTCAGCGCGATGATGATACCAAATATCCACAACGCTCGATAGCGCCACGTCGTCTCCCAAGCTCGTTTCAAAACTTTTCCGTAATCCATTTTTGTTTTTCTCCTTTCATTAAATGAACTTTCTACTCATATAACGCTTTTCCTCACAGATTTATTCGAAGAAATTCTCTCGCCAAGTGATTGCCAGCGAACGCAATACGTACTCTTTGGGATTTCGCGGGGTCAGTCCCAGAGAGCCAAGAAACTGTTAACAAATCTTTTTCACACATCCCTCAGGTATAATCAAGAAATACTTCCATTTCCCCACCTTTTGCCGTTTAGTGATATAATTTGTATGGATTTTCCGCAGCAATCAAACACAACTTTTGCAAGCAGTGTTAATCTGAGGATATCCATCTAGAAGCGTTCTCTATCATATTCGTTGACGGGACTACATACCCGTGATACAATACGCGCCGTTTTCAGAGGTGTACATCTTGCTAATACTTGATATTTTCCACAAACTGGAGTGTGTCTTTTGACGAAACTTGTGATTCAGATCCCCTGCTACAACGAAGAGACCACCCTCCCTCAAACAGTACAAGACCTACCCCGCTCCCTACCAGGTGTGGATGAAATCGAATACCTGGTCATAGACGATGGCAGCACCGACCGCACTACCGAGGTAGCGCGGGAATTGGGCGGACATCACATCATCAAGTTGAAGCAAAATCATAGATTGGCTCATGCCTTTATAGTTGGGCTGGAAGCAACCCTAATGGTTGATGCAGATGCTGTCGTCAACGCTGGAGAAAATCCACAATGATTCGTGAGTGGATGACCTTATTGCGTCTGGCCCGCCGTCGTTTTCGTAGCAGTGATGACTATCTTCGATTTCAGATCTATCAAGGGAATTTGATTCTTGATTACCTGGCTGAACAAGGTATTTGCATCCAAAGTGATCAAGTACTCGACCTGGCCTCCTACACTGGAGGATACGGCCAGGCTATGACAAATGCCGGCGCACGCGTAATCTCGACTGATCTGAAACGACCGCGGATAATACCGCCAGATTTTGTGTTAGCGGATGCCATTCAACTCCCTTTTGATTCTAACCGCTTCTCCCTGGTCTTTTGTGCCAGCTTGATTGAGCACGTCCCTGAGCCTATTCAGCTTTTGCTCGAGATCAAGCGAGTGCTAACACCTGATGGTGTTGCCTATCTGAGTTTCCCCCCTTTCTACACCCCTATAGGTGGTCACCAATTCAAACCCTACCATCTATTGGGTGAACGTTGGGCAATACGTCTCTCTGGGAAAAAAGTGGACAGTTTTGCCACTGCCTGTGGCGATTGGGGGATATACCCATTGACCATCCGCCGCGTGCGGCAACTCATTGCGGATGCCCAGTTACAGGTCAGGCATGAATCAACACGATACCTTCCATTCAACTTGGCTCGATTGCCGTGGTTGGGTGAGTTTCTGACCTGGCATGTACAGTTCATCTTGGGCAAAAAAGATCGAGATTCATCTGTGTCAGAATTGGGTGGACTGCTTGAGGGAAAATAGTGAAACTGGTGATGATTGATCCAGTGTATCCGTACCGAGGCGTAATCGCCCACTATACCACGATGCTCGATCACGCGTTGCGTAAGCAAAGGTGCCCGGTGCTCTTTGTCTCATTCAAACATCAGTACCCACAGTGGCTCTTTCCTAGACAAAGCGACAAGAACTCGAGCGAAAAACAACTGCAAATAAAAGATGATCTCCACTGGATTGCTTCCCTGAACCCTCTAACCTACCTGGTTGATGTCGTTTAGACGCATATGACAGTATCGGCCAAGTATGCTCATTCTGCTGTGATGGACAACTTTCTGGTCACCTGACTCGCATTCGTTGACGAGAGCACATACCCGTGATACAATACGCGCCGTTTTCAGAGGTGTACATCTTGCCTATAGTCGATATTTTCCACAAACTGGAGTGTGTCTTTTGACGAAACTTGTGATTCAGATTCCCTGCTACAATGAAGAAGCCACTCTGCCACAAACGATACAAGATCTACCGCGCTCCTTGCCGGGCGTGGACGAAATTGAATACCTGGTCGTAGATGATGGTAGCAACGACCGCACAAGCGATGTGGCGCAAGAGTTGGGAATACATCACATCATCAGGTTGAAGCAAAATCGCGGGTTGGCTCATGCCTTTATGGTTGGACTGGAAGCAGCCCTGATGGCCGGCGCGGATATTGTTGTCAACACTGACGCCGATAATCAGTACCGGGGAGATGACGTCGGTCGTCTGGTCCAGCCAATCCTGGATGGACAAGCCGACATCGTCATTGGAGATCGGGGTGTGGCAGTGCTAGAATATTTCTCCCCTATCAAGCGATGGCTACAACGATTTGGAAGCTGGGTCGTGGAACAAGCGGCCGGCATCCCAATCCCCGATGCTACCAGCGGATTCCGAGCTTTTACCCGCGATGCCGTGCTGCGTCTCACCGTCCTCAGTGATTATACCTATACACTGGAAACGCTAATTCAGGCCGGTGTTCGCCGGATGGCAGTTGTCTATGTCCCGATACGCACTAATCCCAAAACCCGTCCATCTCGGTTGATAAGTAGCATCCCCTCCTTTTTGGCTGTTTCGGCTGGAACTATTATTCGTTTCTACACAATGTACCGTCCTATGCGGGTTTTCACAATGATAGGAGGTGTGTTCATCGCTAGCGGTGCAACAGTCGGGTTGCGGTTTCTGTACTTTTTCCTTCAAGGAAGAGGAGCAGGCAATGTGCAGTCGTTGATTTTGGCAGCGATTCTCACTATCGTTGGTTTCCAAGTCTGGTTGATAGGCCTAATAGCAGACCTCGTACGATTGAACCGCCGGATGTTGGAAGATACACTGTATCGGGTGCGGCGAATGGAAACGAAAAATCAAAACATCTCGAATGAAACGGGGATTCCCAAATAATGTCATTTGTAGAGAATCAAGACTGGCTCTGGGAGATAATTGCTTGCCCTGATTGTGGCAGTTCACTTGAGCCAGCAGAGCACAAGACCAGGATCATTTGTACCAACAAAGCCTGCTCCTATCAGTCAAGCCGAACAGATCGCCGCTTTGACTTGTTACCCTCTCACCTGGATTCGTTCCAAAAGGCCGAAGACCAATTCCGAGTACGAACCTACGAACGCCATGCCAATTTGATAGACTGGCAGAGCGAAAGCCAACATACCCTTTCCAAGTTACTGACGGCAATAACCGGTTATCTATTTACTTCCCAATATCTATTCTTTCGCGATAATTTTGCCCAAGAGTATAAACTCAAAGGACGGGGATTAGAACTTGGTGGGGGAACTGGACACCAAAGTGGTTTTATCAAGCTGTTTTTCCCAGAAACGGAGATGGTTACGTCTGACGTAGCGCCGACAAACATGGCGATTGGCGAGCAAGTAGATCATCTGCTTGGCTTTGGCGTTGATTATTTTGTCACTTGCGATGCAGAGAGATTACCATTTATTCCCAAGTCTTTTGATTTCATTTTCAGTTCGGCGATGCTCCATCATTTGGGACACCTGGAGGCTGGTCTGAAACAAGCTTACTCTGTCCTCAAACCTAAAGGACGATGGTACATAGTCAACGAATTGTCCATAGGCTCACTTCCCCAGTTATTCTGGAATAGCCGTTGGGGGAAAAAAGGCAAAACAGCACGCAAATGGGGAATCCACGAAAATAGCTATACACTAAAAGAGTGGAAGCAATTCTTCTCAAAGCAGAATTTCAAGATCATACAGACGTATTTTCATCGGGAATCAAAGCACAAATTGGTCAACTGGTCTAATGCCGCATATTATGCCCTACTGTCCAAGTTACCTGTTAGCCTGTTGAAAGCAGGACTCCCCTGTGAAGTTTGCTTTGTTTTGGAAAAAGCCTAAGTTTACGACGAGAACTATCAAATGTCTACAACCACAGGGCTTTGGCTGACCATTGTATTGATAGGAATGTTCACTCTGCCTGGGTGGGCGGCGTTGGCCTTGAACCATAGTTGGCGTCAATGGAAAGGGTTGCAACGCTGGATCGTGGCTATAGGAATAAGCATCGCATTCTATCCGGTGCTTTTCTACGCCACGCGCTCAGTTATTCCATTTTTGACATTCGGTCCTTTTAAAATGGGCACATTGCTTCTCCTTTGTGCTATCATCATTGGCTGGCGGATGCGAGGGCATTGGAAAGAACAATTCATTTTTGACCGTTTGGAATGGGTGGCCCTTGGCATCTTGGGTATGACGCTTTTCACCCGTTTTTGGATCATCCGCGATCATCCTTACCCCGCATGGTCGGATTCACTACATCATACCTTGCTGACCCAACTTACAGCCGTGCAAGGGAAATTGCCTACCAGTCTGGAACCCTATTACCCCATTCCATTGGGGAAATACCACTTGGGATTATACGCGCTCTCTGCCACTGTACAATGGCTAGCCCAGGTTCCAGCGCACACGGCTCTATTGTGGACAGCGCAGGTGCTGAATGGACTGTGTGGCGCAGGCGTCTACTTGGTGCTGGATCGAAAGGTGGGACGGCTCGGCGCGGTCGTTGGCGCAGCTGTCGCGGGAGTGCTTGCGCATCAACCCGCCTTTTACGTCAACTGGGGGCGCTTTACGCAGATATCTGGCCAAGCGATACTCTTGATTGCCTGGTTAATCACGTGGGAAGCCATCGTCTCGTACAAACTCTCGTGGAGAGAACACAAAGTCAGGATTCTGTGGAGCACGGTCTTGGCCGCCACGTTGACGGGAGCCATGTTTCTGCTACATTTTCGTGTGGTCGCTTTTTACATACCTTTGTTGATTATCAGTGTCATATGGGAATTATGGAAAGCCCGCCAGGAGCGCCAAATTGTCCCTGTGTTGTTGGGAGCGATGGCAGTTGGAATCACTGCATTGATCGTCGTTGCTCCAGCTTTGTGGCAGGCGGCATACAGCCACGTGGCTCCGCACATAAACGCTCTCAACGCCGCTCAGGCTGTGGGGCGCACCTACAAAGTACCCCAGGTAGCACAAGCATACTATGAATTCCCGTGGAACTCGCTCCCAATACTAGTAGCGCGCCCGTGGTTGATGATTCTAGCAAGTTTGGCCGCCGCGATTGGCCTGTTCAGGCGCAACAAGCTGGTGATTTGCTGCCTGTTATGGATGGTCACCTTGTACCTCGTTGCGAACGCTCACGTTTTGGGCATACCACTCTTGAGCATCACCAACCTGGGAGCTGTTCTGATCATGTTCTATCTCCCTATCGGATTGATCGTCGGCTCTGCGGTGCAAGAATTGGTGAATCTGTTAGACTTGCGCTGGCGCGAGTTTGGCATCAAGCTCACGCTGGGGATCATTCTGGCTGCCAGTTTCGTCGCCAGCCACGTCAGGGTTACAGAAATTGAGCCATTCAGATATTTTGTCACTCCAGAGGACGTGGCGGCTATGCACTGGATCAATGCCAACACGCCGCTAGATGCGTTATTTGCTGTAAACACGTACTTTTGGCTGCCTAACGGCCCCCACGGCACAGACGCGGGATATTGGATTCCCTACTTTACAAATCGTCAGACGACTGTCGGCGCTATGATAAATGGCATGGGCGCAAGAGAATACTGGAGTGCTGTCGTCGAAACGTCGCACGCGGTAGAGCAACTGGAAATTGACAATGCATCCCTGCCAGATTTGCAGGCGATGGGCATTGATTACGTGTACGTTGGGCGCAGGGGCGATTTCTCTGGCCCAGGGCTGAACGCTACCCAACTGAGTGAGGCGGAAGGTGTGCGTTTGCTTTACCAGGAAGGTGGAGTGTTCATTTTTCAGATCGAATAGTGTACAAGGTGGAAAAATGAAGCTGGTTCTCATCGGCCCAGTATACCCATATCGCGGAGGCATCGCCCACTATACGACGATGCTCCACCAGGCTTTGCGCGCTCGCGGGCACACAGTGCTGCTCATTTCATTCAAACGCCAATACCCACAGTGGCTCTTTCCAGGGCAAAGTGACAAAGATCCCAGCAATAAACCTTTACAAGTACAAGACGTCTACTACTGGATCGATTCCCTGAACCCCATCACCTGGCTGACGACCTTTTGGCGCATATGCCAATACAAACCCGATGCAATTATCCTGCAATGGTGGACAGTCTTTTGGGCTCCGGCGTGGTTCGTCTTGGGGCTGCTAAATCGACTCTTTTTACGGCGGCGGTTGGTCGTCATCTGTCACAACGTGCTACCCCACGAGACCCATTGGTGGGACCATCTCGTGACAAAAGTGGTGTTGCGGTGGGGGACTGATTTCCGCGTGCAGTCTACGGAGGAAAAGAAACAACTCCTTTCACTACTACCAGATGCACGGGTAACCATCATCCCCCTGCCGATTTTCGACATGTTCGCTGATGAACGAATCCCCCGAGATGAGGCCCGCAAAAAGCTGCAATTGTCGCCAGACGCTTCTGTATTGCTCTTTTTTGGGATTGTGAGAGAATATAAAGGCTTACAAGACATCCTGACAGCACTGCCTGAGGTTCAGACACAACTAGAAAAGGTAATCCTCGTGGTGGCAGGCGAATTCTGGGAAGACAAGCGTCCGTACCTGGAAATGATCGAGCGGTTGGGGATCCGTAACTCGGTAATCATCGCGGATCGCTACATTCCAAACGAAGAGGTGCCTCTGTACTTTTCGGCGGCGGACGTACTGGTCGCGCCATATCGACGGGTGACGGGGAGTGCAGTGCTGCAAATGGCGCGCGGGTTTGGCATCCCAGTGGTGACGACACACATAACGCAGGATAAAGAACCCACAGACGACGAAACAAACTTGCTGGTATCACCTGGCGATACTCGTGCTTTAGCAGACGCCGTCGTCCGTTTCTTTACCACACCCCCAGACTCGCCAACATCGGGCCGAAATGATGCACCCAACACCTCGTCGTGGGTTCAATTGATGAACCTGATCGAGGCTATAGATCACAAAACTCGTTAAAAATCGCAAATTGTAGGGGTACGGGAACCGTGCCCTATTTACGGAGAAGTATATTGGAAACGTCGCGCAAACGAGTATTGGTCATCGGTATAGATGCCGCCACTTTTGACCTGATCGACCCGTGGATAGCCGCAGGTCACCTGCCAAACCTATCCAACTTGATGTCCCAAAGTTGTCGCGGCCCATTGACCTCTACTATGCAGCCAGTCTCGGCCCCCGCCTGGACAACCTTTATGACCGGCGTGAATCAGGGTCAGCACGGGTTGTACGATTTCGTGCGGCGGCGGCCTGACAGCTACAAATTAGAAGTGACGAACACCTCTGCAATCGCAAAACCGACAATATTCGATCTGGTTGGCGATCAGGGCCGCCGTGTCGTGGCGCTGAACGTCCCCTACACTTTTCCCCCCCGTCCGGTCAACGGCGTGGTGGTCGGCGGTCCGTTCGCGCCAGTGGCGGATGCCAGCATCGTCTACCCGCCAGAATTGGGCGATACTCTGATGAGCTTGGCTGACGGCTACTTTATCACGGCAGACTATGATTCCACAGTGCCAGACCCAATGTCCTCCTACGTGAGCGCATTGAAACGCGGCGTAGAGTATCGGCGGCAGTTGGCCGTTCACCTGATGGATACCGAACCTTGGGACCTTTTTGTCGCCGTCTTTATGGCCAGCGACCAGATACAGCATTTCTTCTGGCACTGTATGGAAGCGGACGAGGACGACGATGCTGCCCGCTTCAGACACGCCATCCGAGACGTGTACCAGCACATAGATGTCGCGATTGGCGCTCTGCTCGAACGCATCGACGAGGACACCACCGTCATCGTCATATCCGACCATGGCGCGGGACCGCTACGTGCAATCGTGAACCTCAACCGCTGGCTGGCCGAAGCGGATTTTTTGCATTTTCGCGCCTCGCGGAACAAGACAAGAGGACAATGGCGCTCTCGGTTGGTCGAAAAGGCAGCGGGCATCTATAGTCGTTACGCGCCTGCCGCATTGCGGGCCAGGGTGCGCTCTCAACTTGGCGTCCAACGGTTCGAACAACTCAAGGGTGATATGGAGACCGTGCTCTTTACGTCCGCCATCGAGTGGGGAGAGACCAAAGCCTATGCCCTTGGGGCCGCGGGGAACATCTACCTGAACGTCGCCGGACGGGAGCCTGAAGGCATCGTGCAGCCAGGTGTCGAGTACGAGGCTCTGAGAGACAAACTGATAGATAAACTGATGGCCTTGCAAGACCCAGAAACCGGCGAGCGCATCGTGCATCGCGTCTGGCGGCGAGAGGAACAGTATCACGGCCCCTGTCTCGAACAAGCCCCAGACCTGATCATCGAATGGGTCGATTACGGATACTGGGGGCGTGGACGATACGACATCCAACAGGCCCCAATCTTTGAAACGCAGAAGGAAATGGATTTCAACAAATTGCGCCTATCGGGCACACATCGCCCCGACGGCATATTCATCGCCAGCGGCCCCGGCGTCGAGCCTAGAACGACCGTTGAAGGAGCACGCATCCTCGACCTGGCGCCGACCATCCTGGGGATTTTGGACCTGCCCATCCCCAAATATATGGACGGCACAGTGCTGCACTCGGCGTTCGTCGAGGGCACAATTGCCAGCGCGTCGTCATCAGATGTGACCGCGACTGCGCAGCCCCTCCAGGATACAGTGACCTATACGGAAGAGGATGCCGCCAAGGTCGCACAACGTCTGGAGGATTTGGGATATTTATGAGGACCTCTGACGAGGTCCCACACTTTCAGGAGGAAAAATGAAACGAGTTCTAGTTACCGGCGGAGCAGGCTTTATTGGCTCGTACATTGTGGATGGTTTGATCGAGCGCGGTTACCAGGTGCGGGTGTTTGACAACCTGTCCCCCCAGGTGCACGGCGACGAGTTACAAAAAGAGGGAAAAGCGCCATCATACCTTCATCCAGAGGCCGAGTTCATCCTGGGGGACATACGGGATGAACGAGCGATGTCACAGGCATTGGAGGGAGTGCAAGCGGTATTCCACCAGGCCGCCGCGGTCGGTGTCGGGCAATCCATGTACGACATCGCCCACTATGTTGACCACAACACAATGGGCGTCGCCAACTTGCTCCAGATCCTGTCCAGCGGAAAATTCGAGATAGAAAAGCTGATCGTCGCTTCCTCAATGTCCATTTACGGCGAGGGAAAATATCAATGTGCCCAATGTGGGGACGTGGCTCCCAGGTTACGGACAGAAGCTCAACTTCAGGAACACCGCTGGGAGATGCGCTGTCCCGATTGTGACCAAGAACTGGCTCCCCTGCCGACAGATGAAGAAAAGCCCCTCTATCCCACCTCCATTTACGCCATCACCAAGCGCGACCACGAAGAAATGTGCATGGCCATCGGGCACGCTTACGGGATCCCGACGGTGGCCTTGCGATACTTTAACACCTACGGGCCGCGCCAGGCGCTATCCAACCCCTATACGGGCGCTGCCGCGATCTTTTCTGCCAGGATTATGAATGGGAACGCGCCCGCGATCTTTGAGGATGGTTTGCAGAGCCGTGATTTTACCCACGTCAAAGACATCGCACAAGCCAACTTGTTGGCCTTGGAAAATCCCGAGGCCGATTACGAGGTTTTCAACGTGGGCACGGGGCGGCAGGGCACGATTCTGGACCTCGTTCGTATTCTGCAAGACCAACTTGGTCATCCAGGCCTCGAACCGAATATCGTGAATCGTTTTCGAGCGGGCGACATTCGCCACTGCTACGCTGACATCTCCAAGATCCAGCAAAAACTGGGCTTTGCCCCGCAAGTGAGCCTGGAACAAGGAATCGACGATTGGGTAGCGTGGGTGAGAGAGCAGATAGGGGTGCTTGATAAAATTCCACAGGCGATGGAACAACTAGAGCATCGAGGTCTGATCAAGTGACGGCAGAAGCGTCTCATCCCTTGGTCTACGTGGTCACCCTAACGTGGAACCAACGCGAGGACACGACAAGCTGCCTCGAATCGCTCAGCCAGATGACCTACCCGCACTACCGCTTGCTCCTGGTGGACAACGCCTCGGTTGACGGCACCGTCGAGGCGGTCAAAGAGCAATTCCCCAACGTGGACGTCATTGTCAACTCGGAGAACCTGGGTTTCCCTGGCGGTTTCAACGTTGGCTTGCACCACGCCCTGGCGCAGGGTGCTGACTATGTCTTTATGATCAACAACGATACTTTTGTTGAACCCAACATCCTGGACGAACTGATGGCCCACGTCGATTCGGCGGGCGTGGGGATGCTGGCTCCGAAAATCTATTACGCCGACGAACCGGACCGTATCTGGTCTGTGGGCGGTGGGCGGCATCCGTTGACCATAGAGATGACCGACATAGGAGACTTGCAACTCGACCGCGGCCAGTGGGAAGAGGTGCTAGAGCGGGATTATCTGGTTGGATGCGCCCTGCTGATGACACGCACCATGCTGGAAGACATCGGGATGTTCGACATGGGCTACTGCCCCATTTATTACGAGGACGTAGACTTGTGCGTGCGCGCGCGCCAGGCCGGCTACCGATTACTGCTCGTGCCTAGTGCTCGAATGTGGCACAAGGTTTCTGCCAGCGGTGGCGGAGCGGGTTCGCCGCGCGAGCGCTACTTGATGGGCCGCAACAGCGTGCGATTCTTTCGCAAACACGTTCGGGGCTGGCGATGGTTTATCGTCGTGCCGTACCGGATGGGAAGCGCCGTCAAGACAACCATCCGCCTGTTGTGGCAGAGACGGCCCAAGTCAGCGTCGGCCTACTTGCGTGGGCTGCGCGACGGGTTTGGCATGTCCTTAGAGTCACACGTGGGAATCGAGGAGCCGTCTTGCGCATCCTGATGCTGCTCTACAATCGGGTCGGCACGGGCACCTACTGGCGGGCGCTGCACTTTGGGTTCAGCCTGGCCGAGCGCGGCCACAGCGTGACGCTGCTGGCGACGTCGAATGACCGTCGTCTGCGCTTTCGCGTGCGGCAGGAAAACGATATTCAGATTGTCGAGTCACCCGACTTGCTGTGGGGTTCGCTCCGCTCCGGCTGGGACCCCTGGGGCACACTGGCGCGCATAAACTGGCTGAGGGGAAAAGAGTACGACCTGGTGCACGCCTTTGAAGCGCGTCCTGTGGCGATTTTCCCCGCACTTTACCTTCAACGTCGTCGCGGCGTCAAGCTCGTGATGGACTGGTGCGACTGGTTCGGTCGCGGCGGCTCGGTCGAGGAACGGCCCAACCCGTTGATGCGCGCAATCTTGCGCCCCGTGGAGACCTTTTTCGAAGAGGCCTTTCGGCCCTGGGCAGACGGAACCACCGTCATCAACACGGTACTGCGTCAAAAAGCCATCGAGCTGGGCGTGCCGCCGCAGACGATCCTGCTGCTGCGCAACGGCAGCGAGGTGGAGACCCTGCGCCCGCACCCTCAAGAACAAGCCCGCAAGTGGGCAAACCTGCCGGCCCAGGCCCCCATCATCGGCTACATCGGCGCTATTTTCCGTCGCGATGCAGAACTGATGGCCCGCGCCTTTGACCTGATCCACGCCGCCGACCCGCGCGTGCGCTTGCTGCTGATCGGTTACTGCAACGTCGCCGTGGAACAATTGGTGGACGCGCCAGAGGCCGTAATTCGCACCGGACACGTGCGCTACGACGAAATCGCCCACTACCTCTCTGCCTGCGACGTCTGCTGGCTGCCGCTGAACGACAGCGGGGCCAATCGCGGGCGCTGGCCGCTCAAACTGAACGACTATATCGCCGTCGGGCGTCCCGTCGTCGCCACCGCTGTGGGCGACCTGACCGCCTTCTTGGAACAACACCCCATCGGCTTGCTATCCAAGGATGAGCCAAAGGATATAGCGGACAAAATGCTAAAATTGCTCCAAGACCCCCAACAGCGCGAGGAAATGGGACGGCAGGCTCGTCACCTGGCAGAGACAGAGTTCACCTGGCGTCACCTGACCGATCCACTGGAATCGTTCTATCGCAAAATACTGGATGGAGCATAACCCGGCGATGGAGACCACTTTTTGCAGCCTGTGCGAAGCGGACGACGCGGAGCGGCTACTGACACTGCGCGATTACGGCTTTGACGGGCCGGGCGAGTTCCCCCTGGTCCGCTGTCGCCAATGTGGGTTGATGTACCTAAACCCGCGCCCAGGCCCGGCGCAGATGGACCACTACTACCCTGCCGACTATTTGCCCTACAAGTCGGCCATCGAAGACGAACGGTGGGCGTTGATGCGCTGGGTGCGCCGCTACAACATTCGCCAACGCCGCCGCGCCGTCGAACGATTTAGCCGCCATGTCCCTAGACGAGTGCTGGACGTCGGCTGCTCGACAGGCATCTTTTTGGCCGAGATGCGTGACGCGGGCTGGGAAACGTACGGTGTCGATATCAGCCCGATTGCGATAGCATACGCCCGCGAGCGATTTGGCCTGGACGCATTCGAGGGCCTTTTGGCGGACGCCGATCTACCAGCCGGTCAATTCACAGCGGTGACGCTGTGGGACGTGCTGGAGCATACCTTTGATCCCCTGGAAACGCTGCAAACCATACACCGGCTGCTAAAAGCAGACGGCATCGTCGTGATTGCGGTGCCCCATTATGAAAGCTGGGATCGTCAACTCTTTGGCCGCTACTGGATCGGCTACGACGCGCCGCGCCACCTGCACGTATTCTCGCGGGACATTTTGCGCGACATGCTCGACCGCGCCGGCTTTGACGTCGTGCACGCACAGTGCGCTTTTGGAGGATATTACACTTTTACCGCCAGCCTGCGACTGTGGATCAACCAGCGCGTGCGCCACCAGACCGCACGCAAGCTCTGGCTTTGCTTGCTCAGCATACCTGGGATGCGGCTGCCCTTTATGCCCATCACGGCCATCGCCGACCGGCTGGGGCGCGGCAGCAAACTGACGATCGTGGCCCGCAAAACGGATGCCCGATGAAAGCGTTCACCGAACTGGCACGGAACTCGGCCCTATCCCTGGTGTTGAACGTATCCACCCGTGCCGCCAACGCCTTGATGTTTATCTTTATCGGGCGCAGGATGGGCGTCTCGGAAGCAGGCATCTTTCAGTTGGCGACCACGTACCTGCTGATATTTTCCGTACTCACGCGGGGGCTCGACGAACTGGTCGTGCGACAAGTGGCACGCTTTCCCCGGGACACCCGGCGGTATTTCGTCACCTTTATGACGCTGCGTTTCGGGTTGAACGTCGTCCTGTACGGCCTGCTTACAGTCGTGGTGTGTGTTTTTCTGCGCTACCCAACGGGAACGTTGATCCCCATCCTGATCGTATCGGCGGGCCTTGTCTCCGACAGCCTCATCAGTGGTGCTGGCGCAGTGATGCTGGGACAGCGCCGTTTTATCGCCCCCACCTTGGTAGCCGTCGGCGTGTGCCTGCTCCGCCTGACCGGGGGAGCGGTGCTGCTGTCTCGGGAAACGCCAATGCATTACGTGGCCGCGTTGTGGTGGGGCAGCAGCGTCGTCGGAATGGCGGTACTGGTGCCCTGGGTAGGGCTGCAAGTCAAAAAGATACCAGTCCCGCCTGACCAACGGGTGTTGGATTGGTCGCTGGTGCGCCGGGAATTGAGCGACATGCTGCCTTTTGTGGTCAACGGATTCCTGATGGCGATCGAGTTCCAAATCGACACGATACTGCTGTCCATACTGCAAGGCGAAAGCGAGGTGGGATGGTACGGGGCAGCGACCACCATCGTGTCCACTTTGGCAATGATGCCCCAGGCGTACCGGCTGGCCGTCTATCCCCTGATGGCATCCTACGCCGAGGAACGGCAAAAACTGGTACGTCTATACAAGTCATCCCTGCGCTACCTGGGTACGTTGGTTTTGCCGATGGTCGCCGGGCTGGTGTTGCTCGCACCGGCCATCATCCCCCTGATATTCGAGTCCGAGTTCCTCCCCAGCGTGGGTGTGTTGCAAAGCCTGTCCATCGCCCTGATCTTTACCTTTTTGAACGTGCCCAACGTGCGGATGATGTTCGTCCACAACCGCCAGGGATGGGTGACGTGGATGATGGTGGGCAGTATGGCTGTCAACGTGGCCCTGAATCTATGGTTGACGCCATTGCTAGGTGCGCGAGGGGCGGCGCTGGCTCGAATATGTTCATCCGCGCTCTTTTTCTTTTCCAACTATTTGGTGCTGCGATTCGTCGTGGCAAAATTGGACACCAGCCTGATCCGCTTGTTGTGGCGCTCGGCTCTGGCGACAGCGCTGATGTGCGGCGCAGTTTTGGCGTACTACGATCTGCCTGTTTGGGCCGTCATCCTGATTGGGATCGTGGTGTATTGTGGTGCCCTGGTAGCCAGCGGTGGAATTCCTCGCCATGACCGGCAGCTCGTTCGCCAGGCGCTTCAAGATCGCCGCCGCGATTAAACAACTCTATAGTAAGAGAACGTGACAAATCCTGTGGGATAATACCCATACACATCAAGTTAAACGTTACCGTATAGAAAGCCGAACACTCGAAAACTCAAACTTGACCCCCATCGCTCTCAGCGGGTTGCCACCCGCGTTTTGGCGACATACCGTTGTAAAAAGTAGACTTGTTATCGTAGTTTCGGTACGGTTCTCTCCAAACCGGGGTTGCAAACCCCTATGAGCGACGTGAGCGGCCCTTAGCTTGATGCGTATGGGGATAATACCCCCTCCCCACTACGCCCCTAGCATCTAAAAGTCAAATCGCGCGAAATTGGTAACAAATCTTTTTTTCACTTGGCCCTAATCAAAAAAGAAACGTTACCACTTGGACCCTCGTACGCAGTTTTGTAGTATGATAAGCACAAGTCGGTGTTGTTTCTGAACAACGCCGATGTGTTAGGGAACTGGCCGTTTCGATGGGTTCCAATGAGCATTTGATAAAGGAGATCACAACGATGATTCACGCTCAATTTGCTTCTACGTGGTTCAAGTATTCCAGATGGGTATTGACGGGACTGATACTGATCGGCTTGATATGGGGCGTCGACGTAGCCAGCGCAGCGCCGATAGAAGAGCCTATGCCACCTGTCGCGCGACAGAGCAGCAAGATGAACGCGAGTATGGACGTAACTACCGTGCTCTCTGAGGATTTTGCCTCAGGAGAGCTGCCAACCGGGTGGATCACGAGCGACTATAAAGGTTGGGTTTTTGATAATCCCGGAGAACGGGACAATGAGACCGGTGGCAGCGGGAATTTTGCCATCGCCGACGGTGACTTTTTCGATGGTCTGATCACCACACTGGACACGCCAGTGCTGGACCTCTCCAATTATAGCTCCGTCACATTGAAATTCAACACCTATTATTTGACGGGCTTTGACGGATGGGTGTCTGTGCTCGTAAGCACCGATAACGGGAATACCTGGACCCATGTCTGGTCCGAGGGTTGGTTCTACCAAGGGGCTGTTACGGTGGATATCACTGCTCAAGCTGCGTGGCAATCCAATGTGATGATCCGCTTTGACTACTTTGATATGAAATATTACCACTACTACTGGCAGGTGGATGACGTTCGAGTAGAGGCAGATATCCCTCTACTGAACGCACCCAGCAATCTGACATTGATACAAGCCTCGTCAGCAGATATCACACTGGCCTGGACCGACAACAGCGACAACGAGAGCGGCTTTAAGATCGAACGTTCGCTCGATGGCATCAACGACTGGGGGCAGGTTGGCACAGTTCCACCAGCCGTGACGACGTACACCGATACTGGTCTGAGTTGTGAAACATCCTACCATTACCGCGTGCGAGCTTGTATCGTCAACGTCGACTCTGAACACACCAACATTGTGAGCGGTGACACCACGGCCTGCCCCACCGCACCAAGCGATCTGGCGGTGACGTTGACCTCGCAGACGGCCATCACGTTGATCTGAACCGACAACAGCGACAACGAGGACGGCTTTGCCGTCGAACGTTCGCCCGGCGGCAGCAGTGTCTGGCTGCCGATTGGCACGGTGATGACCGACGTAACAACGTATGCCGACACCAACCTCACGTGCGACACTGCCTACTATTACCGCGTGCAAGCGTACAACGCGGGAGGGGGGTCAGATTACGCCAACGTCGCGGGAGACAAAACCTTCGCTTGTCCGGACGGAACCCCCACCACACCCAGCCATCTGACAGCGACACTGACCTCGCAGACAGCCATCACACTGACGTGGCAGGATAACAGCAACGACGAACTTGGTTTCAGGATAGAGCGCTCACCCGACGGCTACAGTTGGACCCAGACCGGCGTGGTGACCAACCTCATCGGCTCGTTGGTGTACACAGATACCAGTTACGTCGACACATATCTCGCATACAACACAACCTACTATTACCGTGTGCAGGCTTACAACGAGGTCGGCAGTTCTGGCTACAGCGGCATTGCCCAGGCGACAACACTACCGCTTGCCGAGTTCATCCTTTTGCCCCTGGTGGCAAAGATTATTCTCTATTCCACTACCGGACACTTTTGTGCAAAGCGAGTTTCCACAAGACAAAAGCCTATCTTTTTGCCACGAATTTCCACAAATTTGCCTCTCCACATTCGTGATAATTCGTGAAATTCGTGGCTGAAGAAAAAGTGTCCGGTAGTGAAGAAAGTGTTTCAGCCACCGTCATCGTCAACGGCAGCTATGTCTATTTGCCCTTGCTCACACGCAATCCCAGAGGGCAGTAGATTCAGGGCCTAGAAAACTTGCCTTTTCATTGAACTGCTCTACAATTTGACTATTGATTTAGGGAGGTAACAATGGCACGTGTGCAACGATTGTTAATAATTGGTCTGGACGGTGCAACGCTGGATTTGATCGAACCTTGGGCGCGGGCGGGTCACCTGCCCGCAATGGCTGATTTGATGGCACGAGGCAGCTATAGCCATCTGCGCTCTGTATATCCCGTCATCTCGTCCGCTGCTTGGGCGTCGTTCATGACGGGGATGAACCCCGGCAAGCACGGCTTGTACGACTTTGTCAGCCGCCATCCCGAGAGCTATCGCCTGCGACCGGTGACCCGGCAGCACATGTCCGGGCGCTCTCTGTGGCGCATCCTGGGTGACAGTGGTCTGCAAGTGGGCGTCGTCAACGTGCCAATGACCTATCCCCCCGAACCTGTCAACGGCTTTCTGGTATCCGGGTTGGGCACGCCAAACCATCAGGATTTTACACACCCCCAGGCACTAGGTGCGCGTTTGCTTCAGGATGGCTATCGGGTCAACCGGCGGGTGTTTCACCAGCGTCCGGGCAGCGAACGCGCCTTTATGGACGATACATACGACATCTCGGAAAAGCTGACCCGATCCGCGCTCCGCCTGATGGACGAGGAGCCGTGGGACTTTTTTATGATAGTCTATCGCGGCACAGACGAGATCGCGCACGCCTTCTGGAGCTATATGGACGAGACCCACCCCGCCCACGACAAAGTACGCGCGCAACCCTATCAAGATGCCATTCTGGATTGTTACCGCCGGCTCGATCAAGCTGTGCAAAAGCTGGTCGACGCTGCGGGACCCGAGACCACCGTGCTCATTATCTCGGACCACGGCACGGGGCCGCTCTACAAAGACGTCATCCTGAACGAGTGGCTGCGGCGGGAGGGATTCCTGGTCGTAAAACCCCCAAAGACCGCTCGGCGAACGCTGGCCCGTTTGGGGATTACGCGCGCGAATGCATCCCGCATCCTGCGCGCGCTGCGCCTGTCTCGCGTGGAAAGCTGGATCAAACGCCTCCTGGGAGAACGGATCGACGCGCTGCCCCGCGACAGATGGGGCGACTTTGCCGAAGTGATCGACTGGTCCAAGACCCAAGCGTACAGCTTTGGATATTACGGACAAATCTACCTCAACGTATCCGGCCGCGAGCCTGGCGGGATCGTGCCCCCCGGCGAAGAATTCGAGCGCGTTCGCCAGCGGATATGCGAATCGCTGGGTCGGTGGACGGACCCAGACGACGGCCAACCTGTCGTCAGCCAGACATTCACATCAGAGGAACTCTATCACGGCCCGCACGCTGTCAACGCGCCAGACCTGATCGTCGTGATGCGCGATTTGGCTTATGTTACGCGCCAGGGGCACGAGTTTGGATACAAGCCCGGCGTCATATTTACCCCTTCGCCTACCCACGAGACAGGAAGCCACCGCCTAAACGGCACATTGATCGCCGCCGGGCCAGGGATAGCCAAAACCGACGGGAAAGCGCCCGCTGCCTCGTTGATAGACGTCGCCCCCACGGCCCTTCACTTGTTGGGATGCCCCGTACCCAAAAGCATAGACGGTCAAGTGCTAACCAAACGACTCGCACCTGATTGGGCCGCGCGCCCTATTGAGACTTGTCAAGACGACGATTGGGCAGCGAGTGAGCCGCAAGAAGAGCAGCTTTCTGAACGTGAGGAACAGGAATTGCTCGACCGATTGCGCAACTTGGGCTACCTAGATTAACTCGACGCTCCCTGCACGACGATGCGCCAGGGATGTGTCTCATTCACCGTTATCTCTCCGCGAATTTGACCTTTCTCACCTATTCCATTGGCCAGGCAGAACTGGTAACAAATCTTTTTTGCACACCCGGCCCAAAAATCAAGAATCGTTCCCATTTTCACCTTTTTTCCCTGTTTTGTGATACGATATATATAGTTCTGACAACTGAAATCAAACACATCCACAAAGGAGGAAAAGAATGACAAGCAAACAGTTAGGAATATACATCGTAGCAATTGTAATTGTTGTAGGAGGTTTCGCTGCGTGTGGAGCGACCATACCTCCCCGCCACACGGTTGTCCCGGTGGTGGAAACGCCAGGTGTTCCCATCGTCGTAGAAACGAGCGTATCAACAAAAGAGCCATCCACAACAGTCGCCACTGAGGCTTCCCCAGCCCTGACCGAGACCACCCCCGTGTCTCCCAACGTGATCCTGATCATTGTAGACACCCTGCGATCCGACCACGTGTCATCGTATGGTTATCATCGCGACACGACGCCAAACTTGGACGCGTTCATCACCAACCAGGGCATCCGCTTTGAGGATGCGACGTCCTCATCTCCCTGGACGTGTCCGTCCAACGCCGCCACAATGACCGGACGCAGCCCTTCCAGTTTGGGGGTCTTTTGGGAAACCATCCAAGACTCTATCCCCCAAGACGCCAATACACTGACCGAATACCTGCACGACGCCGGTTACTATACCGCCGGGTTCGCAAACACCTATTGCGTCAAAGGAAAGCTGGGCTTTGACCAAGGGTTCGACATGTATGATGACGAGCTATCTAGTCACACATCAGAGGACAAGGCGCGGGCTCCCCTGGTCAACGCCAAGGTCACAGATTGGTTGACGGACACCTGGATGTCGGGGTTGAGCGGCACCCAACCGCTGTTCCTGTTCATTTATTATTTCGATCCGCATTCCTGGTACGATCCATTGTCCCCGTATGACGAACTATACACCGACCCCGCGTACGATGGACCGTTCTTGGACCCCAGCGTGTATAAAGACGGTCAGGTCGCGGTATCCGGTGAAATCGTGCCCACCGAGCAAGACGTTGATCATTTGATCAACCTATACGATGGAGAGATCAGATACTGGGACGTTCAACTGAGAAATATGCTGCTCTACCTGGAAAACAATCACCTGATGGATAACGCGCTACTCGTCGTCACCTCTGACCACGGCGAAATGTTCGGTGAGCACGACAAATGGGCGCACGGAAGTTCCATCTATGAAGAAGTCGTGCGCGTGCCACTGATGATGCGCTATACGGGCGTGATCAGCCCTGGACTGGTCGTGACGACGCCGGTGCAAAGCATGGACCTGATGCCCACCATTCTCGACTTGGTCGGCGAGCCGGTCCCCACAGACCTGCAAGCGATCAGTCTGCGCTCGCTCATACAAGGCGGAACCACCCAAATCACGCGAGATATATTTAACGAAATAGATGCCCTGACCAACCCCGATCACCCGTTATACTGGACGGCCCCTCGAGTTGATCTGTATTCCATTCAGCGGGCAGATTGGAAGCTCATTCACCACGTGGGAGATGAGCAGTCCAACGAACTTTACCTGCTTCAAGAGTCTTCCCTATACGAAGTGGACAACCTCCTGTCATCCGAACCCGATCGGGCCCAAGAACTGCGCCAAGATCTATTGGATCAGTTTGGCTTGTCCATATATAGCGCTCGTTTTCCTTACGTCGTAGATTGATCTGATATGAACCGCGATAAACAGATACGAGCTGGAGCAGACAAATGAAAGAGGAACAAAAATCGTCGACCATTTTGACCGTCGTCCGCAACTCTGTCGTGATGATTGCGGCCCAGGCCATCGTGCGCGCTTTGATGATACTATTTGCGACTATTGTCACCCGGCGGCTGGGAAGCGACAACTATGGCCGATACTCTTTGGTGACCGGTATCGTCAACACATTCAGCTTTCCAGCCGACCTGGGCTTGTCGCTATACTGCATTCGTCAGATCGCGCGCGACCGCCAGCGAGGCAGCTATTTCATCTCGAACGCAGCCGGTATTCGGTTGGCGGCGGCGATCCCTATCGCCATTGCAGCCCCCCTGGTGGCCGTCTGGATGGACTATGAACGTGCCATTGTGATCGGCGTGGCGGTAGCCAGTGGAGGATTCTTCCTGCTGGCCGTTCGCGGGGCGTTAGACGCCATGCTCGTGGGCTATGAACGGCTAGATTATTCTGCTGTGCTCAGCGTAGCGGAACAACTGTTGTTCATGGGAGCGGGTGTGCTGATCCTGGGATGGAGCGGCCACTTTTTGGGCATCGTTGGCGCATCGTTCTTGAGCGTGGCGGTGGCGGCGGTGCTCAGCTTTGGCATCGTCCACTTTCGTCTGCACAGATTGCGTCTCGACCTCGTTCCGTCCGAGTGGATGAGCCTGATTCGGGCCGCTTTGCCCATCGGCCTGCTGCAACTATTTTTTAGCATCGCGCTGCGCGCCGACACATTCATCCTCAAACACTGGCAGGGCGAGGCCAGCGTGGGGTGGTACAGTGCCGCGTACGACATTGTCTTTGGCACATTCATCGTCGCGCACGGAATCAGCACGTCTGTGTTTGCGACCGTCTCTCGCATAGCCAACGCGCAACCAGAAAAGGCCCGCGCTCTCAGCCAATCGGCAGCCAAGTACCTGCTACTGTTCTCAATGCCCTGCGCCGTCGGCGGAATCCTATTGGGCAGCCGCGTCATCAATCTCCTGTACGGCTCGCAATTTGCGTCGGCCGGCCCCCTGTTGAGCCTGTTGCTGTGCGCGCTGCCCATCCGATTCCTGGTGGGCCTGGCCCACAATCTCGCCATCGCCCACGACAAAGTGTGGCCGGCGACAGTGATCACTGCGGGCGATGCCTTGCTGAACGTCACCCTCAACCTGCTGTTGATCCCACGCTTTGGAGCGCCGGCGGCAGCCAAAGTCGCTATCCTATGCGAAGGAATTGCCCTGTGCCTGCTGCTGTGGGTGCTGCGCGATCAGGCTCTTTTGGCAAAATGGCGGCGTTCTGGGCCTGGCAGCATAATGGCCCTGGGAGCTATGGCCGCGATGATCTATTTGTTCCGACACGGGCACGTACTGATCTTGATCGGTGGTGGCGCATTGACTTATGCTGTCACATTGCTGCTTTGCCGGGTAGTCAATGCGGTCGAGATATGGAAAACGGCCAAAAGGGCACTTGTGCCAGGGGGCAAATAACCACTCGATTGCTCCATAACCCACAATAACCCAAAGGGAGTATTGATATCGCGTGACTTTTGGACTATACTCTAAACAGTTTTGAGGAAGCAAACCATGTGTGTGATGGATTGCTATCACACGAACAGAAAAGGGAGGCAACTATAAGTAAATCCAAAATGACTTTTTATATCAAAAATGAAACCCGAGACAAAAAATAAAATCTAGGAGAAAAAATCATGAAGAAACTAGTTCGAATCGCAACAGTAGTAACCATAGTAGCACTCGCTCTGGCCAGCGCAGTAAGCGCCCAGAGTGGTATCCCCGGCAGTGGCTGGTGGTCTGGTGAGATGGTCCAGAACGTCGGCACCGACACTGCTCACGTCGTCGTGACCGCCTATGACGGTGGCCTCTCGTACAGCACTGTCGATACAGAGATCGAACAGGATGCAGCACAGAACTTTACCCCATCCACCTTTACGGACATGCCCGACGGATTCCAGGGCGCGGCGGTAGTTCAGGCAGACCAGCCGATCAAAGCCGTCGTCAACGTAACCAACCGCCTATCCGGCGACTTGGGCGTTACGGGTGGTGAGGCCGCGGCCCAATACCAGGGAATCGACGGCAGCGCCGTTGATACCACATTGTACTTTCCGATGGCCAAGAACGATCGTTTCAGCAAGACCACCGCGTTCTACATCCAGAATGCCGGTAGCGACGCCGCCACGGCAACGTGTGTTTTTGCCACCGGCACCGACACCTACACCTTTACCACCCCCTCGATTCCTGTGAACGAGATGGTAGTCGTTGTTCCTGGTGACGCTGGCGTTCCCTCTGTCAACACAGACCGTGGCAACATTGGCAGCTTGACCGTGACCTCGGCAGAAAACTTGGCCGGTGTGGTAATGGAATACATCACGGACGAGTCACCCGCCAAGGTCCTCCAGGCCACGCGTGGTTTCACGGCCAACGACTTTGACACCAAGATTTATGCACCAACAGTAAAACAGGCTCGGTACAACCGCTTTACGGGCATCCAGGTACAGAACGTGAGCGGTAGCCCAGTCACTGTGACACTGACCCTGGTTGGTTCGCGTGGTGATTGCGCAGGCGAGACCTACGTACGGACAGAAACAGATTTGGCCAGTGGTGCATCCTGGACCGCTAACCAGATCGCAGGCCAGGGCGGCGCGATGGTCGATAACTGCGCAGCCTCAGCCTCCGTTGAGGCCACCGGGGACGTCGTAGCGGTTGTCAGTGAGAGCTATATTGGCACCTACACCGGGCAGCAGAAATCCACGACCTACTCTGCCTTTGGTGATGGATCCACGACGACACAGATTGCCGTGCCGATGTACAAGGAAAATCGTTTCTCCAAGTACACGGGTTTGATGATCCAGAACGTTGGTGCTGTGACGGCGACCAATGTCATTGTCACCTTTAACCAGGCGGCTAACGGCACCGGCACCTTTACGACCGATCCCCAGACAATTGGTCCAGGCGGCAGCATCGAGTTGTCCAATGTCAGTGGCAAGGCCATTTGGAACGGGGACGCTGCCCCAAGCAATGCCACGTTTGGTATATCGGTCTCTGCTGACCAAAACGTAGTGGCCATCAGCAACGAGGCTGTTCACCCCGACGTCACCACGCTCGACCAGGACAATAACAACTATGAGGGATTCAACCTGACCCCCTAGTCCTGTACAACAAACAGCCCAGGCTCAAAGGTACGCTGACTTGAGACCTTTGGCATTGATCTAAAGCGGAGCCACCCGTTTGTAGGGTGGCTCCGTGTTGTAGAAACAGGATTTACCGGAAAAAGGATTACTACTCGGCTTGTCAGAGATCGTGTTTCCAGGCTCTCAGCCCTCGTCCCCGAGAGTGGCTGAGAGCGGTGGCCGAGTAGCAGCAAAAAGGATTGCTATTTGTTATGAAAACAGACATGAAAAAAGAGAAAAACCGGTCATTGATTTTTACAATCGCCATTGCGGTGGTCGTTGTTGCTACCGTGGGAATCTCGTCTTGTCGCCGTCCAGACGCCACAAAGATCCCCAGCCCCTTGCCGGGGGATTCCCCCCTACAGCCAGACAGCCCTATAGTCACGCCGCCGAGCGATGCTCCTACTCCTCCCCCTGTTTCTGAGGTCGTACCATTTCAACTCGACAAGCCTTTGCAAGAAGGGGATACGCGTGTGACCGGTACAGGGCCGGCAGATGCCCCCATACGTCTGGAAGACGTGACATTTGCGGGGCGCTTTATCGCGGCAGGGCAGATCGAAAAAGATAATACATTTGAACTCGTTTTGTCAGAACCGTTGGAAGCCCAGCATCGCGTGGGATTGACGGTTGACGTAGCAGGCACATCCTGGACAATAGAAGACTTTCAGTCTCCCGAGTTCAACGGTGACGGCGCCTTGCAAATTCCACAAATCGGATTCTATTTCGATACTGCAATGGTTCAGGAACCATAGACAGCGCGACATTATACAAGCATCACACTAGAAACAACAAGCTTTGTGGAATCGGTGCCCCGTTTATGGACTCTTATCATTGG
The DNA here is from genome assembly GCA_024232355.1 of Chloroflexota bacterium. The sequence continues at coordinate 8,805 of JAAEPW010000005.1, read as the reverse complement.
CTAGAGGGGTTGTGCTGTCCGTCGTGTCACGGACAACTCCAAGACAAGCAATGCACTACTTGTGGAGAAACCTATAACAGTGTCTTGGGCATCCCAGATTTACGCTGGCCGCGGCCTGTTGCCAACCCCAAAGAGGCAGCCCTGGTATCTGAAATATTGGCCCGCTATCCCACTGCCACGTTCAAAGAACTGGCAGTGGTGCGGTTTCAGACATCCCAGACGCCTGAGCGGTTATTGTCGGTATATCGTGGGTATCACGCCAACTTGCAAGAGCGCGGCGATCATATGGTGCGCATGTTCCGCCAGCGGTTGTCGGCCAATTACCCGTTGCCGGGGCAAACGCTGGCCCTGGATATTGGTTGTGGGGTCGGCACCAGCATCACTGCATTGGCGCAAGAGTTCGAATGGGTAATAGGTTTGGACCCATTCTTGCCCAACCTGCTGTTGGCGCGCAAATTCTTTCAAGAACAGGGGGTAGAGAATGTGATACTTGTGCGTGCCTATGCGCAACACATCCCTCTACGTAATGATTGCGTCGATTACGCTGTCGCACAGAATGTCATTGAGCATTTGCTCGACGTCGAACCCGCGTTTCACGAGTTGCGCCGCGTACTCGGACCAGGGGGATGCTTTTGTGGCGATTCGCGCAACCGCTTTGACCTGTTTTTCCCCGAACCTCACGCACAACTTCGATGGGTAGGTTTTTTGCCACGGCGGCTTCAGTCCTGGTACGTGCGCAAGTTCCGCAATATTCCCTATTCGACCACACAGTTGCTCTCACTTGGAGAATTGCAACGCCTGGCGCGTCGGGCTTTTGGCAAATCAGCGCGGGTAGTCTTTCCGTTTGTATCAGCATACGGACAATCATCGCGTTGGGACAAGATGATCAAGCGGTTGGAACGTATCCCCGTAATACGCGAGGCAATGTTGGCGATCTTTCCCTCGCATCTCCTACTGGCTCAAGCAGAGTAGTAAACCAATATCATCAAGTTAAGCCGGACTGTTCAGTTCTAGCTTTCCAAGGTTCTCGCCCTCGCACTTGTCCTGAACCCTGTACCTGTCGGTCCAGGACAGGTGCTGCCAAGTATAGGGTCCCCGAGGGCGATTTGGGGTAGAAAATTACTCACAAGTCGATGTTTTGTTGCATGGACCGCCCCCGGGGCGGTGGCTGTGAGCGATCTGTACCAAAAGATTGTTAGAACTGAACAGCCCTAGAGTAATAGGGGAATTCCAGAAAAATAAATCTCCCAAACAGATTTTGTGATCCAGTCAACGACACCTTGAAAAGGCAGATTATGATGGAATTCCTAGAGCTTTGCCGGTTGTTTTGTAACTCGCGTGCGACTTGTGAGCTTTTCCACTGCAAATCTTGGGAGGATTTAACAACTGGAAAAGCCTAAATGCCTGCGTCCTAACAATTCCTACGGCCCCACTGAAATCATGTCCTGAAATCCCTCGAACGTTGCCGGGCCAATGCCCGGCACGTTCTGGATATCCTCGATAGTCGCAAACAGCCCGTTGGCCTCGCGGTATTCCAGGATGCGTTGCGCCGTCATTGGCCCAATGCGGGGTAGCGTCTCCAACTCGGCTGTCGTGGCCGTGTTGATGTTGACCTGTGCCCCTACCGTCCCTCCGCCACTGCTGCTCGACTCGCCACCCGAAACCACCGGCGGTGGGTCTGTTTCTCCCTGGCGTGGCACGTACACCTGCTGCTGGTCGCGCAGTTCCACAGCCAAATTGATGTGATCCAGATCGGCATCAGAGGTGGGTCCCTCAGCAGCGTCCACCGCATCCTGAACAATGCTGCCCACAGGCAGTTCATAGACCGCCGGTTGCTGCACCGCCCCACTGACGTGAACCCGAATAGGAGCCGGTGTGGGTGTGTGAATTGGCGTCGAGGTGGGCAGAGGCGTAGATATCTCAATCGGCTTGTTGGGCTGGGGGCGTGGGGTCAAAAAATGACCAATCCCCCAACCAAAGACAATAAGAAGTAAACTGCAAAAAATGGCAAGGCCCCGACGCCGTGCAACATCTTGATCCCTCGCCATTTTTTTCGCAGCTTGATCATACATTTCTGATCACCGATTATGCAAAATTTGCTAATCTACTCAGCCTACCCTTGCAAAGGTTGCGAATTGCACTGTTGCTGTACTGATTTTTGGTCAACGAAAGCATCTTTGACTTGAAAAGCACTGTCGAACCTTCGCAAGGGTTCCATACCTGAGTAGTTACGCTAATCCAATCAAGTTGTATTTGGAACAGATTACGGTGTTTGCAATACCTCCACCAATAGCCGCACACTGTTCTCCACATCTCTCTCGTCTACCATCTCTGAGGGTGTGTGAATGTGGCGAGAGGGAATAGAGAGACAACCCGCAGGCACACCCGCGCGCACCAATTGCATTGCGGCTGCGTCCGTCGAGCCTCTTTCCAGAATCTCCAATTGATAGGGGATATTGGCCTTTTTTGCCTGTTGGATCAAAAGATCTTTGACTGCTGGATGAGCCAGCATCCTCGAATCCTTGATCTTGACCGCCGGCCCTTTGCCCAACTCGACAGCCATTGGATGGCTCTCTGGCGTGTCGCCGGTCCCCGTCACGTCCACGGCGATGGCCAAGTCAGGATCGATCCCATAGGCAGCAGTACCCGCCCCACGCACTCCAACCTCCTCTTGCACACTAAACACAAAGTAGACGTCGTGTGGGGTGTGCTTCAGTTGGCGCAGCGTCTCGATCAGTATCGCGCAACCGATACGGTCATCCATCGCCTTGGCGACGAGCCGGGTGCTGGATTCGTCGCCCACGCGAACAAAAGGCCGCACAAACACGGCGGCATCGCCCACGCCGACGGGGCAATCGTCACGGCTCGTGGCTCCTACGTCAATGTAGAGATGTCCGAGTTGAGGAACCTTACTGACGTCCGGCCGCTTCCTTTGGGCATTGATGACGCCTATCGTGCCATCGGCAAAGGCAACCCGCGACCCCACACAGGTGAGCGCGCTTACCCCGCCAATGCGCGTAAAACGAGCAAAACCCTTTTCTTCTATAAAGGTTACCATCAGGCCGATCTCGTCCATGTGGGCCATCAGGACAATACGCTTGCCCTCGCCCCCCTGTTTGCGGGCGATCAAGCTTCCCATCGGGTCCACCCGGATTTCGTCGGCCAGAGGTTCAACCTCGGCGCGGATGACGGCTCGGATCTGGTCCTCGACTCCTGAAGGACCAAAAGTTTCTACCAGTTTACGGATCAAGTCTCTCATCAATTCTTCCCCTTTCCCCTGCTTCTCGTCAGGGTACGACGTGTGAGACGCGAAAGGGATTCGCGCATCAATTGTACAGTATGGTTAAAATCATCCAGGCTCAACAACCCCACCGGGCTGTGGATGTAGCGGCAGGGTACGGCCACCGCTACCGCGGGCACACCCTCACGGCTGCGATGAATAGCGCCAGCATCAGTGCCGCCGACGCCCGGCTGCTTGAACTGGTACGGGATGCCAAGTTCATCGCCCGTACTGGTCAACAGCCGCACCAACCGGCGGTCGGCGATAAAGGAACGGTCCATCAACGTGATCGCCGGCCCCTTGCCCAGTTCTGTCGTTGGGCTGACGTCCTTGTCCTTGGGAATGTCGTCAGCGATGGTGCCCTCCAACGCAAAGGCGCAGTCGGGTTCGATGGTGTATGCGGCCACCTGCGCGCCACGCAGCCCGACCTCTTCTTGCACCGTAAACGCCGCGTAAAGATCAAAACGAAAACGCTCGCCCCGCAAAAGCTCGATCAATACGGCGCACCCGGCCCGGTCGTCGAACGCTTTGCCACAAACGGTGGGACCCAACTCGCGGAATACCGTGGCAAAAGTAGCATATGTTCCCACCGGAGCCAGCGACTTGGCTTCATCTCTGCTCTTGGCTCCAATATCCACGACCAAATTCTCGATCTTGGGAGCCTTTTGACCCTCACCCTGATTGATCAGGTGAATGGGTTTGATACCTATAACGCCAGGGATATGCTTTGGCCCCACATCGAGAAGCACGCTGGGCAACAATCGGGCGTCAATGCCGCCGACGGTTCGCACCTTTAAAAAGCCATCGCCGTTGTGCCCCACGACCATCAAACCGACCTCGTCCATGTGGGCATCCAGCATCACGCGCATCCGCTGCCGGCCCGTTCCACGCTTGAACGCCACAACACTGCCCATCGTGTCCACTGTGACCTCGTCCGCATGCTCGCGTACCGCATCGAGCATGATGGCGCGCACATTTCCCTCATCCCCAGAAACGCCAATCGCTTCCGAAAGTTCTCGCAATATCGGTATTGTCATATCTCTACTCGCTTTCCGCCTTGGTGTCCCAGGCCAACTCTTGCAGGAAATCCGGCTCCAACCCAGCGACAAAAGCGGCCAACAACCGTCCGGATCGTTCGACATCTTGCACCGCCAACGTCTCGACCGGTTGGTGCATATATCGGACCGGAATGCCGATGAGGGCCGTAGGCACGCCCTCACGGGAGACTTGGATTGCCCACCCGTCAGTCCCGCTGCGGCCTGGCAGGGGTTCGATGTGGTACGGAATTTCTAGGTCTTGGGATACTTTTTTCAGACGCGCCACCAACTCTGGATGACAGTTGGGGCCAACCCCAATCGCTGGCCCCCTGCCCAGAGGAAAACAGTCCTCATCCGGGACACCGGCTTGTTTGCCAAAGGTCACGTCCAGCGCCACGGCCACATCTGGCGCGATGCCATAGGTAGAGGTGATGGCTCCCTTTAATCCAGTTTCTTCCTGTACTGTCGCCACAGCCAAAACGTCCCAAGCGTGCCGCATACTGGATAATTGCTCCAGGGCAAGGGTCACTACCACCACACAAGCCCGGTCATCCATCGCCTTGCCCGCCACCCGGCGGTTCTCGAGTTCTACCATTTCGCGCCGGGTAGAGATCAAATCACCGACGGTGACCAATTGCTCGACCTCTTCCGCCGGCAATCCCACGTCCACAAAGAGCTTGTCCCAGGGAACGGTCTTTTTTCGCTCGCCTGCCGGCAAGACGTGGGGTGGGCGCGTAGCAACGACGCCGGGCAAATCTCGCTGCCCGTGCACGGTGACCTCAAGCCCCAACAACGTCCGCCGGTCTGGCCCTCCGACCCGCGTAATGCGCAGGAATCCTTTCTCGATGCCGGTCACCATCAGGCCATTTTCGTCCATGTGCGCTGCCAGCATCAATTTGGGACGAGGTTCGGGGCCTGATCCTCGCTTGAGGGCGATCAAGCTGCCCAGTTTACCCTCGTGCATCTCGTCTACAAAGGGCTGCCACGTCTGACGTACCAGTTCACGCACCGGCTCCTCGTAGCCAGAAATGCCATTGGCTTCTGAAAGTTGTTTCAACAGGGGAATGATTTTCACTCAAAGCTCCTTGTGTACTGTATTGCAACAGGATACAGCTTATGGTTCCCGTGTAATAATGATATGCACGGTAGGCGAAAGTGTTGGCGTTGCGGTAAGGGTGGGCATCAGAGTCGGTGTAGGAGTATCAGTAGGCACCTCTGTCGGCTCAGGGGTATCGGTAGGCACCTCTGTTGGCTCGGGAGTATCGGTAGGCGTCTCTGTCGACTCGGGGGTATCGGTAGGTGTCCCTGTCGATTCGGGTGTCTCAGTAGGCGTTGGTGTAGCAGTGGGTGTTGCTGTAGGCGTATCTGTTGGCATACCAGTGGATGTCGGCGTGTCAGCGGGCGCTGCACCGGATGTGGACGTATACGTAGGGGGGAACCACTGGGTGGGCGTTGGCATCAGTGTCTCGGTCGGCCCTGTGGAGCCCGGGGTAAAAGTGACCAAAGGCAATTCGGTAGATATTGCAGTGAGTGTGGAGGTTGGCGTTGGCTCTCTGATATCCGGTTTTATAGCCAACAGAGAAACCCCAAGACAATAACACGGTAGTGTCGCGAGAATAATGGTAGCCAATATCCAACGGATAGAACGTTGTTCGGTCACATTATTTTCAAACATATCAAGCATTGGACAACTCCATTGTGATAGACTGGAATATGATAGCACTATTGGGGGGACTTGTCAACGCCGCGCGGTTGTGATTGAGTTTTTCACTAGCAGACACTTGGCAGAAGCACATACAATTTGGAAGGTTTTTGGAAGGTCCGCGGCCCATTTTGTAAGGCGTTTGGAAGGTCGATAGAGTATACTATTGACAGGCAGTGACGAGTGCCTGGTGTTAACCGCGTATCAAGCCTCTTGGCCTCGAGACAGGCCGCGCTGCTCGAATTTCTCCTTTTTTGTGCCCGCTGGTGGGGGAGCTGGTCACTCCCCCGTCAGTGGGAAGAGCGTGTCACAAAGATGCAATTTTATAATCACAAGAGAATGTAAACCCATAGCGCCAGATGCAACACGTCAAGCGACCAAAGACGTTGCACCAGTTTTGTGTTTTTCAACCCATAACCAACAATAGGAAAGGAGTAAATCAAATGCACACCAAACCATTATTCAAAACAACTCTCGTCTTGACCATCGCCTTGTTGGCGACCCTGATGGCGGCCCGCGCCGCCCACGCGCAAGAGCCGGTGCCCCAGAGCACCGACCCGGTCAGCAACACCACACCGCTTGCCGCTGTACCCGGCACGACGGATGCCTGGTGGGCAGAGGTCCAGGAGCACCTGCGCCGCGAGAGCTACAAGCTCTCCCCTGACCAGACCGGGCAGCGCGGCTACAACCGCGCCCACAACTTTGTCCTCAGCTTTGAAGCGTCCGGCTTGCGCCTGTCTGCGGGCGACGCGGGCGAAAACCCGCGTACCGACCAGGAGAAAGAGCAAACCTCCTGGCACTGGGAGTTGCGCTTGATGGGCTATGGGTACGTGGGCGACGCGCGCCCGGTGCGTGGGCCGCTCCAGACCACCACCCAGGGCAACCGCTTTGAATACCGTTATCCATCCGGCATCGTCGAGTGGTACGTCAACGACGCGCGCGGGCTGGAACACGGCTTTACCCTCCCCACCCCGCCCTCCAACTCGAAACCCAAAACTCGGAACTCGAAACTCGTCCTCGACCTGGCCCTCGACACCGACCTCACGCCGCACCTCAGTTCTGATCGACAAACCATCGATTTTCTCTCCCCTGGCCGCGTCACCATGTTGCGCTACGACCACCTGTACGTCACCGACGCCACCGGCCGCCAACTCACCGCTCATTTTGAACTTGTGCATCACGCATCACGCATCACGCATCACGTTCTACGCATCACCCTGGACGCCACCAACGCCGTCTACCCCCTCACCGTCGATCCTCTGGCTTCCTCTCCCAGTTGGACCGCTACCGGCGAGAACACTAACAACTCCTTTGGCACCTCTGTGGCGAGCGCGGGGGACGTGAACGGGGATGGCTATGCCGACGTCATCGTCGGAGCCTATCGCTACAACGGCTTCCAGGGCCGGGCCTACGTCTACCACGGCGCGGGCGCGGGGCTGGCGGCCACGCCGGCCCTCACCCTCACCGGCGAGAGCACCAACGACTACTTTGGCGTCTCGGTGGCGAGCGCGGGGGACGTGAACGGGGATGGCTATGCCGACGTCATCGTCGGGGCCGAGGCCTACAACAGCACCCAGGGCCGGGCCTACGTCTACCACGGCGCGGGCGCGGGGCTGGCGGCCACGCCGGCCCTCACCCTCACCGGCGAGAGCACTAACAACAACTTTGGCTGGTCAGTGGCGAGCGCGGGGGACGTGAACGGGGACGGCTATGCCGACGTCATCGTCGGAGCCTATCGCTACAACGGCTTCCAGGGCCGGGCCTACGTCTATCACGGCGCGGGCGCGGGGTTGGCGGCCACGTCAGCCCTCACCCTCACCGGCGAGAACACCGGGGACTGGTTTGGCCGCTCGGTGGCGAGCGTAGGGGACGTGAACGGGGATGGCTATGCCGACGTCATCGTCGGGGCCGAGAGCTACCCCAGCGGCGGCGACCAGGGCCGGGCCTACGTCTACCACGGCGCAGGCGCGGGGCTGGCGGCCACGCCGGCCCTCACCCTCACCGGCGAGAGCACCGGGGACTACTTTGGCGGGTCAGTGGCGAGCGCGGGGGACGTGAACGGGGATGGCTATGCCGACGTCATTGTCGGGGCCTGGGGCTACCCCAGCGGCGGCGACCAGGGCCGGGCCTACGTCTATCTTGGCGCGGGCGCGGGGCTGGCGGCTACGCCGGCCCTCACCTCCACCGGCGAGAACATTGGGAACTGGTTTGGCGCCTCGGTGGCGAGGGCGGGAGACGTGAACGGGGATGGCTATGCCGACGTCATCGTCGGGGCATATCACTACAACAGCGAGCAGGGCCGGGCCTACGTCTACCACGGCGCGGGCGCGGGGCTGGCGGCTGCGCTGGCCCTCACCCTCACCGGCGAGAGCACTTATGACGACTTTGGCGTCTCGGTGGCGAGCGCGGGGGACGTGAACGGGGACGGCTATGCCGACGTCATCGTCGGGGCCTCTCGCTACAACAGCAACCAGGGCCGGGCCTACGTCTACCACGGCGCGGGTGGGGGGCTGGCGGCCACGCCCGCTCTCACTCTCACCGGCGAGAGCACTAACAACTACTTTGGCGTCTCGGTGGCAAGCACGGGGGACGTGAACGGGGACGGCTATGCCGACGTCATTGTCGGAGCCTGGGGCTACAACTTTGATCAGGGCCGGGCCTACGTCTACCACGGCGCGGGCACGGGGCTGGCGGCCGCGCCGGCCCTCACCCTCACCGGCGAGAACACTGGGGACTACTTTGGCCGCTCGGTGGCGAGCGTGGGAGATGTGAACGGGGATGGCTAT
>JAAEPW010000004.1 GCA_024232355.1 Chloroflexota bacterium | reverse complement strand
TCACAAACACAGGAGAGGCAGCGGGGCAACTGGTTCGTGATTGGGCGCGACTCTCTCTCGCTACCGCCTGACTATCTGCGCGGTGCCAATGGGACTGATCGGAAACTGGCACTCTACGTGAGTGTCAGAGTTGTCAAGTTTTTGCCGGACAGGCCGAAGCTGTTCATTGACTCGTCAAAGAAGGCCAGCTACCGACAGCTCGCGCCCTACCATCCAAACGCTCTGGCGCTCAACCAGGACCTGGGTGGGCCCCCTCTGCCGATTGAGGATGGGGCCTACTGTCACTACCCACACGACACTCAGCGGGAGGTGGGACTGTATCCATGAGCCGATCACACGAACGGCCCATGGGTGGTGGTGATCGGCGTGGGCACCATGACCCACTACACAGGAGCGTTCTGCATGCGGAGTTTGAACCCGGCCATGCCGAACTGGGAAGACTACTCGTGGCACAACATGGGTGGTCACCCATACATGGAGATCCCCGAAGAATTGGCCGAGTTGCTGACAGGCGAGCACACGACGGTGGTGATGGAGAGCAGCAAAACGATGATTGCTCTCTATCAGACGTTCTGGTTGCAGTTTCTGCATGCCGAGCACATTCACGGCAACTATGGGCACGAACT
>JAAEPW010000003.1 GCA_024232355.1 Chloroflexota bacterium | reverse complement strand
CGACAGTCTCAAACATCTGGTGGGTGGAGCAAAGACAGGTCTGGACCATTCGCAGCGAATGGGACACAGCTACTTGGTCTATTTGCTCAAGAGCGGTGGGGCGCGGGTCAGTCAGGCCAAACACTTTGTGTGGGAGGATGTTGGGGGGTTGTTGAGTGGCTATGCACGTGCCTCAGCCAGTGGACTGCGCAATTGGCTGGTATCAACAGCAGAGGAAGCAGCCGAGGAAGTGACGGTGTGTCGTGCGGATGGGACTGCAGAAAAAATGACCCGGTTGGTGGACTATCAGATGGAAGGAGTGGCCCAACGAGCGCAGCGGGGACTGATCCAGGGGCGGGCCATGTACCTGGATGATTACATCAACGCCGTCTACCGGCAAGAGCCGATAGCCAAAAGCAAGCACGGGGTCTGGAATCGGGTCGTCAAGTCCTTTCGGCGACACATTGCTCTGGACAAAGAAACCGGGCACGTGATCACCTGTCCGTTGGGACGTTCAGATGTCACACCACTGGCCGTTTTGCAACAGGTTGTTTCGATTATCAAGGGCGGCTTGGAGCGAGCCGCCCTCGGTCAGGAGTTGGAATTGGTCATTGTTGACCGCTGGTGGAGCGTCAAAGCGGTTATTCGCTGGATATGGGGGGAGGAAAACCTGAAAATGTTGACCTGGGCCAAAGACATCAAGTCAATCCGGAAGGCGTTGGACCAGGTCAGTGAGGAGGAATTGAAAGAACATCCGGCGGTCACGGCCAAAGTGACAGATGAGGCCAGTGGACAGGTTGAGGAAAAGGTGGTGGGCTACCGTCTTGATACCGACCTGACCATCGCCAAGTTGGAACAGTCGGT
>JAAEPW010000002.1 GCA_024232355.1 Chloroflexota bacterium | reverse complement strand
CCGTCCCACAGCCGCCAACGAGCAAAAGCATCAACCCCACTCCGGCGAAAAGTATCGAGGCCGCAATAGCGCTCAAGGCGACAATCTGTTTCCGACTGAAACCTGTTTTCAACACCGCCGCAATATCCATCGACCGCCCCGGTCCTTGCGGCTCAAACCGCCAACTTTTCCTTCAACTGCTCGTTCGGGCGTGGATAATACGGCCCCTCGCGGAATCTGGTCGTATAGATCGCGTGCTCGGGGCAGCGATTATAACATCTCCAGCACCCATAACATTCGTCCATATCAAAAATCGGATAGGGGTCCAGCTGGATCGCCCCGTAGGGGCACTGCTTCTCGCACACACCACACTGGGTGCACAACTCCTCGTTCACGTACTTTGGCCCCATATCCTTCCGCGCCACCGTGCGGTCGCGCACGGGCATCAGGCTGTTCAAAAAGCCGACGCGCATCTTTTTGCTCTCGACCTTTTGGCCTGCCTGCGCTTGCTCGAAAAGCTGCCCCAACTCGGATATGAATGCACCGAATGCCTGCATCCCCTTTTCGTCGGGTGCATCTGCGGCCCCCATGCCACGCACGATCATCGGCGGGTAGTTCTCTGGCGTTTGCAGCGAGTG
>JAAEPW010000001.1 GCA_024232355.1 Chloroflexota bacterium | reverse complement strand
CCGGTGATGAGGTAGTAGCCGTCAGAGTCGGTGGTGGCACAGCGGGTGATGACACCGTTGGTGGCGCAGACTTGCACGTTTTCCAGTCCGGGTTCGCCGTTGTCCTGATCGCCATCGCCATCGGTGTCTTCCCACACAAGATCACCGATAGAGCCGGTTCTGGTCACCACGTCAGAATCAGAATCCGTAATATCATTGGTGAATCCAATCGGATGATAAGTGACAACCACCGTGTTCGACAACATGCAGGGCGCGCACTCTGGCACAGTATATGGCACGGTAAATGAGCAGGATGCCCCAGATATCAGTGAATCACAACCGTTGGCACGGGCAATCTCGGTGAGATCACCCAGGCTGGACCAGCAATCTTTTTCCACGAGAATCTGAGCTGATGGGTCGCCCAGGATATTGTAGGTTTCTCGGTAGTAGCGGGCGGATGCGGGATAGGCGGCCTCGACTGCGGCCAATCCATTGCCGGTCAGCCTGGCGATGGCGGTGTCTCCCTTGCTCTCGGCAAAGAGCGAGTCGAACATTGCCCGCTCCAGGGTGTCGTCCAGGTTCCAGAAACTATCGTCGGATGAGCCTAAAAAGGCCAGCGCGCCTTTGTTTGCCTGGCGCATCCAGGTCTCGCCAAACACCTCGTATTCTGCAAAGTTGCCGGTGTCGCAAGCGTGGCTGGCGACAAAGGGGAACATGCCGCCGTTGGCCAGGTCGCGCACGTCGTTGGCGTCGTAAAATTCCCATCCAACGTGGCTGCCGTGACCCGAGTAGATGGCAAACTCGCGCCCCTGATTGAGGGCAGTTTGGACGGTGGGGAGAGTGGCGCTATAGGTGTGACAATAGAGCCTGTCGCCGCCCGGCTCGGGATCGTTGGGAAAGGCGCCCGCGTACCCTTGTGCTGTGGTGTGGGTGTCAATGGCGTAATTGTGCGTGCTTTCCGCGATCTCCCAGGCATCGCAAGTGGCGATGAATGAGGCCCGCTGTAGCCAAGGCTCTTGCCCGTCCAGGCTCGCGTGGGCCAGATATTTGTTCACCATATTGGTGGCCTGCGCAGCCGAACGCACGGAAAAGCGCCCGATACCAATGTCGGGATGCCAATCGTCGGGGCCGTCCATGCAGCCATAGTATAGGTCGGTGATCTCGTTGGCGGCGACGCTGTTCCAGCCGGGGATGGTGTCGGTATCGCCCACCAACAGAACATAGCTGGGCGGAATGGGCCAGGTGTCGTAGGCGTCCCGGATGTAGGTCTGGATGTCGGTGTTGGAGCCACTACCGGAAATGTCGGAGAGGCGGGTGATGGCGACGTCAAAGCCCTGGTCGCGCTTGAGGTCAACAAAGGGATGCATAGCGTCATAGTAGGCGTCAGCAGTGACGATCAGGTAACCCTGCGTTGCCTGGAGATCAAGTGCGGTGGGGGTATGTCCCTGGTTATAGTTTAACACCCGCTGCGTTAGTTGCGAGTCGAATACAGGGGACGTATACCGTTCTGCCAGGGTCAGGGTGCGGCTTTCATTGCTACTGGCAAAGTGCAGGCGAAAAGTGACTGTCCGGTAGACGCGCACAGTACCATCCGTCGGGTTGTATGCCACCGGCCAGACCTCGACCGGTTGGATGTGGCGCCCGCGCGTGACGTAACTCTCGCCCAGGGCCAGCGGCGAGCCAGGATAGCGGGAACCGTTGGCGTAAAAGTCGCCGTTGATTTCAAAGGATTGGCTCTCTTGAGCGCCGGGGAGCTTGGGTATTGGCGGCTGCCGGGGATAGATGGAACCAAAATCCAGATCGACCAGGGTATAGTCGGTGTATTCGGCATTGACCAATTCCAACCTGACTCTGGCGTCAAAGGGGATCTCGACATCTCGCCGCAACATGGGTAGGTTGGGCAGGCCGATCTCTGACGCAAAGCCGTATCCCGCTCCAAAGAGTCGGGTATAGGTCTGACCCTCTATTTCGATTTCCTCGGCCATACAGCCGGGTAGCCTGGCCTGTAGGTCAATGGCCGTAGAGTTGGCATTGAGCAAGGTCAAGCTGGGTTGGGTCGGGAAGGAATCCTCGTCAAAGGCGAACCATTCTCCATCGAGTCTGGATAGCGCACGCTGTGGCTGGCTGGCCTTTGCCGAGTTAGCCCCGGCGGTATCGAGAATGCTCTCTATGGTCAGGGGGGGGCTGTCGATGGAACTGGTGTTGGTGATTCGGAACTCGTGGTTGATGACGTGGCCTGGTTTGGTGAGGGTCACATCGGCGCCCTTTTCCACCTCAACCGAGGGTTGGAACAAATTCAGCGTGTGGGTGGCGATAGCTGTGGGCGAGACGGACGACCAGTCTGAATAGCAGGTGACAGTAGCTGTGTTTATCAGTGGATCAAGGATATTGCTTACTATGGTGTGCGAATAGGTATAGGTCACGCACGTCGCGGGGAACAAGGTGACGGTAGATGGCGTGAGCGAGGTGAGGCTGTCGCTAATGTCGCAGGTGAGGGGGATACAGCCGGGGTTGCAGGCCGTGACGGTGTAGGGTACGGTGTGCCCTACTTTGGAAAGTGTGACGCCTAGCTTTGTGATGGTCACGCCCACGTCCTTGACGTGTACTGAAGTTGTATATATGTTGTTTGCATAGCCACACTCGGGGGTGGTCGTCGCGATGGTGACGGTGTTGACCAACGTCGTGCTACAAGGGGCCGTTTCGCTCACCGGAAAGGGCAAGGTGAAACTGACACACTCCCCAGGATCTAGCGAGCCAATGTTGCGTGTCAGCGAGATGGTCGTTGTGAGCCAGGGAGAGGGCGTATCGGTGATGACCACGTTCTCGGCAACTGCGTTGCCAATGTTGCAGCCGGTGATGGTATAGGTTAGCATTTCGCCGGACAACACCTCCGTCAGTTCTGTCGTCTTGGTGACGATCACGTCGGCGCCGCCCACGTGGACCGATGCGTGGGCGTTGTTGTTATCCTCGTTGCTTTCCCGCGTACTCGTCGTGATGGTGACAGTGTTGGTCAAAGTTGTGCTACAAAAAGCTCCGCTGTCTACCTCGAGGATCAATTGGCAGGTGTCAGTGGTGTGTGGAGGTATAGTGTCTAGCACCCAGGTCAAGCGATTTGCCGAGGTGATGACGGGCGGCTTGCAGGTGTCAGTGATGTAACGGGTATCAGGCGGTAAATCGTCCACGATGACCACATTTTCGGCGGGCGCGCTGCCAGTGTTGCCAAAGGTGATGGTGTAGGGTATTTGTTCGCCGCGTAACACCTCTAACCGTGGTGTGTCCTTGGAGATCGTCACATCCACGATGGGGCAAATCGGCGTGTCCTCATAGTTGCAGTTGTTACCAAAGTTCAAGTCGCCCTGATCGCTGCTGACGCAAATCAGATTGACCAGGTTGTTCACCGTGATCGGCAGCGTGTCGGTGATCTGCACGACAAAATAACGGATTCTGCCTTCATCAGGGGGCAGTGTATCTATGGACATGCTGTACGTCTGACTGTTGACCCTGGTCCAATTAGAGTTGGGGCTAGAGCCATCTACATAAGTAGCGTGCCAGGGTATCGTTTTGGTCATCTCGTCGGTCAAGACGACATTGGTTGCCGTATAGGGGCCAGCGTTGACGATGGCGATGGTGTAGGTGACAAAATCGCCAGGGCGAACGCACTCGCGGTGCGTACCTTTGCTCGGAAGAGAGGGGATACGAACCACGTAGGGCAAATAGACTTTGTGGGGTTTTTGGATTTCCCAATCAATCTCCGAGTTCTGAACCCACCCGCGGTTCATCTGCAATATCCTATTTGCGACGGTTTCCTGACCGACTGACAGGTCGGGAACTGTGGATGATGTCGGGCCGACGTCGTCGTCTTTGATTGCGATCAGGTCGGAACAATTAAGGATGGACACTGGTGCCGAGTTGTCGTTGTTCATAATATCACACTCGGGCGTGGTGGTCGTGATGCGAACAGTGTTGGTCAGTGTTTTGCCGCAGTAGACAATAGTGTTAGTGACTGTTGCCGTAAAGACAATGTCGCCACCGTAACCCGCTGGCAAGGTCTGCGTGTACCAAGTCACCAATTGTCCTGTTTGTGTTGGGCCAAATAATGGTGGTATCATACTCACTACACCGCCAAAGGCCATCCCGGCTGGCAGGGTGTCTGTGATGAACACATTTTGAGCATCTGTTGAACCGTTGTTGCTATAGCGGACAGTATAGGTGATTATGCCACCAGGTGACACATGTGTCAGTTCCGTCGTCTTTGTGATGGTTACGTCGGCGCCGATGACGTGTACAGGCGGCGCGTTGGCATCGTTGTTCGTAATAGCACATTCGGGCGTGGTAGTTGTAATGCGGACGGTGTTGGTCAACGTTGTGCTGCAAGGAGCCGTGATGCTCACCGTAAAGGGCAGGGTAAAACTGACGCACTCTCCGGGCGGCAGCGAGCCAACGTCGCGTGTCAGCGGGACGGCCGGTGTGAGCCAGAAAGAGGGTGTATCAATGATGACCACGTTTTCAGCAGTAGCGTCGCCAATGTTGCAGCCGGTGACAGTGTAGGTCATCAAGACACCGGGCAAAACTTGCGTCAGTTCCGTGGTTTTGCTGATGATCACGTCGGCACCGATAACGTGTACTGGTTCGGATCGGGCGATGTTGTTCGTGATGTCACATTCCCGCGTACTGGTGCTGATAATGACGGTGTTGGTCAGCGGTGTGCTGCAAGGGGACGTGATGCTCACCGTAAAGGGCAGGGTAAAATTGTCACAGGTTCCGGGCAGCAGCGAGCCAACGTCGCGTGTCAGCGGGACGGTCGTTGTGAGCCAGTGAGAGGGCGTGTCAACAATGACCACGTTTTCAGCAGTAGCGTCACCAATGTTACAATAGGTGATGGTGTAAGGTAGCAACCCGCCGGGCAAAATCTGGGTCAGTTCCGTGGTCTTGCTGATGGTCACATCGGCGCACGGACAGATGGGCGTGTCTTCATAGTTGCGATTGTCGATGGGGTTGATGTCATTTTCCGCGCTCTCGACCTCGATCAGGTTGACAATATTGTTCACCGTGATAGGTAGTGCACGACTGATCTCTACGACAAAATAAGTGATGACGCCGCCGCCGGGGGGGATATCGCCCAGGGGCATTGTATAGACGTAACTCGTCCCGACGCGCCGCCAATCAAATCCCCGATCTACATAATCGACATAGGGCGGGATGAGCGACGGGTTCGAGGCGGTCAGTATCTCGGTCAGCACGACATCGTGCGCCGTGTTGGGGCCGACGTTGACGGCGGCGACAGTAAAAGTGACGAGGTCGCCAGGGCTGACACATTCGCGATGTTGAGTCGTACTCTTTGCGCGCAGCCAATTCTTTGCTTGCTGCACGCTCTTTGGGAGGATCGGGTTGGTTGAGCCGACGTTGTCGTCTTTTATCACGCTCATATCCACTTTGTCGGGTAGCGTGAACGCAACCGTTCCGGTGATCGCATAGTCGCAAAAGGCGGTCGCAGTGATAGTCGCCGTGCCCCAGTCCGCCGATGTTAGTGTAGCTGTGGCGATGCCCTTATCATCCACAATGACAGAGGTAGGGCTAATGACGCCCAGACTGCTCGTCAACTGGACCGTGCGGGCGGACGGAGGGACAGTATGTTTATTTATGTCTTGCAGGGTTATGGATACGGTAGCGGTTTTGCCCACAGATAGCCTTTCGGGTTGGAACGCGAGGTCAAAGGTGATCCAGGGGATGAGGCTGACGGGGCCAGTATAGTTCTCACCGGCCTTGGGCGTGTTTTCGCCCCACCAGTTGTGGGGCGCGTTGATGGTGGCGGTGTCTTCATTCTCCAGTTCATAGCCGTTAACGGAACACAAAGCATTATCTAGCAGATTGGCGATATCGTTGATGGCAGCGTACTCGATGGCATCGCCGTGTTCGTCATGAATGACGTTGGCGGAAATATTGATGAGGGGCGAACTCGACGAGGGTATGTCAGTGATATAGACACTGGCCCAGTAGCCGGTGTCGGTATGCCTGCCGTTGCTGTAGACATAGTTGTGGCTCATGCGGACACGTCTTTGATTGAGCAGATAGATAGCACTGGTGGTATCTAGTTTGGCATTATGGTGGATCGTATTACCAAGCACTTGATTACGGTAACCATTTTCAAGTCGCACACCTTGACTGCCGCAATGGTGAATCTCGTTGCTGCTGATGTTGTTTAGCGATCCGCCAAAAGTCGTATCTTTTATGAAAACGATGCCATTATGGGTAATGCTGTAGATGATATTGTTGGAGATTATGTTCCCATAAGACTCGTGTAAAGCAATACCATTGCTGCAACTATAGATAAGGTTGTTGACAATGAGGGAATTATCAGTGTCGCCGCCGATAGCGCCGTCCCGACTACCGCCATTGCCATTGTTCCGAAAAATGTTGGATGCGATGGTAATGTTATTTGTGTCATTAATCTCGATGCCAATACGGGCGTACTGGATGGTTGCAGACTGTATGTGGGTTTCCACAGCATCCTCATCGATAACGATGCCTCGCCAATAATCCCCAAGTTCGGGAGATGTAGTAATCGACGTAAAAGTGATTGCACCTGCGGCGTGTAACCTGCCGAATGCCTTGATATGCGCGTCCTTTTGAACGTAGATTCGCGTGTTGGTGACCGGAGAGATCGTCAAGACGGCCGTAGATGGAATTTGCACCGAGTTCATCACGGCGTAACAAGGCTGGGTCCAAGTAACGGAAGTAGTGATCTCGGTGATGACAACGCAACCCTTGGGAATAGTCGAGACGCCAAGAGGAGTCATCATTGTATCACTAATGACGTCGAGATTACTTTCGGCGTGAGCCATATCGGCGCGAGCGACTGGAGTGGATAATGAGAGGAAACCCAATAGAACGCACAGGGTCAACAAACTGGAGACAATTGTTCCGACAAGAATAAAGGTACGCTTGAGCATGATGTAACCTCCAAGAGAAATCGATGAATTGGTCATGTTCTCACTTTATTGAAATAGTATTGCACAGCACTATTATCTTACAAGCAATTGTTCTTTGTGGGCATAACGAATCGGTTACAAGTATGTTAAATTCAGGGTTTGCAAAAGGCCATAGTTACGAGGTGCTCCCATTATTTGGGTAGTGTTCAAAAATCACCTGTGATGGCTGAAAAATATATCCGTTCTGGAACTAATCAAACCCTTGTTATTCAACACAGAGCTGCCCTAACCATTTGGGACAGGGCAGTCGTTTTGGCATCACCTATGCGTCAGTTTCGGCAAAGAAATCTCCCCCGCCCAATCCTTCCTCATTTGCCTTTGCCCCATCGCTCGCCCCATCGCCGCCGACGAAGTTCAATTCGCTCCCTCGCCGTCTCCCCCTGGTCTGGCCTGGGAGGGCATTGGCTTGTACCCTTGGGCTAGGGGCGGTGGGGTGCGGGGGGGGAGTTGGGGTTGGGGAACAGGGAAGGATCGGTGGGTGGCGTTGTCTGTGACCACAAGCGGGGAGGTGGCTGCTGTTGATGGGCTGGCCTTGTTGTGGCGAGTGGCGGTTTGTGGGCAAGCATTGACATCTGGACGTTGTGGTGCAGGGAAGGATCGGTGAGATGCGTTGTCTGTGACCACAAGCGGGGGAGGTGGCTGCTGCCTGGTTGGTCTTGCTGTGGTGATTGCCGGTTTGTGGGCAAGCATTGACATCTGTACGTTGGGATGCGGGGTGGGATCGGTGAGATGCGTTGTCTGTGGCCACAAGCGGGGGGTGATCGTTGCTGATGGGTTAGCCTTGTTGCGGTGATTGACGGTTTGTGGGGGATGACCCTTGTCCCCGCCCCATCGCTCGCCACTGCTGGAACAGAGGCGCGATCCCTTGGATGGCATCGCTTTCTCTCCATGAGAAGACCTGGCAATGAACCTTGGGCCAGGGGCGATGGAATGCGGGGAGGGGAGTTGACGGTGTGGGGCGTTGTTTGTGACCACAAGCGGGGAAGGTGATCGCTGTTGCCGGATTGGCCTTGTCGCGGTGATTGGTGATTTGTGGGTGGTGATCCTCGTCCCTGCCGAAACAGAGGTGTGATTCCTCGGATTGCATCGCTTTCTTCCCGTGCGAGAACCTGGTAATGAACCTCGGGCCACAGATTGCCACAAGAATCGGCTTGACCTGCTCATTGCCGCCACCGCCGGCGCGGCCCCGGTCCGCCCCCTCGCGGTGTCGCCCTGGTTTGCCCAGGGGGTGGGTTGGCTTGTTTTGTTGGGCGGAGGTGGCGGTGGAGGGCGTTGTCTGTGACCACAAGCGGGGAGGGGGCTGTTGTTGACGGGTTGGCCTTGTTGTGGTGATTGGCGGTTTGTGGGCAAGCATTGACATCTGTGTGTTGGGGGGGCGGGGAAGAATCGTGGGTGGCATTGTCTGTGGCCACAAGCAGGTGCTTGGCCATTGCTACCGG